>NZ_JAQFJI010000001.1:0-263256 GCF_030440055.1 Streptococcus sp. SO4
TACTCTTATTCAAGTGGGCTTTTATCTGTTTTATCATAGGAAGTACCTCCTTAACTATCAGTTTAGCACATAAAAAAAGAAACCCAAATACAGAATTGTATTTGAATTTCTTAACTTAATGACATTGGCTGAAAAGCCGGTTCTTTTGTGTTAAATGACATGACGTTCAAAGGCATCATCTGAAATTCCTTGTTCAAGAATCAATTTTGCCCATTCCTTAGCTGAAAATAGGCTGTGATCCTTGTAGTTACCACAAGACTCAATGGTAGTCCCTGGGACATCTTCCCAAGTTGTAGTCTCAGCGATTTCCTTTAGTGAATCCTTGATGACAGCAGCGATTTCTGCGCTAGTATGACGTCCCCACATAATCATATGGAAGCCTGTACGACATCCAAATGGTGAACAATCAATCATCCCGTCAATGCGAGTACGGATGAGTTTGGCTAAGAGGTGCTCGATTGTATGAAGACCAGCAGTAGGGATAGAGTCTTCATTTGGTTGAACCAAGCGAATATCAAAGTTAGAAATGATATCTCCCTTAGGACCTGTTTCTTCCCCAATTAAACGGACATACGGTGCTTTAACAATGGTGTGATCCAGTTCAAAACTTTCAACAATAACTTCTTTTGACATGGTATTTCCTTTCAATTTTCTCCTTTCATTATATCATAAAGATTTACTTGAAAACTGCTAACAAAGAGATTTTTCAAATATGAATGCCATAAAAGTGACTGATTGTAAAAAATAATTTTAAAATAGCAATTGTTTTCAATTCAATTTGAAAAATTCTGAAAATTGTATTGACACTTGGCAAAAAAGGGACTATAATGTATAAAAAGTCATAAAGGAGTTTATTATGAAATTTTCAAAAGTAATGGCTCTAGCAGGGGTGACTCTGTTGGCGTCAGGTGTTTTGGCGGCTTGTTCAGGTTCGAGCGCAAAAGGTGAGAAAACTTTTTCTTACACGTATGAAACCGACCCAGACAACCTCAACTATTTGACAACTGGTAAAGCAGCAACTGCTAATATCACTAGTAACGTCATTGACGGTTTGATGGAAAATGACCGCTACGGAAACTTTGTGCCATCAATGGCAGAAGATTGGTCTGTATCTCAAGATGGTTTGACTTACACTTACACAATCCGTAAAGATGCTAAATGGTATACTTCTGAAGGTGAGGAGTACGCAGCTGTGAAAGCTCAAGACTTTGTAACAGGTCTTAAATATGCAGCTGATAATAAATCAGAAGCCCTTTATCTCGTCCAAGATTCTATTAAGGGTCTGGATGCATATGTGAAAGGTGAAGTTAAAGACTTTTCTGAAGTTGGAATCAAGGCAATTGATGATCAGACAGTTCAATACACTTTGAACAAACCAGAAAGCTTCTGGAACTCTAAGACAACCATGGGAATTCTTGCACCAGTCAATGAAGAATTCCTTACTTCTAAAGGAAGTGACTTTGCTAAAGCAACAGATCCAAGCAGTATCCTTTATAATGGTCCTTTCTTGTTGAAATCATTGGTAGCAAAATCTTCAGTAGAATTTGAAAAGAATCCAAACTACTGGGATAAGGACAATGTTCATATTGATAAAGTAAAACTTTCATTCTGGGATGGTCAAGATAATAACAAACTTGCAGAAACCTTTAAAGATGGTGGTTTCTCAATGGCTCGTCTCTTCCCAACAAGTGGAAGCTACTCTGAACTTGAAAAAGAGTTTAAAGACAATATCGTTTATACACCACAAGATTCTTCAACCTTCTTAGTTGGTACAAATATTGACCGTCAGTCTTACAAATATACTTCTAAGACTACAGACGAGCAAAAGACTTCAACTAAGAAAGCTCTTCTTAACAAAGACTTCCGTCAAGCCATCGCCTTTGGTTTTGATAGAACAGCTTATGCTTCTCAAGTTAATGGAGCAAGCGGAGCAAGCAAACTCCTTCGTAACTTGTTCGTACCACCAACATTTGTTCAAGCAGATGGTAAAAACTTTGGTGAATTAGTTAAAGAAAAATTGGTAACCTATGGTGATGAGTGGAAAGATGTCAATCTAGATGACGCTCAAGATGGTCTTTATAATCCTGAAAAAGCGAAAGCAGAATTTGCTAAGGCTAAGACAGCTCTCCAAGCAGAGGGTGTTCAATTCCCAATCCACTTGGATATGCCAGTTGACCAAACCAATACTACAAAAGTTCAACGTGTTCAATCATTGAAACAATCACTTGAAGCAACGTTAGGAACTGATAATGTTGTCATTGACATTCAACAACTTCAAAAAGATGAAGTCCTCAATGTTACTTACTTTGCTGAAACGGCTGCCGGTGAAGATTGGGACCTTTCAGATAACGTTGGTTGGTCTCCAGACTACATCGACCCATCTACATACCTTGATATCATCAAACCATCAGTAGGTGAAAATACTAAGACTTACCTAGGATTTGATTCAGGCACAAACAATGCAGCTGCCAAACAAGTTGGTTTGGAAGATTACGAAAAGATGGTTGTTGAAGCTGGAAATGAAGACACTGACGTTTCAAAACGTTATGATAAATATGCTGCTGCTCAAGCTTGGTTGACAGATAGTGCTTTGATTATTCCAACGACTTCTCAAACTGGACGACCAATGTTGTCTAAGATGGTGCCATTCACACTTCCATTTGCTTACTCAGGTAACAAGGGAACAAGTGAAGCCCTCTTGTACAAATACCTTGAACTTCAAGATAAGCCAGTAACTGCTGATGAATATCAAAAAGCTCAAGATAAATGGAAGAAAGAAAAAGAAGAATCTAATAAAAAAGCGCAAGAAGACCTTGCGAACCATGTCAAATAATAAAAAAGAGGCCGGACAAAAAGTCTGGCCTTTTGATATCATTCCTGAGACATCAGTTTGATATTTTAGTTATTAGTTCAAGCCCTGCATTGAAGTAGTAGAACAGACTTTCAAAGTTATGCTCCAGTTCATAGATAAACTACATAAACATAAGGTATCTTTTATCTATAATTTTAAACAGTTTTTCTGACTATTTAACTGGTGTTTGGGATAAGGTTGCGATTGAGATATTTAACCTGTTCAGTTGTTTCTCTACATATTTTTAAAAAGTTTGATATAAACTATATAGAAAAAACTGAGGTGTTATTCTCAGTTTTTTCTATATTTTATTGCTGTCTTCGTGGATTTTGTTGGGGTTGATTTTGTTGTTGAGGATTTGCAGATGAGTTTGGTTGCGTTGCATTTGGATTGGTAGTGCCATTCGTATTTTCATTTGAAGAGCTTTCACTTTCAGTTGTTGAAGTTGAACTTGAGCTAGAGCTCTCTGTAGTCGAACTTTCTTGAGTTGACTGTGGAATCCAGTTGCTGCTACGTGCCCCATTCTTGAAGATGTAATCACCACTTCTATGAAGTCCTTCAGGCATTGTCCAATCACCTGGGTTATCATCCTCTGAGAGATATGCCATCATTGAGCGGTAGATATTTGCAGCGACTCTAAATCCATCTCCTACGATTGGAGTGAGACGGTTTGAATAACCGGTCCAAACGGCCATTGAATATTTACGGGTATATCCTACAAACATTTCATCAGGTGTAACATAATCGTATCTCTTAATGTAATTTTCAATTTCATCATCTGTATAGTTTGATGTACCAGTCTTACCTGCTTGTGGAAGCCATGATATATAGGCGTCTGTACCAGAGTATAATACAGTTTTCATCATTTCGGTCATCATGTAGGCAGTTGTTTCTTTCATAGCGCGTGAACCTGGGTCAGAGAATTCTTTCGAAGTTCCGTCACTAAAGACAACTTTATTGATATACATTGGTTTGTGGTAGATACCACCATTAGCAAAGGCAGCATAAGCAGCAGCCATTTTCTCACTACTTGCTCCGTACTTTTTGTTTGACTCAGTCGTGTTACTTGAAATTGCGTTTGCATATACCATGGTTGGATAATCAATGCCAAGTCCGTTTAAGAATTTTTTGGCTTTATCGAGTCCAACTCTATCGAGAGTTTCAACTGCTGGTACGTTACGAGATTGTTGGATAGCAGTTTGAAGAGTGATGTTACCATAATAGCCACGATCCCAGTTGTAGACTGGAGTGCTGGTGCCTGGGAAGTTATATGGTACATCCTTGAGCATGTAGGCAGTAGAGTCATAAATGTCATACTCTAATGCGGGGGCATAGTCTGTGATTGGTTTCATGGTAGAACCCCAGTCACGGTTTGTTTCCACTGCTTGGTTAGTACCAAAGGATACATTGCTAGCTTGGTGACGAGATCCGAGTTGGGCAATAACTTTACCATTTGATACATCAACGATAGTAGAAGCTGCTTGGATATCATCATCAGGATAGTTTACGTATTGATCAGTGTTATAGACGTCCCAAAGGTGTTTTTGTACCTCTTGGTCGACGTTGGTATAGACTTCCATACCTGTTGTTAATAGATTATAACCTGTCTCTTGTTCTACTTGGTCAATAACCTCTTTAAGATAGTTATCCATGTATTGTGGATAGCTATTAAGAGATTTTAGACTTTGAAGTCCATCTGTGATTGGAGTATTGATGGCTGTTTCATATTGTTCAGCTGTAAGGTATCCTTGCCTTTGCATTTCTGACAAAACGAGGTTTCGTCTTTCAAGGGCAGCTTCAGGATGAGAATAAGGATCATATTGGTTAGGAGCCTGTGGCATTCCGGCTAGAAGAGCAAGTTGTGGAATTGATAAGTCTTTTAAATCTTTACCATAGTAATTTTGAGATGCAGTCTGCATACCATAGTTACCATTTGACATGTACACTTTATTGATGTAATATGTCAAAATTTCTTGTTTGGTTGCAGTTCTTTCTAACTGAATAGCTAGCCAAGCTTCTTGGGCTTTACGTGAGATTGTTTGGTCTGACGAAGAAGTTGAAAAGTAAGTTAATTTTATCAACTGTTGCGTCAATGTTGAACCACCTTGGAGGCCACCTCTACTAGTTAAGTTTCGCAGGAAAGCTCCAGCTATTCGAATGCTATCGATTCCTCTGTGGTTAAAGAAACGGTGATCCTCGATAGAGATAATCGCATTGACAAGATCAGTAGGAATGTCGCTACTTTGAGCATTGACACGACGTTCAGCACCTAAATCTGCGATTAGTTCATTTTTGCTATCATAAATTTTACTTGATGTAGTTGCAACAAGTTTACTCTCGGAAAGTTCAGGAGCTTTGTTTGCATAGTAAAGAAAGACACCACCACCAAGCAGGAAAGCTGCGATAAATAAGCTAATCACACCAATGCCGAGGTATTTAGCGATGCGTAAGATAGTTTGTTTGTTCATATTGTTTTACCACCTAGTAAATGTTGTTTGACTGTATCAAGGTAAGGAATTTGTGGAAAAGCAGACTGCTCAATCACATAACCGAATTCTTTGATATAGTCAAGCGGCATTGACTTTTTACCCATATCCTGATGATAAAAACGGATGAGGTCAAGTGCCGGCAATAAATACGTTTCTTGATAAGAAGAAAAATGAAGAAGGACAAAGCAAATCCCTTTTTGATCAAGGACTTGTTCCATATGCCGAATCTGATGAGGATGGAAGTTCTTCATCGGAATCGCATGTTTTTGCTTGGTTTCCTTGGCTTCGAAATCGATGTAAAAACCTTCATAAACTCCAGAATAATCGGTAGTTGATGCTTGTCTAAAATAAGCTTCAACAATCTTAGCACGACTACGCTGAGGATAGTCTACGCGGACAATCTGAACAGGAGTTGGTTTTTTGTGGATAACAGCCAAACCGTGTGTCAGATAATACTCGTTTGTAGCATTGATCATCTTTTCAAAGGTCATCCCACGATTTGCGAAATTTTTAGTTTGTGAGGTGACTTGTTGTTTTTTTTTTGATGAAAGTTTATGAGGATAGTTGACCATAATTCTCCTTATTGGTACAATAACATCACTCTATTATACCATAAAGGTGCACAGAAAGGGTGAAAAAATGCATACAGCCTTGATTTTAGGCTATTCTAGCTTTGATTTAGGATTGTTTAATGAAAAAGATATTCGTTTAAAAATTATTAAAAAAGCCATTCGTAGAGATTTGGAAAAAATGGCAGACGAAGGATTGAAATGGTTGGTATTTACGGGAACTCTAGGATTTGAACACTGGGTTTTAGAGGTGGCCAGAGATATGAAAGATGACTTTGGTTTCCAACTTGCGACTATCTTTGATTTTGAGACTCATGGGGAAAATTGGAATGAGGGAAATCAGGTTAAACTTAGTGAATTTAAACAAGTTAATTTTGTAAAATACGCCTATCCGAACTATGAACACAAGGGTCAATTACGAGACTATCAACTTTTCTTACTTGAAAATACAGATGGTGCCTATCTTTTTTATGATGAAGAAAATGAAACAAAACTGAAGTATTTTTACGAACTGATGAAAAAGAAAGACAACTATATTACAAAAAGATTAACATTTGAGGAATTAAACGAAGTAGCTGAAAATTTTTCCGAAAATTGAACCTTTGACCTTGCTTTTTGTTTGCCTTTTTTTATATAATAATACTAGCAACTGAGAATGGAGAGAGACATGGCAAGTATTATTTTTACAGCAAAAGATATTTTTGAGCAAGATTTTGGAAGAGAAGTACGTGGATATAGTAAAGCAGAGGTTGATGAATTCTTGGATGATGTCATCAAGGATTATGAAACTTATGCAGCATTAGTAAAGTCACTCCGTTTAGAAATTGCAGAGTTGAAAGAGGAATTGGCGAAAAAACCTCAAGTGACTCCAGTAGCTTCTGAACCAGCAGAGCTTGGAAGTACAACTTCTATGACAAATTTTGATATTTTGAAACGTTTGAATCGTCTTGAAAAAGAAGTATTTGGCAAACAAATCATGGATAATTCTGATTTCTAAGAATACTTCTGTTGTGCAATTTTTGGATAATCGCGTGAAGAGAGCTTCTTTTCATGAGGAAAGTCCATGCTAGCACAGGCTGTGATGCCTGTAGTGTTTGTGCTAGGCGAAACCATAAGCCTAGGGACGAGAAATCGTTACGGCAGTTGAAATGGCTAAGTCTTAGGATATGTCAGAGTAGACTTGAAAGTGCCACAGTGACGGAGTCTCTCTGGAAACAGAGAGAGTGGAACGCGGTAAACCCCTCAAGCTAGCAACCCAAATTTTGGTCGGGGCATGGAGTGCGCGGAAACGAACGTAGTACTCTGACTGCTATCAGCTAGAGCTGCTAGTGGTAGACAGATGATTATCGAAGGAAGTGGTCCTAGTCACTTCTGGAACAAAACATGGCTTATAGAAAATTGCATATAGGTTGGGGCTGAGATATATTCTCAACCTCATTTTTTAAAGTGAATAAAGAAAGGTCTATAAAAGACTGAAATGAAAACAACATTTAATTTAATTGCGACTGCTGCGGCGGGTTTGGAAGCTGTAGTTGGACGTGAAGTGAGAGATTTGGGTTATGATTGTCAAGTTGAAAATGGGCGTGTTCGTTTTCAAGGTGATGTTAAAGCGATTATCCAAACCAACCTGTGGCTAAGAGCTGCGGATAGAATCAAAATTGTTGTGGGAACTTTTCCTGCAAAAACATTTGAAGAACTCTTCCAAGGTGTTTTTGCTCTAGATTGGGAGAACTATCTCCCACTTGGAGCTCGTTTCCCAATTGCCAAGGCTAAGTGTGTCAAGTCAAAATTACACAATGAGCCAAGTGTGCAGGCGATTTCTAAGAAGGCAGTCGTTAAGAAACTACAAAAACACTATGCCCGACCAGAAGGTGTTCCCCTGATGGAGAATGGTCCAGAGTTCAAGATTGAAGTTTCCATTTTGAAAGATATAGCGACTGTTATGATTGATACAACTGGCTCAAGTCTCTTTAAACGTGGTTATCGTACTGAAAAAGGTGGTGCTCCAATCAAGGAGAATATGGCAGCTGCGATTTTGCAACTGTCAAACTGGTACCCTGATAAGCCTTTGATTGATCCAACCTGTGGTTCGGGAACATTCTGTATTGAGGCGGCTATGATTGCGCGCAAGATGGCACCAGGTTTGCGTCGTTCATTTGCTTTTGAAGAGTGGAACTGGGTTAGTGACCGCTTGATTCAAGAAGTCAGAACTGAGGCAAGCAAGCAGATAGATCGAGAGATTGAACTGGATATTATGGGTTGTGATATCGATGGTCGTATGGTAGAAATTGCCAAGGCCAATGCCCAGGAAGCAGGAGTATCTGGAGATATTCTCTTTAAACAGATGCGCGTACAGGATTTGCGTACGGATAAGATTAATGGAGTTATTATTTCTAACCCACCATATGGTGAACGTCTGTCAGATGATGCAGGAGTAACTAAACTTTATGCTGAAATGGGTGAGGTTTTTGAACCACTCAAAACTTGGAGTAAGTTTATTCTGACAAGTGATGAAGCCTTTGAAAGTAAATATGGTAGTCAGGCGGATAAAAAACGAAAACTCTATAATGGTACTTTGAAAGTTGATATGTATCAATATTTTGGTCAACGTGTCAAAAGAAATTTGACAGATTAGAAAGGAGCTGCCATGGATCAGAAGGATAAAAAAGAAGAATTGTTAGAACCGGAGAAAATCTCCCAAGAACCTCAGTTTGACTTTGAGGAAGCTAAGGATCTAACAGTTGGACAAGTTATTCGAAAAAATGAAGAAATCGAAGCAGGAGTAACTCCTGATGATACGATTTTGGACAAATACATTAAACAACACCGTGAAGAAATCGAAGCTGATAAATTTACAAACATTCAGGCGAAGAAAGAGGAACTGCAAAGTCTAGATGATTTGATCCAAGAAGCTAAAGAAACGATTGAAGAAGAGGTGGAACCAGTAGAAGAAGTCTCTGAGTCAGAAAAGTTTGCTGAAGAAGAGGGAGTAGCAACTGAAGAAGTTCTCCTTTCGCCACTAGAAGAAACTTTAGTTATGGATAAAAATCTTGTAGAGGAAGTATTTGAACCAGAACAGGTAGATAATGAGGAAACTTCACAAGAAGAAACCCCAATTCTAGCTCGCTCTCTTCAAGAAGAGGATGAGCCACGACGCAAAAAACTGTGGGTCATCTTGTCAGCTATTTTAGCGATTATTGTCTTGATTATTGGGGGTAGCTACTACGTTTATCGTCAAATTACGCGTTCTTCACAAGAAATTCAGTCTCAGTCATCTGATGCAGGTTTAGTAAGCAATCAAGCAATTCTTGATCAATTTAACAGTCTCTATGACACTTTTTATACTGATGAGAATAAAACTGCCCTAAAAAATAGTCAGTTTAGTCAACTAAATCAGCTTAAAGAACTTTTAGATAAACTTGAGGGCGCTAGAGAGCATACTCTTGCTAAATCAAAATACGATAGTCTTGAAACACAAATCAAGGCAGTACAAGATGTTAATGCTCAATTTGAAACGCCAGCTATTACAGATGGTGTTCTAGATACAAATGCTAAAGTAAAGGCAGATGCTAAATTTACCGAAGTTAAGACTGGGAATACTGAAATTGATAAACTGCTAGATAAGGCTATTAGTCTCGGTAAGAGTCAACTTTCAAGTTCTACAAGCTCAAGCAGTAGTCAGTCAAGTTCATCAAGCCAAACAGAGTCAAGCTCAGCAACTGAAAGCAATGCTAGCAGCTCTGCTAATGCATCAACTTCAGCGGGTGAAACAGCCTCAGCAAATAATATCCTAAATAGTGGACTAGCAAGCAATGGTGTGAACCTACAAAGAAGTGTCAGTCGAGTACCGTACAATCAAGCTGCTGTTAGTGATAGTAGTAATCCTGCTTGGACATTCGCTGATGGTGTCCTTGAACGCATTCTTGAGACTTCGCGTGCGCGTGGCTACATCACGGGTAACCAATACATTTTGGAACCTGTGAATATTGTTAATGGTAATGGCTACTATAATCTTTATAAACCAGATGGTACCTATCTCTTTACCCTAAATTGTAAGACAGGTTACTTTGTAGGGAATGGTTCTGGACATGCGGATGATTTAGACTACTAGTCAAATTGTTACAAAATTCTTTCTTTTCACAGATAAACATGATAAAATAAAACATATTAAACAAGAGGAGTGTCACATGACAAAAGCTAACTTTGGTGTTGTTGGTATGGCCGTAATGGGTCGTAACCTTGCCCTTAATATTGAATCTCGTGGTTATAGAGTTGCTATTTATAACCGTAGTAAAGAAAAAACTGAAGATGTGATTGCTTGCCACCCTGATAAAAACTTCGTGCCAAGCTATGATATCGAAAGCTTCGTAAACTCAATTGAAAAACCACGTCGTATCATGCTTATGGTTCAAGCTGGACCTGGTACAGATGCGACAATTCAAGCCCTTCTTCCACACTTGGATAAAGGTGATATCTTGATCGACGGAGGAAACACTTTCTATAAAGATACCATCCGTCGTAATGAAGAGTTGGCGAACTCAGGTATCAACTTTATCGGTACAGGTGTATCTGGTGGTGAAAAAGGTGCCCTTGAAGGTCCTTCTATCATGCCTGGTGGACAAAAAGAAGCGTATGACTTGGTAGCAGACGTTCTTGAAGAAATCTCTGCTAAAGCGCCAGAAGATGGAAAACCATGTGTGACTTACATCGGTCCTGATGGAGCTGGTCACTACGTGAAAATGGTCCACAATGGGATCGAGTACGGTGATATGCAATTGATCGCAGAAAGCTACGATCTTATGCAACACTTGCTTGGTCTTTCTGCAGAAGACATGGCTGAAATCTTTACTGAGTGGAACAAGGGTGAATTGGACAGCTACTTGATTGAAATCACAGCTGATATTTTGGGCCGTAAAGATGACGAAGGTCAAGACGGACCAATCGTAGACTATATCTTGGATGCTGCAGGAAACAAGGGAACTGGTAAATGGACTAGCCAATCAGCTCTTGACCTTGGTGTGCCATTGTCACTCATCACTGAGTCAGTATTTGCACGTTACATCTCAACTTACAAAGAAGAACGTGTACACGCTAGCAAGGTGCTTCCAAAACCAGCTGATTTCAAATTTGAAGGCGACAAGGCTGAATTGATTGAAAAAATCCGTCAAGCCCTTTACTTCTCAAAAATCATCTCATACGCACAAGGTTTTGCGCAATTGCGTGTAGCTTCTAAAGAAAACAACTGGAACTTGCCATTTGCGGACATCGCATCTATCTGGCGTGATGGATGTATCATCCGTTCACGTTTCTTGCAAAAGATCACAGATGCTTACAACCGTGATGCAGATCTTGCTAACCTTCTTTTGGATGAGTATTTCTTGGACGTAACTGCTAAGTACCAACAATCTGTTCGTGATATCGTAGCTCTTGCTGTTCAAGCTGGTGTACCAGTACCAACATTCTCAGCAGCTATCACTTACTTTGACAGCTACCGTTCAGCTGACCTTCCAGCTAACTTGATCCAAGCACAACGTGACTACTTTGGTGCCCACACTTACCAACGTAAGGATAAAGAAGGAACATTCCACTACTCTTGGTATGACGAAAAATAAGTAGGTCAACCATGGGGAAACGGATTTTATTACTTGAGAAAGAAAGAAATCTAGCTCATTTTTTAAGTCTGGAACTCCAAAAAGAGCAATACCGAGTTGATCAGGTAGGAGAGGGACAAAAAGCCCTCTCCATGGCTCTTCAGACAGACTATGACTTGATTTTACTGAATGCTCATCTAGGGGATATGACAGCTCAGGATTTTGCAGATAAGTTGAGTCGAACCAAGCCAGCTGCGGTGATCATGGTCTTGGACCATCGAGAAGAATTGCAAGACCAACTTGAAACAATCCAGCGTTTTGCTGTTTCATACATCTATAAACCAATTATTATCGATGATTTGGTCAGTCGTATTTCAGCTATCTTCCGAGGTCGAGATTTCATCGACCAACACTGTAGTCAGATGAAAGTTCCGACAGCTTATCGTAATCTGCGTATGGACGTAGAACATCATACCGTCTATCGTGGTGAGGAAATGATTGCTCTGACACGTCGTGAATATGACCTCTTAGCTACCCTTATGGGAAGTAAGAAGGTTTTAACTCGTGAGCAATTGCTGGAAAGTGTTTGGAAGTATGAAAGTGCGACCGAAACCAATATAGTGGACGTTTATATCCGTTATCTACGTAGTAAACTTGACGTGAAAGGTCAAAAGAGCTACATTAAAACCGTGCGTGGTGTTGGTTACACCATGCAAGAATAGAAAAGCAGTTGCAGTTTTGTAACTGCTTTTTTTGAGTCGTTGAAATGTTGACATATGATTTGATCTTTGCTACAATCATTTTGGAGGAAACAAGAATGAAATTTTTGAAAAAAATGATGCAAGTTGGACTAGCAGTATTCTTTTTTGGTCTGTTAGCAACAAGTACAGTATTTGCGGATACTACAGGTGGACAGTTTGTTGATAAGGACAATAGAAAATATTATATAAAAGATAACCATAAAGCAATCTATTGGCATAAAATAGACGGCAAAACCTACTATTTTGGTGATAGAGGAGAAATGGTTGTCGGTTGGCAATACATAGAAATTCCTGGGACAGGTTACCGAGATAATTTATTTGATAATCATGGAGTAAAAGAAATTGGACTCCAACAAAAATGGTTTTACTTTGGTCCGGATGGCGCTCTGCTAGAACAGCAAGAGAAACAAGTCTTAGAGGCAAAATCGTCTGAAAATACAGGAAAAGTATATGGTGAAAAGTACAATCCATCTGCTGAGAAGAGAGCCTATTACTTTGATGATGATTACGCCTTGAAGACAGGTTGGATTTATGAAGATGGTCATTGGTATTATTTAAATAAGCTAGGAAATTCCAACGACGATTCTTCTTATCCACTACCAATTGGTGAAATTGCTAAGGGTTGGACTCAAGATTTCCATGTTACTTTTGGCATTGACAGAAGCAAACCTGCTCCGTGGTACTACCTAGACCCAGAAACTGGCATTATGCAAACTGGTTGGCAGTATCTTGGTAATAAGTGGTATTATCTCCGTTCATCAGGTGCTATGGCGACAGGCTGGTATCTAGATGGTTCAACTTGGTATTACCTAGATGCTCAAAATGGTGATATGAAAACTGGCTGGATTTATGTCGATAATACTTGGTATTACCTCCGTTCGTCAGGAGCTATGGTGACCGGTTGGTTCCAAGCTAATGGTAAATGGTACTATGCTTATAGTTCAGGTGCCTTAGCTGTGAATACTACAGTAGGTGGCTACTACGTTAATTATAATGGCGAGTGGGTACAGTAATGAAAACAAGCGATTGTGAAAGGAAACAATCGCTTTTTTTGTGAAAATATAATAAAATAGAAAGGAATAAAGTTCTAAAATTTTATCTAGAAACAGATGATTTTCATCTGATAGTAGGATTAAATGACAAAAGAAGTTGGTGTCGGTCAGGCACATAGTAAAATTATTTTAATAGGAGAGCATGCGGTGGTTTATGGCTACCCAGCCATTTCTTTACCTCTTTTAGAGGTTGAAGTGACTTGTAGGGTAGTTCCAGCAGCGACACCATGGCGTCTGTTTGAAGAGGACACCTTGTCTATGGCTGTGTATGCTTCTCTCGAGTATCTAAATATTAAAGATGCGTGCATCCGTTGTCAAATTGACTCGGCTATTCCTGAAAAACGGGGAATGGGGTCTTCAGCAGCCATTAGCATTGCAGCCATTCGAGCGGTATTTGATTATTACCAAGCGGAACTTCCGCATGATGTATTAGAAATTTTGGTTAATCGGGCGGAGATGATTGCCCATATGAATCCTAGTGGTTTAGATGCCAAGACCTGTCTTAGTGACCAACCTATTCGTTTTATCAAGAATGTAGGTTTTGAAGAATTAACCATGGATTTATCAGCTCATCTGATCATTGCAGATACCGGAGTTTATGGACATACTCGTGAAGCTATCCAAGTTGTTGAGAGCAAGGGCAAGGATGCCTTACCTTTCTTGCATGCGCTAGGAGAGTTGACCAAACAAGCTGAAGAAGCAATAAAAACAAAAGATGCCGTGAAGCTGGGATTGATTCTTACCAAAGCTCATGGAAATCTAAAAGAAATAGGAGTTAGTAGCCTTGAGGCTGATGCCTTGGTTGAAACTGCTCTTGAACATGGAGCCCTAGGAGCCAAGATGAGTGGTGGTGGTCTAGGAGGCTGTATTATCGCCCTGGTTGCTAATGTAAGCCAAGCGCAAGAACTAGCAGAAAGTTTAGAAGAGAAAGGAGCTGTTCAGACATGGATCGAAAGCCTGTAACAGTACGTTCCTATGCCAATATTGCTATTATCAAATATTGGGGTAAGAAAGCAGAAAAAGAGATGGTTCCCGCGACTAGCAGTATCTCTTTGACTTTAGAAAATATGTTTACGGAGACGACACTTTCTCCTTTATCAGGAGATGCAAGCGCGGATGCCTTTTACATCAATGGTCAGTTGCAAAATGAAGCTGAACATAAAAAGATGAGTAAAATCATTGATCGCTACCGTCCTGAAGGAGCAGGGTTTGTTCGTATCGACACCAAGAACAATATGCCAACAGCGGCAGGTCTTTCTTCAAGTTCCAGTGGCTTATCTGCCTTGGTAAAAGCCTGCAACGCCTATTTCCAATTAGGACTAGATCGTAAAGACTTGGCCTTGGAAGCTAAGTTTGCATCGGGTTCTTCATCTCGTAGTTTTTATGGACCTTTGGCAGCTTGGGACAAGGATAGTGGAGAGATTTATCCTGTCGAAACTGACTTAAAACTAGCTATGATTATGTTGGTTTTGGAAGACCAGAAAAAACCAATTTCCAGTCGAGATGGGATGAAGCTCTGTGTCGAAACTTCTACGACTTTTGATGAGTGGATTCGTCAATCTGAACAAGACTACAAAGATATGTTGGTCTACCTCAAGGAAAATGACTTTAAGAAAGTTGGAGAATTGACAGAGAAGAACGCTCTTGCTATGCATGCTACGACAAAAACTGCAACTCCATCCTTCTCTTATCTGACAGATGCTAGTTATGAGGCTATGGATTTTGTTCGTCAGCTACGTAAACAAGGGGAAGCTTGCTACTTCACTATGGATGCGGGCCCTAATGTAAAGGTTCTTTGTCTAGAAGAGGACTTAGAACGCCTGTCAGAACTTTTAGGTCAACACTATCGCTTAATAGTTTCAAAAACAAAGGATTTGAGCCAAGATGACGATTGTTAAAACTTGTGGGAAGCTCTATTGGGCTGGGGAGTATGCCATTTTAGAACCAGGACAGTTGGCGCTAATAAAGGCTATTCCCATCTATATGACGGCTGAGATTAAAGCGTCTAATGATTATCGACTCTACTCAGATATGTTTTCCTATAGTGTAGACTTGCGACCGGATTCTTCTTATACCTTGATTCAAGAAACAGTTGTCTTAGTGGAGGAGTATCTAACTGCCCAAGGAGTTGAACTGCAGCCTTTTTCTTTAGACATTCGTGGGAAAATGGAGCGTGAGGGCAAGAAGTTCGGCCTGGGTTCTAGTGGCAGTGTGGTTGTTTTGGTCATCAAGGCCATGCTTGCTTTTTATGATAGACTGGCTGACAGAGAACTCTTGTTTAAATTGGCGAGTGCGGTACTTCTTAAACGTGGGGACAATGGCTCCATGGGGGACATTGCCTGTATCGTATCAGAAGACCTCGTCCTCTATCAGTCATTTGACCGTGAGAAAGTGGCAGATTGGCTAGAAAAAGAAGACTTGCAAGCTGTATTAGCACGTGACTGGGGCTTTTCTATTAGGAGCGTTGAACCGGTCTTGACATTTGATTTTCTGGTTGGTTGGACCAAGGAAGTTGCTGTGTCTAGTCACATGGTCAAGCAAATCAAGGATAATATGAACTCTAGCTTTTTACAGGCTTCAAAAGAAACGGTAGCTAACTTGGTAAAGGCTTTGGAGGTAGGTCAAGAAGAAACCATTATTGACATGCTGGAACAAGCCAGCCAACTTTTAGAAGGCTTGAGTTCAGATATTTACACACCTTTGCTCAGGCAATTAAAAAATGCCAGCCAAGACTTAAAATCTGTCGCTAAAAGCAGTGGTGCTGGTGGTGGAGACTGTGGGATAGCACTTAGCTTTGATCTAAATTCGACCACATTACTGAAAAAACGCTGGGCTGATTTAGGAATTGAGCTCTTGTATCAAGAAAGGATAGGACATGACGACAAATCGGAAGGATGAACATATCCGCTATGCCCTTGAACAAAACAGTACTTATAATAGTTTTGATGAAGTTGAACTGATTCATTCTTCGCTACCCTTATATGACTTAGATGAAATTGATCTTTCAACAGAATTTGCAGGTCGAAAGTGGGACTTTCCTTTTTATATCAATGCCATGACGGGTGGAAGCGATAAGGGGAGAGAAATCAATCAAAAGCTGGCTCAGGTGGCTGAAGCCTGTGGGATTTTATTTGTAACGGGTTCCTACAGTGCCGCACTCAGGGATCCATCAGATGAATCTTTTTCAGTCAAAACTAATCATCCTAATCTTCTTCTTGGAACCAATATTGGCTTGGACAAGCCTGTTGAACTAGGATTACAAACGCTCAAAGAGATGAATCCCCTTCTCTTGCAAGTTCATGTCAATGTCATGCAGGAATTGCTTATGCCAGAAGGTGAGCGTCAATTTAGATTATGGCAGCATAACCTGAAAGATTATGCTGAGCAAATCTCTGTGCCGCTTGTTTTAAAAGAAGTCGGCTTTGGTATGGATGTGAAGACCATTGCTAAGGCTTATGAGATGGGAATACGAACCGTTGATTTGTCTGGGCGTGGGGGGACTAGCTTTGCTTATATTGAAAACCGTCGCAGTGGTCAACGTGACTACCTCAATGATTGGGGTCAATCGACCATGCAAGCTCTTCTGAATGCCCAAGACTGGAAATATAAGTTGGAACTTTTGGTTAGTGGAGGAGTTCGCAATCCACTAGATATCATCAAATGCTTGGTGTTTGGAGCCAAGGCAGTTGGTCTATCACGCACTATGTTAGAGCTGGTTGAAAATTACTCTGTTGATGTCGTTATTTCCATTGTTGAAAGCTGGAAGGAAGACCTACGCTTGATTATGTGTGCCCTTAATTGCGCAAGGATTGAGGATTTGCAGCAGGTCGACTATCTCCTTTATGGAAAATTAAAAGAAGCAAAAGACCAAATGTGAGGAGGTCGGGATTTTTATCCCGATCTTTTTATCATTCCTCAGACGGATGTGACTTTTGGGATTTGTGATACAATTAAATAGAGAGGACGGATACATGCGAAAATTTCAAATTTTTCTATTTATTGAAGCTTGTTTATTAACAGGAGCTCTGATTATGATGGTATCAGAGCATTTTTCCCGTTTTCTGTTGATCTTGCTCTTATTTTTACTGCTGATTCGATACTATACTGGAAGACAGGGGAATAACCTTATATTAGTGGCAGTGAGCATCCTATTTTTCTTTATCATCATGCTCAATCCCTTTGTCATTTTAGCTATCTTTGTGGCTTTGATTTATAGTCTCTTCTTGCTTTATCCCATGATGAATCAGGAAAGAGAAGATACCAATCTGTTCTTTGAAGAAGTAGTGACAGTAAAGAGGGAGAAAAATCGCTGGTTTGGGAATCTTCACCACTTTTCAAGCTACCAGACTTGCCGCTTTGATGATATCAACCTTTTTCGTCTCATGGGGAAGGATACCATTCATCTAGAACATGTGATTTTGAGCAATCATGATAATGTCATCATCTTGAGAAAACTGGTGGGTACGACTAGAATTATTGTACCAGTAGATGTTGAAGTCAGTCTTAGTGTCAATTCTCTGTACGGAGACTTAACTTTTTTTGACCAGCCTAAACGTGCTCTACGTAATGAACAATTTCATCAAGAAACCAGAGATTATCTTAAGAGTCCTAAGAGTGTTAAGATACTTTTGACAACCATGGTTGGAGATGTTGAGGTGGTGAGAGGATGAAAAAACAACCTTATATTTTAATTGGTCTCACCTCATTTCTCTTTGTTGCTTTTCTATTTCGAAGCATTTTTAAGATCTTGGATTTGGAGTGGACTTCTCTTTTTCAGGATCTAGAAAAGACAGAAAAAGTCCTTTTTCTAGCCCTGATGTTTAGTCTTGCCTTAGCCTTTTTATTAGTCCTATTCTGGACAATGGTTGACGAAATTTCAAAGAGAAGAATCCAAGCAAATCTCAAACGTCTCCTAGCTGGCAAAGATATAGAAAGTCTGGGAGATGCTGACTTAGACGCAAATTTTAGAAATTTGTCAGGAAAGCTCGGTTTGTTGACAGAAGCTATTCAAAAAGCGGACAATCAAGCCTTGGTCAAAGAAGAAGAAATTGTTGAAAAGGAGCGAAAGCGAATCGCGCGTGACTTACATGATACAGTTAGCCAAGAAATTTTTGCTGCCCATATGATTTTATCAGGGCTCAGTCAACAAGCTTCCAAATTAGACAGAGAGAAGATGCAAACACAACTCCAAAGTGTGACTGCCATTTTAGAGACAGCTCAAAGAGACTTGCGCATTCTTCTTTTGCATTTACGACCAATTGAACTGGAACAAAAAAGCTTGGTGGAGGGTATTCAGCTACTCCTCAAAGAGCTAGAAGAAAAAAGTGAATTGAAGGTAAGCTTTAAATATCAGGTAACTGCACTCCCTAAAAAGATTGAAGAACATATTTTTCGGATTGTACAAGAATTGATTAGTAATACACTCCGTCATGCCCAAGCTTCATGTCTAGATGTTTACCTTTATCAAACGGAAACAGGTTTGCAGTTGAAGGTAGTAGACAATGGTCGTGGTTTTCAGCTAGATGATGTTGATGAACTAAGCTATGGTCTACGCAATGTCAAAGAACGAGTGGAAGATATGGCTGGGACAGTACAATTGATGACGGCTCCTAAGCAGGGTTTGGCAGTGGATATCCGCATTCCCTTGCTTGAGTGACTAACAAAAGGAAATGAAATGAAACTATTATTAGTAGATGACCACCAAATGGTGCGTCTGGGTTTAAAAAGTTATTTTGAATTACAAGATGATGTAGAGGTTGTAGGAGAAGCAACCAATGGTGCGGAAGGAATTTCCATGGCCTTGGAGCTTCGTCCAGATGTGATTGTCATGGATATTGTCATGCCTGAAGTCAATGGGATTGATGCAACACTTGCTATTCTCAAAGAATGGCCAGAGGCTAAAATCTTGATTGTGACCTCTTATCTTGACAATGAAAAAATCATGCCAGTCTTGAATGCTGGAGCTAAAGGCTATATGCTTAAGACTTCAAGCGCAGATGAGTTGCTACACGCTGTTCGTAAGGTAGCGGCTGGAGAGCTAGCTATTGAACAAGAGGTGAGTAAGAAGGTAGAATACAACCGTAATCATATTGAACTTCATGAAGACTTGACTGCGCGTGAACGGGATGTCCTTCAACTAATTGCTAAGGGTTATGAAAATCAGCGTATCGCAGATGAATTGTTTATCTCCCTCAAAACTGTAAAAACTCATGTTTCAAACATCCTTGCTAAACTTCAGGTTAGCGACCGCACCCAAGCAGCAGTCTATGCCTTTCAGCATCACTTGGTTGGCCATGAGGACTTCTAGATGAATTTTTTGGAGCCAAAGCAAGGTTTATTCGGTAAATTGGATACTTTTAGCCAAAAACAGTAATTTAGAATTAACAAGTATCTCAAGCAAGTCTGAAAACTCGGTTCTGACTTGAAAAAAGTTACTAGTATATGATATAATAGACTGTATTTAAAAAAATTTTAAGGAGAAATGACAGAATGTCTGTATCATTTGAAAACAAAGAAACAAACCGTGGTGTCTTGACTTTCACTATCTCTCAAGACCAAATCAAACCAGAATTGGATCGTGTATTTAACTCAGTAAAGAAATCTCTTAACGTTCCTGGTTTCCGTAAAGGTCATCTTCCACGTCCTATCTTCGACCAAAAATTTGGTGAAGAGTCACTTTACCAAGACGTTATGAACGCTCTTTTGCCAAACGCTTATGAAGCAGCTGTAAAAGAAGCTGGTCTTGAAGTCGTTGCACAACCAAAAATTGACGTAACTTCTATGGAAAAAGGTCAAGACTGGGTTATCACCGCTGAAGTTGTTACAAAACCTGAAGTTAAATTGGGCGACTACAAAAACCTTGAAGTATCAGTTGATGTAGAAAAAGAAGTAACTGACGCTGACGTTGAAGAGCGTATCGAACGTGAACGCAACAACTTGGCTGAATTGGTTATCAAAGAAGGTGCTGCTGAAAACGGCGACACTGTTGTTATCGACTTTGTTGGTTCTATCGACGGTGTTGAATTTGACGGCGGAAAAGGTGAAAACTTCTCACTTGGACTTGGTTCAGGTCAATTCATTCCTGGATTTGAAGACCAATTGGTAGGTCACTCAGCTGGTGAAACTGTTGATGTAATCGTAACATTCCCAGAAGACTACCAAGCAGAAGACCTTGCTGGTAAAGAAGCTAAATTCGTAACAACTATCCACGAAGTAAAAGCTAAAGAAGTTCCAGCTCTTGACGATGAACTTGCAAAAGACATCGATGAAGAAGTTGAAACACTTGCTGAATTGAAAGAAAAATACCGCAAGGAATTGGCTGCTTCTAAAGAAGAAGCATACAAGGATGCAGTTGAAGGTGCAGCAATTGATAAAGCTGTAGAAAACGCTGAAATCGTTGAACTTCCAGAAGAAATGATCCATGAAGAAGTTCACCGTTCAGTAAATGAATTCCTTGGAAACTTGCAACGTCAAGGTATCAACCCTGACATGTACTTCCAAATCACTGGAACTACTCAAGAAGACCTTCACAAACAATACGAAGCAGAAGCTGAGTCACGTACTAAGACTAACCTTGTTATCGAAGCAGTTGCGAAAGCTGAAGGATTTGACGCTTCAGAAGAAGAAATCCAAAAAGAAATCGAGCAATTGGCTGCAGATTACAACATGGAAGTTGCACAAGTACAAAGCTTGCTTTCATCTGAAATGTTGAAACACGATATTGCAGTGAAAAAAGCTGTTGAATTGATCACAAGCACTGCAACAGTAAAATAATCTGAAAAGATAAAAAGCCCACCGGATTCGGTGGGTTTTCTTATACTTTATTTTCCGAAAATCTCCTGCAGGTCTTCTTGGCTAATCCCAATCATGGCTGGAATATTAGACCAGTTGTCTTCGGTTAGAATGTAGGATTGTTCAATGTCTGTTGAAGTGGCAGTATCGGTAGCAAGTTGGGTTGTTTCCTCGGCGCTCTCCATTAAGTCAGCGAAACGTTCAATTAGATAGGTCTTACGAGCCGTTCCGATGTGCTGAGTTGCATAGTCAAAGGCCTGTAATTCACCTAGTAAAATGAGCTTACTTTTTGCACGAGTGATGGCAGTGTAGATGAGATTACGCTCTAACATGCGCTTACTTGCGCTGGTGATAGGCAGGATAACAACAGGAAACTCGCTCCCCTGAGATTTATGGATGCTCATGGCATAGGCTAAGCGAATCTTGTACCATTCATTTCGAGGATAGGAGACCTCATTGCCGTCAAAATCAATCATAATTTCATCTTGCTTAGATTCAGTGTATTTTCCAGGAATCAAGTCTGTGATATAGCCTAAGTCTCCGTTGAAGACATTGACCTCTGCATCGTTGACTAGGTGAATAACCTTATCTCCTGTTCGATAGTGACACTGAGGAGCTTCAAAGCTAAGCTGGTCTTTTTGTGGAGGATTGAGTAGGTCTTGCATGAGCTGGTTGATGGCATCAATACCAGCAGTTCCACGGTACATAGGGGCAAGAACCTGAATATCACGAGCAGGGATGCCACTTCTGATAGCAGCACCTAGGATTTTTTCAATGCTAGCAGGGATATGGTTACTAGCGATTTCAAAGTAGGAGCGATCTGCTTTTTTCTGGGTAAAATCTGCAGGCAATATTCCCTGACGAATCTGACTTGCAAGAGTGACGATGGTTGATTCTTCGCTCTGACGGTAGATTCGTTCCAAACGTGTTTGAGGGATGGTTGGTATCTGAAGTAAATCTGCTAGGACTTGACCAGGACTGACAGAAGGTAACTGGTCACTATCTCCAACGATGAGGATTTTACTGGTAGAGGAGATATTGGAGAAGAGTTGGTTAGCTAGCCAAGTATCTACCATGGAAAACTCGTCAACAATGATAAAGTCAGCATCCAGATAATCTTCCAGATGGCTGGTATCGTCGTCTCCAGTCATACCCAAGTGGCGGTGAATAGTTGCACTTGGTAGTCCTGTTAATTCATTCATGCGACGAGCTGCGCGACCAGTGGGAGCGGCTAGGAGAATGGGCAGATTGTTCTTTTTCTTGAGATCTAGTCCTTCTAAGAGAGCATAGACAGCGATAATGCCGTTGATAACAGTAGTCTTACCTGTACCAGGTCCACCTGTAAGGATAAAGACCTTGTTTTGGATTGCATCGCAGATGGCCTGTTTTTGAATACTATCATACTCAATCCCCAGTTCTTCCTCAACAGTTGCGATATGTTCTTGAATGGTTTCTAGATCCTGTTTTTTACTCTGCCCTTTTTCGAGGATTCTGATGAGATGGCTACGAATCCCTTCTTCTGCAAAAAAGAGGCTATTATCAAAGATTTTGGTATCAATCTGCTGGACCTTATCTTCTTCAATCAGATAAGCAAGCTCTTGGGCAACTTGACTCGGCTCTAGTTCGACTGGACGGGAGGATTCAAGAAGGTTGAGGGTTTGCTCCAACAAGTCTCTAGCTTCCATATAGGTATCTCCCGTTTCCATGCAACCTTGAAAGAGGCTATGGACGAGACCCGCACGGAAGCGCTCGGGAGCTTGACTCTCAATTCCCAATTCTTGGGCCAGTTGGTCAGCAATGGTAAATCCCAAGCCCTTGATATCCTCAACCAGTTGATAGGGATAATTCTCGACAATCTCTAGCGTTTCTTCCTTGTAAAAGTCTTGAATCTGAAAGGCTAGTTTATTTGGGATTCCGTAATTAGCCAGTTTAGCTAAGACCATCTCTGTTCCGTAATTAAGGCGAAGAGTTGAGATGAAGGCTTCACGGTTTTTAGCAGAGAGTCCAGAGATAGACTGGAGTTTGTCTGGATTTTCTAAGATTTTGTCAATAGTGTTATCTCCGTAAATATCCACAATTTTCTGAGCTGTTTTGAGCCCAATTCCCTTAAAATGGCTGCTGGAGAAATACTTGACCAAGCCCTTACTAGTCGGCTTGGTTCTCTCATAGCGAGTCATTTGTAGCTGTTCCCCATACTTGGAGTGTTGGACAATTTGTCCCCAAAAGGTGTATTCCTCTCCTTCAATGATATCAGCCATAGTACCTGTGACAATGATTTCATAATCATCAAAGTCTTCAGCATTGGTATCCTCAATATCTAGGAGCAAAATACGGAAAAAATTGCTGACATTTTCAAAAATAATGCGTTCAATGGTGCCTGAAAAATAAACTTCCATAAAATTCCTTACAATAGTGTCTGAGAAAATTTATCTCAGATTTAGTCAAAATAGAATGAGAAGAGGCTGAGATAGAAAATTCTCGGCCTCTTCCTAGTTTTTAAAATGTTCCGATACGCTTGAGTGGCCAGAAGCGGAATTTGGCTTCTCCGGTGATATCTTTTACCTTAAAGGTACCAACATGTCGACTGTCGCTAGATACCAGACGGTCATCACCCAGTAGGAGGTATTCACCTTCTGGAACAGTGAAGGTAAAGCTAGTGTTGTAATTAACATCTAGGGTGAAGGCCTGAGCCTTTTGAGCTAAAGTTCTAAAGTATTCGCCCTTTTTTCCATCCCAACCAGTTCCAGTATAGGTGCTTTGGAGTTTATCTTCCTTGAAACGCTTGAGGTATTCTGCTAAATAGGGCTCATCAGTTTCTTGACCGTTAATATAGAGTTTATCGTTGTCATAACGAATGGTATCTCCTGGCATACCAATGACCCGTTTAACGATATCCTTGTTCCCATCGTCTTCATGAGCAACCACAATATCAAAACGATTGATTGGGAGATGTTTAACCACAAAGAGGATTTCTCCATCTGCTAGGGTAGGATCCATAGAATGTCCTTCTACGCGGACATTGCTCCAGAGAAAGAGACGGCTAAGACCTACTAGTGTAATAAGTAGGAAGATAACTCCCCACTCTTTTAAAAACGATTTTAAATATTTCATAATTTACCTTTCTAGCATTTTTTTTGCTTTTTCAGTATTTTTAAAGTGTAGTTTGGCGCAGAAGTTGAGTCCCTGCATACCATAAGCATGAAGGATTTGGCTAGCTACCTTATCAGAAGCTGTTCCAGCCCCGCTTGGAAGTTGATAACCAAGTTCTCTACCCAGATTTTCGAGATTTTCTAGAAAGAGATCACGCGCAATGATAGAACTTACTGCGACAGCCAAGTACTTACCTTCGGCTTTTTCCTCTAGGCTGACTGGATTAGAAAAATGATTGGCTTCATTTTTTAAGTACTTCTCATAGTTTTGAGCACTCGTAAAAGCATCGATCACAATCTTTTCTGGCTGGACTCCCTTTTGTAGGAGGAGAAAAATCGCTTGATTGTGCAGAGCTACCTTTACGGAAACGGCATTGTAGCGCTCTCCGATGACTTCATTATACTTACTTGGAGAAAGAAGAAGCGCTTGGTGCTGGATTCTCTCCTTAAGCAGAGGGGCAAGCTGACGAATCTTTTGGTCTGTCAGAGTCTTAGAATCCCCTACACCTAGTTTTCGTAGGAAGTCATGTTGGTCAGGAGTCACAAAGGATGCTACTACAGCCAGACCACCGAAGTAGGAACCATTCCCCACCTCATCTGTTCCAATCAAGGGGAAATTTTGTCCGCTAGTTCCTTGACTGACCTGATAACCAAAAAAACTGGCATAGTTTTCAGCCATTTCTCCCTGAAGCAAGACTTTTCCAGAAGTGTAGATGGAAACACTAGCTTGGGGAAGCTTCAAAAAGTAGCGAATATAAGGATTTTTACTAGGAGTCAGTGCCTGTTCATATTGCTGAACAAAGGCTTGGATTTCCTTTTCACTCGGGGTTAATGTAATACTTGCCATAGTTCTTATTGTACCATAAAAGCTGTAGAATTGGTAAAAACTGACAAACTTAGTGAAATTTGGTATAATATCGTGAGGTGAATTTTATGGCAAATTTAAATCGATACAAGTTTACATTCGGCAAAAAAACATTGACCCTAACAACTGAGCATGACAACCTCTTTATGGAGGAAATTGCCAAGGTCGCGACAGAAAAATATGAAGCAATCAAAGAACAAATGCCTGGAGCGGATGATGAGACAATCGCTATTTTATTAGCAGTCAATAGCTTGTCAACTCAACTCAGTCGTGAGATTGAATTTGATGATAAGGAGCAAGAATTAGAAGCTCTCCGTCATCAGGTTGTAGCAGCAAAACAAGAACAGAGCAAGATTGAGGATTCCCTATGATTTCCGTCCTTCTCTTATTGGTTCTTGCATGGAGCTTTTATATCGGTTACCGTAGAGGATTAGTTCTCCAGATTTACTATTTTATAGCAACTGTGATTTCAGCTCTTCTTGCAGGAAATTTTTATCAATCTTTAGGGAAACAATTTGATTTGTTGATCCCATATGCAAGTCCACAGCAAGGGCAGGGTACCTTCTTTTTCCCTTCAAATCAACTTTTCCAACTGGACAAAGTCTTTTATGCAGGTCTTGGTTACCTCTTAGCCTTTACTATATTTTATTGCATTGGTCGTTTGCTGGGTCTCTTTCTTAATCTTCTACCGACTAAAAAGCTAGCGGGTCAATATTTCCGTATAGGTGCAGGAGTTTTATCAGTGGCTGTGACCTTATTTGTCCTCCAGATGATACTGACTATTCTTGCGACTGTTCCTTTACAAATTGTTCAAAATTCACTTGAAAACAGTTTTGTAGCTAAACATATTATCCAGAGTGTTCCCATCACTAGTCATGTGATTAAACAACTCTGGGTAACCAAAATAATCGGATAAAAAGGGCGGGAACTATTCCTAGCCTTTTGTTTACAATTTCATACTCTTCGAAAATCTCTTCAAACCACGTCAGCTTCGCCTTGGATTATATATGTGACTGACTTCGTCAGTCTTATCTACAACCTCAAAGCAGTGCTTTGAGCAACCTACGGGTAGATTCCTAGTTTGCTCTTTGATTTTCATTGAGTATCAATAGTTTAGGAGCCTTTTTGAAAAGAGTGAGAATTTTAAAAATTCGTTCGCTCATTACGAAGGAAAAGAAAATGAATAAAAAGATACTAGAAACATTAGAATTTAATAAGGTCAAGGCTTTATTTGAGCCTCATCTTTTGACTGAGCAAGGACTAGAACAGTTGAAAGAACTTGCTCCGACTGATAAAGGAGACAAGATTAAGCAAGCTTTTGCAGAGATGAAGGAAATGCAAGAACTCTTTGTCGAGCATCCTCATTTCAGCATTTCGGCAACAAAAGATATTGCTGCAACTAGCAAACGTTTGGAGATGGGTGCTGACCTCAACATCGAGGAATTTCTCCTTCTCAAGCGTGTCATCTTTGCCAGTCGTGAATTGCAGAATTTTTATGACAATCTTGAAAATGTACGTTTAGAACACCTAGCTAACTGGTTTGAGAAACTTCATGATTTTCCACATTTACAGGGAAATCTACAAGCCATCAACGAAGCTGGATTTATTGAGAACTTTGCTAGTGAGGATTTGGCACGAATCCGTCGAAAAATCCATGATAGTGAAAGTCAAGTCCGTGATGTCCTGCAAGACCTTCTCAAACAAAAAGCTCAGATGCTGACAGAAGGTATCATCGCAAGTAGAAATGGTCGCCAAGTTCTTCCAGTTAAGAATACCTATCGTAATAAGATTGCTGGTGTGGTTCATGATATCTCTGCCAGTGGGAACACTGTTTATATTGAACCACGTGAAGTAGTCAAGTTGAGTGAGGAAATCGCAAGTCTTCGTGCAGACGAACGCTATGAGATGATGCGTATCCTCCAAGAACTCTCTGAACGAGTAAGACCACACGCAGCTGAAATTGCAAATGATGCTTGGATTATCGGACATTTGGACCTGATTCGTGCTAAGGTGCGCTTTATCCAAGAGACGGAGGCAGTAGTACCTCAAGTGTCTGAGGGACAGGAGATTCAACTTCTTCACGTTCGTCATCCCTTGGTTAAAAACGCTGTTGCCAATGATGTGCACTTTGGGAAAGATTTGACAGCTATCGTCATCACGGGTCCTAATACAGGTGGTAAGACCATTATGCTCAAGACCTTAGGTTTGACCCAGTTGATGGCTCAGTCTGGTTTGCCTATCCTAGCTGATAAGGGTAGTCGTGTAGGGATTTTCGAGGAGATATTCGCAGATATCGGAGATGAACAATCCATCGAGCAAAGTCTCTCAACCTTCTCTAGTCACATGACTAATATCGTAGATATTCTGGGTAAGGTCAATCAAAACTCCCTCTTGCTACTGGATGAGCTTGGAGCAGGTACAGATCCCCAAGAAGGAGCTGCTCTTGCCATGTCTATCCTAGAAGACTTACGTCTGCGTCAGGTCAAGACTATGGCAACCACTCACTATCCTGAACTTAAAGCCTATGGTATTGAAACGGCCTATGTTCAAAATGCTAGTATGGAGTTTGATACAGCTAGCTTGCGTCCAACTTATCGTTTTATGCAAGGAGTTCCTGGTCGAAGCAATGCCTTTGAAATTGCCAAACGTCTAGGCTTGTCGGATGTCATTGTAGGTGATGCTAGTAAGCAAATTGACCAAGACAATGATGTCAATCGCATCATTGAGCAATTGGAAGAACAAACACTTGAAAGCCGGAAACGTCTTGAGAATATTCGCCAAGTCGAGCAAGAAAACCTCAAGATGAACCGTGCCCTTAAAAAACTTTATAACGAGCTCAATCGTGAGAAAGAAACTGAACTCAATAAGGCGCGTGAGCAAGCTGCTGAGATTGTTGACTTAGCACTAACTGAGAGTGATGATATACTTAAAAATCTTCACAGTAAATCTCAACTAAAACCACATGAAATTATCGAAGCCAAGGCTAAACTCAAAAAATTAGCTCCTGAAAAAGTTGACCTTTCTAAAAATAAGGTTCTCCAAAAAGCTAAGAAGAAACGAGCTCCAAAAGTTGGAGATGATATTATCGTTTTAAGCTATGGTCAACGTGGTACCTTGACCAATCAACTCAAGGATGGTCGTTGGGAAGCACAGGTTGGCTTGATTAAGATGACACTTGAAGAGAAAGAATTTGATTTGGTTCAAGCCCAGAAAGAAGCGCCAGTCAAGAAGAAACAAGTTAACGTGGTTAAACGTGCAGCAGGCAAAGGCCCACAAGCTCGACTAGACCTTCGTGGCAAACGCTACGAGGAAGCCATGGAAGCCTTGGATGCCTTTATCGACCAAGCTCTTCTCAACAATATGGCCCAAGTCGACATCATCCATGGTATCGGTACAGGTGTCATCCGTGAAGGAGTAACCAAATACCTGCAAAGAAACAAGCAAGTCAAGAGCTTTGGCTATGCACCGCAAAATGCAGGCGGATCTGGCGCAACCATTGTAACCTTTAAGGGATAAAGCGAAACGAATGAAAATTATAATAAAATTTTCTGAAAATAATTGACAAGAGCTAAATTTTCTTGTAAAATAAATAAAAATTAAATACAACACCGAATGAAGTTTAATAGAAGTGGAAAATCGTTTGATTTTTCATGACTGTAAATGGACGGAACTCTGGAGAGACCGTAAAGGCACCGAAGGGGCAAGGCAGGCAACTGCTCAAACTCTCAGGTAAAAGGACAGAGCAATGATAGAGCGCTTTTTGGCATTTATCGATGCATTCCAGAGTACATGTTTTTAACATGTGCTCTTTCTTTTGGGGTTGAATAGATAGGAGAATGGTATGTTAAATTTGCTAAAAGAGCTGGATGCTCTAGTATGGGGACCACCCCTTTTAATTTTATTGGTTGGTACAGGGATTTACTTAACCCTTCGTTTAGGGCTTTTACAAATCCTGCGTCTTCCTAAGGCCTTCCAGCTTATTTTTACCAAGGATAAGGGGCATGGAGATGTGTCGAGCTTTGCTGCCTTATGTACAGCCCTCGCAGCAACTGTTGGTACAGGAAATATTATCGGGGTTGCAACGGCTATCAAGGTTGGTGGACCATGTGCTCTTTTTTGGATGTGGGTGGCTGCTTTCTTTGGAATGGCAACCAAGTATGCAGAAGGACTACTTGCTATTAAATATCGAACCAAGGATGACCATGGTGCGGTAGCAGGAGGACCGATGCATTATATCCTTCTAGGGATGGGCGAAAAGTGGCGCCCTCTTGCAATCTTCTTTGCTGTAGCTGGAGTACTAGTTGCACTTTTGGGGATTGGTACTTTTACCCAGGTGAATTCCATTACAGAATCCGTGCAAAATACGGCTAGTATTGATCCGACAATTACTGCACTTGTTTTATCTATTTTCGTAGGGATCGCAGTCTTTGGTGGACTTAAGTCCATTTCTAAGGTATCAACTACAGTTGTTCCCTTTATGGCTATTGTCTATATCTTGGGAACCTTTACAGTCATTTTCTTTAATATCGATAAAGTACCGGCAACACTTTCACTGGTCCTTACATCAGCTTTTAGTCCCATAGCTGCAGTGGGAGGATTTGCAGGAGCTAGTGTTCGGATGGCTATTCAAAATGGTGTGGCGCGTGGTGTCTTCTCAAATGAGTCGGGATTGGGTTCGGCTCCCATTGCGGCTGCGGCAGCTAAGACCAACGAACCGGTGGAGCAAGGTTTAATTTCCATGACAGGAACCTTTATTGATA
Organism: Streptococcus sp. SO4; assembly: GCF_030440055.1. Lineage (NCBI taxonomy): Bacteria > Bacillati > Bacillota > Bacilli > Lactobacillales > Streptococcaceae > Streptococcus > Streptococcus sp. SO4. The sequence goes on from NZ_JAQFJI010000001.1 coordinate 29,879, forward strand.
CCTTGATCATCTGTACCTTGACTGGTTTGACAATCTTAGTGACTGGGGTTTGGAATGGTAATTTAGATGGTGTTGCTCTAACTCAGTCAGCTTTTTCTACAGTATTTTCTTTCTTTGGACCTGCTCTTTTAACGGTCTTCTTGGTACTCTTTGCCTTTACCACGATTTTGGGTTGGAACTATTATGGAGAGCGTTGTTTTGAATTTCTCTTTGGCGTTCGCTTTATCTGGCTTTATCGTGTGGTCTTTGTACTCATGGTCTTGCTGGGAGGATTTATCGAGCTGGATATGGTCTGGGTCATTGCGGATATTGTTAATGCACTTATGGCTCTGCCAAACTTGATTGCACTCTTAGCCTTGTCGCCAGTTGTTATTGCTGAGACTAAGAAGTATTTTGCTAAATAATGTAAGATTGATATTACCATTTATAGATAAGACTAGCATCTGTTTGTGAGATGCTAGTTTTTTCACTACTAGGGCTAGTCTTTTATTTTATACTCAATGAAAATCAAAGAGCAAACTAGGAAACTAGCCGTAGGTTGCTCAAAGCACTGCTTTGAGGTTGTAGATAAAACTGACGAAGTCAGTCACATATATAATCCAAGGCGACGTTGACGCGGTTTGAAGAGATTTTCGAAGAGTATTCTGTCATAAGATGAATGAAATTCAATAGTACCTCTTTTATGATATCCTTTATTTGCACTTTTATTTATTGTATAATAGTCAGCATAAATCTGTTTTTATACTCAATGAAAATCAAAGAGCAAACTAGGAAGCTAGCCGCAGGCTGTACTTGAGTACGGCAAGGCGAAGCTGACGTGGTTTGAATTTGATTTTCGAAGAGTATTAGTCTGATATGTCTTGTTTCATCTATGTGCGAAAGAGAAATAAACTGGAGGTATTTATGTCAAAAGATATTCGAAAATTAGTGACTTCACAGGGAATAGCGAATCTAGCAGATGTCTTTTTTAGAGTCATTGTGATTGCAAATGTGTTTGTCTTATCTGGTTCGGTCATTTCAACCTCCCTAGTACCAATTCTGATAGGTCTATCCTCCTTTTTAGCCAGTTTCTTAGTCCCGTTAGTAACAAAGAGATTAGCTTTAAATCGTGTTCTTTTCTTGACTCAATTTGGTAAGACGATTCTGTTAGCGATTTTGGTTTTTCTACTCAAGCAATCTGAAACTATTTCCCTCCCTCTCTTATATGCTATTGTCACTTTTATCTCCGTTTTGGATGGTTTTGCAGCACCTGTTTCCTATGCGATTGTTCCACGCTATGCAAGTGATTTAGCTAAAGCGAATGCAGCCATTTCTATGAGTGGTGAAAGTGTACAACTAGTTGGTTGGGGTTTAGGAGGTTTCTTATTTGCGAGTCTGGGAATGAATCCTAGCCTGCTCATTGTGTTAGCCTTGTTTACAATTTCGACGATTTTGATGGTCGGTTTGCCACTTGTCGAAAAAGAAGAGTTATCCTCTGAAACAAGCCTTGAGACGCTAACAAAGGGTTGGCGATTGGTGGCTAAAGAATCAAGATTAGGCTTTATTGTCCAAGCCAATCTTTTAGAAATTTTAGCTAATGCTATCTGGGTATCATCTGTTTTACTTGTTTTTGTGACTGAAATTTTACACCAGTCAGAAAGCTATTGGGGCTACGTCAATACAGCCTATTCCTTGGGGATTATCTTGGGAGGTGCTATTGTCTTCCGTCTAGCAGAGAAAGTTGTTACCTATAAATATCAAACTATGACCTTTTCTTTGTTAGCTACAGCACTAGTAACTCTGTTGATAGTGTTATTTCCAAATCCACCTATTTTTCTATTCCTATCTCTAGTAATTGGTTTTCTATCTCAGATTAAGGAAGTTCCTGAGAGCGTATTTTTACAGGAATCGGTTGATGAGAAGGAACTTGTGAATGTTTACTCCGTTATTGAAGTTGTCTCTACATTGGCTTTTTCTGCTTCTGTTTTTCTAATGAGTTCTATCACAGAATATTTTGGAGTATTTACTGGCTTTGGCTTGACTATATTCTGCTTGTTAGTAGAGTCCATCTTAGTTTTAAGAAACAAGCATCAGATAAATTAACAGTATGATCACACATCTGGTGTGATTTTTTGTTTTCATAAAAATTTTTTATCAGTGCAATTTAAAATATATATTATGCAAGGTATAGATTCTGTGTTAGACTTATTGTCAACGAAAAGCTAACGAGTCATCAATCAAGGCAAGGATTTGTTCAATAGGCTGATGAGATTTCGTAAGATTTTCGCAGAAACTATTTAATTACAAAACGAAAAGAGGTCCCCTTATGACAACATTTACTATCCACACAGTAGAATCAGCACCAGCAGAAGTGAAAGAAGTTCTTGAAACGGTAGAAAAGGATAACAATGGCTATATCCCAAATCTAATCGGTCTTTTGGCCAATGCCCCTACAGCCCTAGAGGCTTATCGCACTGTTGGCGCTATTAACCGTCGCAACAGTCTAACACCTGTAGAGCGCGAAGTGGTACAAATCACTGCAGCTGTAACTAATGGTTGTGCCTTCTGCGTCGCTGGCCATACAGCCTTTTCTATCAAGCAAATCCAGATGAACGATGACCTACTTCAAGCCCTTCGCAATCGTACTCCAATCGAAAGCGATCCTAAGCTGGATACCCTAGCTAAGTTTACCTTGGCAGTTATCAATACCAAAGGGCGCGTAGGAGATGAAGCTCTTGGAGAATTTCTTGAAGCAGGCTATACACAAGAAAATGCCTTGGATGTTGTTCTCGGTGTCAGTCTAGCAAGTCTTTGTAACTATGCCAACAACCTAGCTAACACACCGATTAATCCAGAATTACAACCTTATGCATAGGAGGAGGACAAAGTATGGGATTTTTTTCAGAAGAATTTTTAAGCTGGTTAGACCAGCACGCTGATGAAATTGACAAAAAATCATGTCAAGCTGGAGAAGAGCTGATTGAGAAAATTGCTGCAGAAGGCGCCTTTCGTGTAGGAGTACCAAAAGTTCTTGGAGGGCTAGGTGGAAGTGATCAAGATGTTATCGATATCCTTGCAGAACTCGCTCAACATTCCTTAACAGCTTCCTTTATCTCATGGGGGCAACGAACTTTAATAGACAATATTCTTCATACTGATAATGCTTATTTCAAAGAAGTTTACTTGGAAAAACTCCTATCAGGAGAATATGCAGGTGCTACGGCCTTATCTAATGCAGTCAAGTATCTATCTGACTTAGAAGAACTAAATGTTCGAATTCTTGAAGAAAATGGGAATTATTACCTAAAAGGACGACTTCCTTGGGTAACCAATGCACGTAGGGATCGCTTTCTTACTATTTTTGTAGCAGGATTTGCAGATGATCCGAGCCAAAGTTACGTAGTAGCTGTACCATCGGACGCAGAAAACTTTAGTCGTTCCGAAGATTTGGAATTTGTTTCTCTCCAAGGAGGAAATACAGCAGCTCTGACTTTTAACAAGGTATCTTTAAAGGAAGAGTGGATTCTATCGAGGGATGCTCATCAATTTTTAGCGCAAAATCGTCCAGCCTTTTTAGGCTACCAATTTGGCCTAGCCTTTGGTTTGGCTGAACGTTCACTCTCAGAAGCCGAAAAAGAATTGGGGAAAAGAGATGTCTTGAAGGAAGAATGGCAGCATCAGGTCGAACAGTTAGATGATATTCGACATTCTCTCTATCAAGGACTATCTGAAGAGTCCTATTTCGTTAGAAATCCGCGTGAGCTATTCCAGTTACGAATTGATATTGTTGATATTGTTGCTCAAAGTCTCTTGTTAGAACTACAAGCTGGTGGCGGTAGAGGATATTTTAGTAAATCGACATCTGGTTTCATACGTCGTTGGAATGAAGGTGCCTTTTTACCAATTGTTTCTCCTAGTGCAGTGCAATTGCGACATATTCTAGCGACAAACTAACAATAAAGAAAATAAAAACGAGGTTTATCTTTTTAAACTTCGTTTTTTAATACTTCATTTAAGCGCTTTTATGCTATACTGATAATAACATGACTATTGGAGGTTCACATGAAAAAACTCCCCTTGGCCTTTTCAGGGTGCTTATTGGGATTGGCTGGAGCAGGCAATCTCATCCTGGATATTTTTCCACTATTATCGCACGTCTTTAGTTTGTCAGGCTTGATTTTATGGTTTTATTTTTTATACAGTCATCTTAGTGATTGGCAAGAGAGCCAGCAAGAACTTAAGAAAGCTCCTCTATTATCGGGAATGGCGACCTTTCCCATGGCAGGGATGATTTTATCAACCTATTTACTGCGAATCTTACCCACGAGTATGAGTATCATAGCGCAAGCTCTGTGGTGGTTTGCCTTTCTACTAGATGTAGGTTTAATCATCTACTTTACTAAAAATTATGTGCAGACTAAACCAAGAACGAACGCAACGCCAAGTTGGACAGTTCTTTATGTGGGGATAGCAGTAGCAAGCTTGACCTACCCAGTGGTGGGTATAGTCGAGATTGCCTATGGCGCTTGGATTTTTGGCTTTACCTTAACCCTTTACCTTTATCCTCTGATTTATCAAGATTTGAAAAGTAATCCATTGCCACGGGCTTTACTGGGGCAAGAAGGAATCTATTGTGCTCCCTTTTCTCTACTGTTGGCAGCACTCGTTCGAATCGGAGGTTCAGCTCTTCATGGCTGGATTTTGCTAGTCATGATCCTTGCCTCACAGGCTTTCTTTTTCTTTGTCCTCAGTCGTTTGCCAAGGATTTTAAAACAGGGATTTCAACCAGCTTTTTCAGCCCTAACCTTCCCAACTATCATCACTGCAACTTCATTGAAAATGGCTCAAAGTATTCTGCAGATTCCAGTCCTTAACCTCCTCGTTTGGCTAGAAATGATCATTTGTTTAACAATCCTTGTCTATGTATTAGTAGAATATATGAGGTATTTAAGGAATTAAAAAAGCCCCTAGCACTGAGAAGTGTTAGGGGATGTTCTTTCTGTTAGGTTAATAGCTATTATAACCAACAATCCAAGCAGTTTCTTACTTTTCCTTATGTAGTGATAGAAAGCTGTAGACCATAGTCCCGAAGATTGCTCCAATACTAAGACCAAAGACAAGTAAGGGGACCATTATCTCTGTTTGGATGATTTTTTCCAAGAAAATTGATAGAGGTATCTGCTGAACGAAGAGTTTATGAAAGAGTAGCAGGGCAAATAAGCCAATCTCAATACTTATAAATACCAACCAACTACGAACTTTTATTTGGTGTTTGCTGTAGGTTTTGTAGATGATTTCTGATTTGTCATCCTTTTCAAGATGAAGCTCTTGGACGGCTCTTTGAGCTTTTATACTCATGAACCAAATGAGTCCAAAATAGATGTAGGGCATAACATTTCGAACAATTTCTATAAAGCGTCCGAACAAAATATAGAATAGGAAGAGAATGAAGGAAGAGTAAAAGATTTGGACCATGGAACGGGCGCAAGCCTTATAGATGACCTCTTGACGGCATTCATCAAAAGGCCCTTGGATATGAAAGAAATTTCGAAGTAAGCGAGTTGTTAAGTCTTCTTTTTGCATGGTAGGGACCTCTTAATAACCTTGTTTTTGATTAACTTCTTTAAAGAGTTGATAGAGAGTATAGAAGTAGACTAGACTAAAAACGATACAGATGGTTAGAAATAGTAGATATCTCCAATCCATAGAACTCGTTATCAGTTGTGGGAGTGATACGAGGATAAAGCAGAGAGATGCGTTTAAGAGGCGTCTTTTTTTTGATTTGATTTTCTGAAATCTTTGTCCTTTGTTCAAGACAGGAATGGCTAAGAGGAAGATGATCAGAAAAGGACGTGTAATTTGGCCATAAACTAGGAAAACTGTCACAAAGATACTGATCAAAATATGGCTGAGAATTAAAGTTACTAGTGATTTCATAAGTTTCCTCCTAATCGTCGTCTTGATCTTCTCTAGCTTTTTGAATGCGAAGAGTGACGACAATATGCACTGTTAATCCGAAAAAGAAGGCTGCAACGATGGTTGACAAGATACTTCTTGTATTCAAGAGAGCGGTAAGATAACTTTTGCTATCATCCATTAGGATATTGAGAAGTGGCATTCCAAAGAACATGGCTATTCCATAAACCAGACCAGCTTTAAGTCCAGGATTACGTAACTGTTTCTTTTCCTTCTGGCTCAACATATCAGGATCGATAGCAGCAATACCAGTTTTTTTAGTTTGAGTAGTGACATAGAAAGAACAAACCAAGGAAATCAGAAAAATAATGATTGGATATCCGAAAGCGACCATTTGGGGATATTTATAGGCAAGAACAAAGGGGATGAAATTGCCTAGAGTCATGAGGTAAAAGAGAATCATAAAGACTTTATTCCCGATGTGGTCAGCCTCGCGTCGTTTGTGTTCATCAAGTGGCCCTGAAATGCCATAGATACGTTTGATTAGTTTTTCATAGAGGGGTTCTTTTTTCATTTTTCTTCTCCTTTTTAAAAATCATCCTCCCAAAAGAGACTGTTGAGGTCAGTTTGGAGGCTGCGGGCGAGATTGAGACAGAGTTCCAGGGTAGGATTGTACTTGTCGTTCTCAATCATGTTGATAGTTTGCCTAGAGACACCGATATCCTTGGCAAGTTCGAGTTGGGACTTTCCCAGTTCCTTGCGGAATTCTTTTACGCGATTCATGCTTCCTCCTTTTTAGTTAATGTCACATATATTTGACTATAGTATATTCTTTTAAGAACATAATGTCAACTATTTTTGACATATTTGTAAAAGAATCTTGCTGATAATATTTCTATGTGAAAATCTTCTAGCGATTTTATGCTATAATGAAGAAAAGTAAAAAATATAAGAGTGGATTGAATAAACCGAAAGCTATCCACTAAAGAAAGAGCAGAAAATGAACCATAAGATTGCAATTTTATCAGACATACATGGCAACACGACGGCCTTAGCTGGAGTACTTGAGGACGCTAAAAATTTGGGAGCGACTGAATATTGGCTTTTGGGAGATATTTTTCTTCCTGGGCCGGGAGCAAATGACTTGGTGGCTCTTTTGAAAGAACTTCCCATTACAGCATCCGTTCGAGGGAACTGGGATGATTGTGTTTTAGAGGCTTTAGATGGGCAATATGGTTTAGAGGATCCCGAAGAAATTCAGTTTCTCAGGATGACTCAGTATCTGATGGAGCGCATAAATCCCGAGCATATTGATTGGTTGAGAAAGCTACCTATGATAGCCAAGAAAGAAATCGAAGGCTTGCGCTTCTCACTTTCTCATAATTTGCCTGAGAAAAACTATGGTAGAGATTTACTGGTTGAAAATAATACTGAAAAATTTGACCAGCTACTTGATGAAGATACAGATATAGCCGTCTATGGCCATGTCCATAAACAGCTTCTTCGTTACGGTAGTCAAGGTCAACAAATCATCAATCCAGGTTCGATTGGTATGCCTTATTTTGACTGGGGAGGGCTGAAAAATCACCGAGCCCAGTATGCCTTGCTTGAGGTTGAAAATGGTGAATTGGTCAATATCCAATTTCGAAAAGTTGCTTATGATTATGAAGCAGAGCTAGAATCAGCCAAGACCAAAGGTCTTCCTTTTATCGAAATGTATGAAGAATTACGACGTGAGGACAACTATCAAGGACATAATAGGGAATTACTTGCTATCCTAAATGAAAAGCATGGCTATGTGGAGGATGTGAAGAATTATTTTGATTTTTTGTAAGAGTTGCTTTAACGAACAGATACTAAATAAACGATTGGACGAGCCAATCGTTTTTAGTATTTCTTATTGCAATTGTGACTGATCTGGTAGGTAAGAACCACCGAGATAGGTTTTGCTGAGTTTTTCAAGGGTTCCATCTTGGTAGAGTTCTTTAAGAACCTTGTCAAATTGGTCTTTAAATTCTTTTTGGTCACTTGAAAAGATGATGTAGTTGTTTGGATTGTCATTGCTTTCCAAGTCAACTACGTTCAAGTCTAAACCTCGGTCTTGGATAATTTTTTGAACATTTTCGATAGATTTAATATAGATTTTAAAAATAGCGAACTCAAAGATCTTTTTAGCTTCAATAATTCGGTAAATGTTTGACAATGAAATTATTTTATTTTAAAATATAGGTATCATAAAACTATTTAAAGGAGATAGTCATGAAAAAACTTCTTACTGTGGGCCTTGTGCTCTTATCAGTTGCAACTTTAGCAGCTTGTGGAAATAAATCTTCTGATTCTGCAAGTAAAGCTTCAAGCTCGACTGAACAAACATCTGCTTCATCAAAAACAGATAACTCAAAGACAAACACATCTGAAGTTACTCTTTTAACAGATGAAGAAATCGACAACGCTAAAACAGTTGGAGATATGAAAACTCTTTTTGGTAAGTTGATTGACAGCTATAAGAAATATGTTGAAGAAATCGGTGACAAAGTTCCAGAAGCTCAAAAAGATGCTTATAAACAACAAGTGGAACCTGCTCTTAACTCACTAGAAACTTCAAGAAAGGCATTTAATGATGGATTGTCAAGCGCTGGTTCTGATGATACAGAAATGCCAGAAGAAGCACGCACTGTTTTCCTTCAACAATTGAAGACTGCACGTGATGCTATGAAACAAGCGATTGAGTCTGCAAGTAAAATTGTTTCAGCGCAATAATATGAGTAAAGTAGGCGAGTAATCGTCTACTTTTTCTTATGCAAAAAATTTTTACTATAGCTAGCAACTAAATCGAAAAGTATGTAATTCCTGATTAAGAGTTGGAATAAAGATCTCTACATTATGAAAAATCTCTGCAAGCTCTTTCAGAATGTGGTAAAATGGAAGCAATAGAAATAGAAAAGGAAATCAATTATGAAATTTCTTGAGTTAAATAAAAAACGTCATGCGACCAAGCATTTTATTGATAAACCTGTCGATCCGAAGGATGTTCGTACAGCTATCGAAATCGCAACCTTGGCACCAAGCGCTCACAACAGTCAGCCTTGGAAATTCGTCGTGGTTCGTGAAAGAAATGCTGAACTAGCAAAATTGGCTTACGGTTCAAACTTTGAGCAAGTAGCATCTGCACCTGTAACCATTGCCTTGTTTACAGATACAGACTTAGCTAAACGTGCTCGCAAGATTGCCCGTACTGGTGGTGCCAACAATTTCTCAGAAGAGCAACTGCAATACTTCTTGAAAAATCTTCCAGCAGAGTTTGCGCGTTACAACGAACAACAAGTCAGTGACTACTTGGCTCTTAATGCAGGATTGGTTGCGATGAACTTGGTCCTTGCTTTGACTGACCAAGGAATCGGATCAAACATTATCCTTGGTTTTGACAAATCAAAAGTCAATGAAGTCTTGGAAATCGAAGAACGCTTCCGTCCAGAGCTCTTGATTACAGTGGGATACACAGATGAGAAGTTGGAACCAAGCTATCGCTTGCCAGTAGATGAAATTATCGAAAAAAGATAGGAAGAAAAAATGACAGTTATTGATTTTACAGCAGAAGTAGAAAAACGTAAAGAAGACCTCTTGGCTGACTTGTTTAGCCTTTTGGAAATCAACTCAGAACGTGATGACAGCAAGGCAGATGCTGAGCATCCATTTGGACCTGGGCCAGTAAAAGCCTTGGAAAAATTCCTTGAAATCGCAGACCGTGATGGCTACCCAACAAAAAATGTCGACAATTACGCAGGACATTTTGAGTTTGGTGAGGGAGAAGAAGTTCTCGGAATCTTTGCCCACATGGACGTAGTGCCAGCAGGTAGCGGTTGGGACACTGACCCTTACACTCCAACTATCGAAGATGGTCGTCTTTATGCGCGTGGTGCTTCTGACGATAAGGGTCCTACTACAGCATGTTACTATGGTTTGAAAATCATCAAAGAATTGGGACTTCCAACTTCTAAAAAAGTTCGTTTCATCGTGGGAACAGACGAAGAATCAGGTTGGGCAGATATGGACTACTACTTTGAGCATGTAGGACTTGCAAAACCAGACTTTGGCTTCTCTCCAGATGCTGAATTCCCTATCATCAATGGTGAAAAAGGAAATATCACAGAATACCTTCACTTTGCTGGTGAAAATACTGGTGCAACACGTCTTCACAGCTTCACAGGTGGCTTGCGTGAAAACATGGTACCAGAATCAGCAACTGCAGTCGTTTCAGGTGACTTAGCTGACTTGCAAGGGAAACTAGACGCTTTCGTTGCAGAGCACAAACTCAGAGGAGAAATCCAAGAAGAGAACGGTCAGTACAAGGTAACTGTAATTGGTAAATCAGCTCATGGTGCTATGCCTGCTTCAGGTGTCAATGGTGCGACTTACCTTGCCCTCTTCCTCAGCCAATTTGCTTTTGAAGGACCTGCAAAAGACTATCTCGATATTGCTGGTAAGATTCTCTTGAATGACCACGAAGGTAAAAACTTGAAAGTAGCTCATGTGGATGAAAAGATGGGTGCCCTTTCTATGAATGCGGGTGTTTTCCGCTTCGACGAATCAAGTGCTGACAATACTATTGCCCTCAACTTCCGTTATCCAAAAGGAACAAGCCCAGAGCAAATCAAGTCAGTTCTTGAAACCTTGCCAGTTGCTTCAGTTAGCCTTTCTGAACATGGGCATACTCCTCACTACGTACCAATGGAAGATCCACTCGTTCAAACCTTGTTGAATGTTTATGAAAAACAAACAGGTCTTAAAGGTCACGAACAAGTCATCGGTGGTGGAACATTTGGACGTTTGTTAGAGCGTGGTGTAGCCTACGGTGCTATGTTCCCAGATTCTATCGATACTATGCACCAAGCCAACGAATTTATCGCCTTGGACGATCTTTTCCGTGCAGCAGCTATCTACGCTGAAGCTATTTACGAATTGATCAAATAATGCTATAGAAGTCTGAGATTTAATGCTTAGACTTCTTTTTGGAGGAGAAAATGTCTCAAATCGAAAGAATCAAGCAAGCTATCATAGAGGATCCACAGAATGCCAGCTATACTGAGCAAGGCATCGAGCCACTCTTTGCAGCACCAAAAACAGCTCGTATCAATATCATTGGCCAGGCACCTGGTCTCAAAACCCAAGAAGCAGGGCTATACTGGAAGGATAAAAGTGGCGACCGCTTGCGCGAATGGTTGGGTGTGGATGAAGACACCTTTTATAACTCAGGTTACTTTGCAGTCATGCCCATGGATTTCTACTTTCCAGGTCATGGGAAATCGGGTGACCTGCCACCTCGTCCAGGTTTTGCAGAAAAATGGCATCCAAAACTCTTGAAGGAGTTACCAGATATTCAATTAACACTCTTGATTGGGCAGTATGCCCAAGCCTACTATCTACATGAGAAAGTTAGTGGTAAGGTGACAGACCGTGTGCATCGGTTCAAGGATTATTTGCCTGATTATTTCCCTCTGGTGCATCCTTCACCACGCAATCAAATCTGGATGAAAAAAAATCCTTGGTTTGAGGCAGAAGTGGTTCCAGAATTACAAGCATTGGTACAAAAGATTATTCATCAATAAAGGAGAAAAAGGATGGATGCCTATCAACAAGTAGCTAATAAGTTACAAGAGTTGGGGATTACCTATGATGTGGTGGATCATCCACCTGCATTCTCGACAGAGCAGGCAGATAGCTATATTGAAGGCCTGGAAGGGGTTCGGACCAAATCTATGTTTTTGACCAACAAAAAGAAAACCCAGTACTATTTGCTCATCATGGATGACAAGAAACCATTGGATATGGATGACTTTAAAGTTCAAGTGGGAGCTAATCGGATCCGCATGGCCTCATTGGATTCCTTGGCTGAGAAAATGAACCTACCAGCAGGAACAGTATCACCTTTTGGTTTGTTAAATAATGAAGAAAAAGACATTCATGTTTATTTTGATAAGGATATTGTATCAGAGGATGTCATGACCTTCCACCCTAATACAAATGAAAAAACGATTTTTATTAAAACCCAAGACTTGTTTCGATTTTTAGAGTCGATTGGATTTACCTATGAGATAGTAATCTTACCTTAATGCCATTATAAAGGAGAAATGATGAAAGAAATTACTTTTAACGATTTTTACCAACTTTACCAGAATAGCTCACTTTCTGTATTGGATGTGAGAGAAGTAGAGGAATTTGAGGCTCTTCATCTAGAAGGTGCTCATAATTTCCCTCTCAGTCAACTGGCAGATACTTATGAGCAACTAGATAAAACCCATCCTTACTATGTGATCTGTAAATCAGGAATACGTTCCGCACGTGCTTGTCAATTTTTATCAGAACAAGGATATGAGGTTATCAATGTCCAAAGTGGCATGGATGCCTTAGAATAAGAAAAATTTCCTTCGAAACCTTTAAAAAATTGGAAGGATTCGAAGGATCTTTTTTGCATTAAAATTCGGAAAATTGAAAACATTTTAGAATGATTTCCTGACAGCCTTTTCTAGCCTTTAATCATGTTATACTAAGAAAGTATTTTATTTTTAATAAGGAGAGTTTATGGCTAAAAAAGGTGCTTTAACAGGATTACTCCTGTTTGGAATATTTTTTGGAGCAGGTAACTTGATTTTCCCTCCAACTCTGGGCGCACAGTCTGGAGAAAACTTCCTTCCTGCCATTGCAGGATTTGTATTTTCAGGTGTTGGGATTGCCGTCCTAACCTTGATCATTGGGACCCTCAATCCTAAGGGCTATATCTATGAAATTTCTAAGAAAATTTCTCCATGGTTTGCGACGATTTATCTTGCAGTTTTGTACTTGTCGATTGGTCCATTCTTTGCCATTCCACGTACAGCAACAACATCGTTTGAGGTCGGTATTAGTCCCCTTCTAGCTGAAGCAGATAAGGGTTTAGGTTTGATTGTCTTTACCATTCTCTACTTTGTTGCAGCCTATTTAATCGCCCTTAATCCTTCAAAAATCTTGGATCGTATCGGTCGAATCTTGACTCCAGTTTTTGCCATCTTAATTGTTATTCTGGTTATCCTTGGAGCTTTCAAGTATGGTGGGAACGCACCACAAGTAGCGTCAGGAGCTTATCAAGCATCAGCCTTTGGTGCAGGTTTCCTTGAAGGATACAATACACTTGATGCACTTGCTTCTGTTGCTTTCAGTGTTATTGCAGTACAAACCTTGAAACAACTTGGTTTTTCAAACAAGAAAGAGTACATTTCAACCATTTGGGTGGTTGGAATCGTTGTAGCACTTGGATTTAGTGCTCTCTACATCGGTCTAGGTTTCTTGGGCAATCATTTCCCAGTAACAGAAGAAGCAATGAAGAGCGGAACTCCTGGAGTTTATATCTTGTCTCAAGCGACTCAAGAAATCTTTGGTTCGACAGCACAGCTTTTCCTAGCAGTTATGGTAACTGTTACTTGCTTTACAACGACTGTAGGCTTGATTGTATCAACTGCTGAGTTCTTTAACGGACGTTTCCCACAAATCAGCTACAAGGTTTATGCGACTGTCTTTACCTTGATTGGTTTTGCCATTGCAAATCTTGGTTTGAGTGCTATTATTAAGTACTCTGTACCAGTTCTCGTTATTTTGTACCCAATTACGATTGCCATTGTCATGATTGTGATTGTGAACAAGTTTGTTGCTCTTTCAAAACCAGGAATGCAATTAACTGTTGGTATTGTCACAGCCATTGCTATTGCAAGTGTTTTAGGAACTACTTTTAAAGTTGAGGTCCTTGCAAATATCGTGAATGCTCTACCATTTGCGGAGGCTTCTCTGCCATGGTTGGTACCAGCTATTATCGGAATTCTACTTTCTCTTGTTCTTCCAAATAAACAAGAAAGTGAAGCTTTTGAAATGGAATAGAAAAAACTTGGCATCGACCAAGTTTTTTCTATTTAGTCTTAGTTGATTAGTTTTTTTCTGTATAACCAAGGTCTGTTAACATTTTTTTAGAGGCTTTAAAACTTACGTTTTTTCCAACGCCTGAGTATTCTTCTGGTAAAGCTTTTCTAAGTTCGTCAATGCTTGCAACTGAAAGGTCAATCTCAAGATCTTGTACGACTTTACCATCTTTAACTTCGATTGAGAAAGTTACCCCTTTGAGTCCCTTATAGCCTTTGTAGGTTTCTTCAAGAATACTTTTTAAAGCATCTGCAGTATTGTTGAGGACTTCAGGATCAGCGACATTATGAGCGGTTTGTTTGACCACGTTATCACCGTCAACTGTATAAGTTAAGGTTGATACGACACCAGGCTGAGAATCGTTCACAAAGGTCGCAGTTTTTAATTCGGATTTCTTTTCAGTAGTGCTAGATTCAGAAGTTTTTACTTCAGTCGTTTCTGGTGTAGAAGAGCTAGAAGAAGTGGTTGAGGATTGTTTTGAACATCCCAACAAGAATGCCAAAGGCAAGGCTAAGAAAAGTGTCGTTTTGAAATATTTGTTCATATTTCTTCCTTTCATCATAATGCTTTACTTAATTTTACCATAGATTAATTTTAAAATCAAAGTATTTTAAGTTTTTCTTTTTTGCACATACTACGATGGGAAAAGTGATATAATGGTAACAAGAGGTGAAAAAATGAATCAAACAGTAGAATATATCAAAGAACTAACTGCTATTGCGTCACCAACAGGTTTTACGCGTGAAATTACGAATTATTTAGTTGAGACGCTTGAAAAACTAGGTTATCAACCTGTCCGTACTGCTAAAGGTGGGGTGAATGTTACCATTAAAGGTAAAAATGACGAGCAGCAGCGCTATGTGACTGCCCATGTGGATACCTTGGGAGCTATCGTTCGCGCTGTTAAACCAGATGGTCGTCTCAAGATGGATCGTATCGGTGGCTATCCTTGGAACATGATTGAAGGCGAAAACTGTACGGTCCATGTAGCTAGCACAGGTAAAACCGTATCAGGTACGATTTTGATCCACCAAACTTCTTGTCACGTTTACAAAGATGCTGGAACTGCGGAACGTACACAGGACAATATGGAAGTTCGTTTGGATGAAAAAGTGACCAATGAAAAAGAAACACGCGCACTCGGTATCGAGGTTGGTGATTTTATCAGCTTTGACCCACGAACTGTCGTGACTGAGACAGGCTTTATCAAGTCTCGTCATTTGGATGACAAGGTCAGTACAGCTATTCTCCTTAATCTCCTCAAAGTCTACAAAGAAGAAGGGATTGAACTTCCTGTCACTACGCATTTTGCCTTTTCAGTCTTTGAAGAAGTGGGGCATGGTGCTAACTCAAGTATCCCTAGTCAAGTTGTCGAATATCTAGCTGTGGATATGGGAGCAATGGGAGATGATCAGCAGACAGACGAGTACACAGTGTCTATCTGTGTTAAAGATGCTTCTGGTCCTTACCACTATGAATTCCGTCAACACTTAGTAGCTCTCGCAAAAGAGCAAGACATTCCGTTTAAACTAGATATCTATCCATTTTACGGTTCGGATGCTTCTGCAGCCATGTCAGCTGGAGCAGAAGTCAAGCACGCTCTTCTAGGAGCAGGTATTGAGTCAAGTCATTCTTACGAGCGTACTCATATTGATTCTGTTCTTGCTACTGAGCGTATGGTAGATGCTTATCTCAAAAGTGAGTTGGTGGACTGAGATGTGCTTGATTTGTGATCGAATTGAACTCATCAAGTCTGGAGACAATCCCTACTTTGTCAAGGAATTAGAAACAGGATATGTTGTCATTGGTGACCACCAGTATTTTGAAGGTTACACTCTATTCTTAGCCAAGGAACATGTCACAGAACTACATCATCTAGATCCAAGTGTCAGACTTCAATTTTTAGAGGAAATGAGTCTGGTGCAGGAAGCTGTCTCTAAAGCTTTTTCTGCTGAAAAGATGAATATAGAGTTGTTGGGAAATGGAGATGCCCATGTCCACTGGCATATTTTTCCTAGACGAGCTGGTGATATGAAGGGACACGGTCTTAATGGTCGTGGTCCAGTCTGGTGGGTTCCATGGGAAGAAATGATTGCTGAAGAATATCAGGTTAAGGGAAGTAAATTAGAAGACTTGATTGCAAGATTATCTGAGACTTTAAACCAGATGATTAAATGAAAGGATAACAGATGAAAAAAAGATACCTTATCTTATCAGGATTATTAGCCTTGACATTGGCAGCTTGTTCACAAGAAAAATCAGCGACTTCTGACGCAAAAACTTCTTCAGAGCAATCAACTGTACAAGAAGGAACCGCGGGAAGTAAGTCTCAGGAAGCTAGTCAAAAGAAAGCAGAAGTGGTTAACAAAGGAGATCACTACAGCATTCAAGGTAAGTACGATGAGATTGTTGTGGCTAATAAGCATTATCCTATGTCAAAAGATTACAATCCTGGAGAAAATCCTACCGCAAAGGCAGAACTGTTAAAACTCATTGCAGCTATGCAACAAGCAGGCTTCCCAATTAGTGATCACTATAGTGGGTTTAGAAGTTATGAAACTCAAACTCAGCTTTATCAGAACTATGTAAATAAAGATGGCAAGGCTGAAGCTGACCGCTATTCTGCAAGACCTGGTTATAGTGAACACCAAACTGGCTTAGCTTTTGATCTGGTTGGAACAAATGGAGACCTAGTCACTGAAGAAAAGGCAGCCCAATGGCTATTGGACCATGCTGCAGACTATGGCTTTGTCGTTCGTTACCTCAAAGGTAAGGAAAAGGAGACGGGTTATATGGCTGAGGAATGGCACCTTCGCTATGTTGGCAAAGAAGCCAAAGAAATTGCAGCAAGTGGCCTCAGTCTGGAAGAGTATTACGGCTTTGAAGGTGGAGACTATGTTGATTAGTCGCAAAACATCTTGCAAGATTACTTAAAATTTGATAAAATGAATAATAATTAAATAGGAATCTGCAAGACTAGTATCTCAGGGGAAGTATATCAGGGAGGAGAGCCGTGACTGAAAGCTCTCTATATGAAAACTGGGTGAATTCACTTGCCTATGGATTCAGAAATAAAGGTCTGACTTGTCAGATGAAAACGGATGGTACCGCGTGTCAACGCTCCGAGTGGAGTTTTTGACATGTGGTTTTCTTTTTATCTCACGAGTGACTGATGGAGGAATTATGTCAACTATTGAAGAACAATTAAAAGCGCTTCGTGAAGAAACGCTAGCTAGCTTGAAGCAGATTTCTGCTGAAAATGAAAAAGAGATGCAAGATTTGCGTGTCTCAGTCCTTGGTAAAAAAGGATCACTGACTGAAATCCTCAAAGGGATGAAAGATGTATCAGCTGAAATGCGACCAGTTATCGGAAAACACGTAAATGAGGCTCGTGATGTCTTAACAGCCGCTTTTGAAGAAACAGCTAAGCTCTTGGAAGAAAAGAAAGTGGAAGCTCAATTAGCAAGTGAAAGCATCGATGTGACACTTCCAGGTCGTCCAGTTGCGACTGGTCACCGTCACGTTTTGACACAAACTAGTGAAGAAATCGAAGATATCTTTATCGGTATGGGTTACCAAGTCGTGGATGGATTTGAAGTTGAGCAAGACTACTACAACTTCGAACGTATGAACCTTCCAAAAGACCACCCAGCCCGTGATATGCAGGACACTTTCTACATCACAGAAGAAATCTTGCTCCGTACCCACACATCTCCAGTTCAGGCGCGTGCGATGGATGCCCATGATTTTTCTAAAGGTCCTTTGAAGATGATCTCACCAGGACGTGTGTTCCGTCGTGATACAGACGATGCGACCCACAGTCACCAATTCCACCAAATCGAAGGCTTGGTTGTTGGGAAAAACATCTCTATGGCCGATCTTCAAGGAACTCTTCAGTTGATTGTACAAAAAATGTTTGGTGAAGAGCGCCAGATCCGTCTGCGTCCATCTTATTTCCCATTCACAGAGCCATCTGTTGAGGTGGATGTTTCATGCTTCAAGTGTGGAGGAGACGGTTGTAACGTATGTAAGAAAACTGGTTGGATCGAGATTATGGGTGCCGGTATGGTTCACCCACGTGTCCTTGAGATGAGTGGTATCGATGCGACTGTCTACTCTGGCTTTGCCTTTGGTCTTGGTCAAGAGCGTGTTGCTATGCTCCGTTACGGAATCAATGATATCCGTGGTTTCTACCAAGGCGATGTCCGCTTCTCAGAACAGTTTAAATAATGATTAGAAAAGTAGAAAAAGCAGATGTTGGGGTGTTGTCCCAGATTGCCAAACAAACCTTTCGTGAAACATTTGCTCATGATAATACGGAAGAGCAGTTACAGGAATACTTTGAAGAGTCTTATAGTCTGAGAGTTTTGTCAGCTGAGTTGGAAAATCCTGAAACAGCGACCTATTTCATTATGCATGAAGAGGAGATAGCTGGTTTTCTCAAAGTCAACTGGGGAAATGCTCAAACTGAGAAAGAATTAGAGAACGCTTTTGAAATTCAACGCCTCTATGTGCTACAAACATACCAAGGATTTGGACTTGGTAAGCAACTATTTGAATTCGCTTTGGAACTTGCCGAAAACAATGGTTTTTCCTGGGCTTGGCTAGGTGTTTGGGAGCATAATACGAAAGCTCAAGCATTTTATAATCGATATGGTTTTGAAAAATTTAGCCAACATAGTTTTATGGTTGGGCAAAAGGTAGATACGGATTGGTTACTGAAAAAGAAATTAAGGTAAGAAGATGATTCTTCTATATGAAATGATAGGAAAGGAAAAAAACTAGAGTGGCAACGGTCATTCTGGGAAACTAAATTATGTTAGTATCATACAAATGGTTAAAAGAATTGGTGGACATTGATGTACCATCACAAGAGTTGGCTGAAAAAATGTCAACCACAGGGATCGAGGTCGAAGGTGTCGAATCACCTGCTGCTGGTCTCTCAAAAATTGTCGTCGGAGAAGTCTTGTCTTGTGAAGATGTGCCAGAAACTCACCTCCATGTTTGTCAGGTTAACGTTGGCGAAGAAGAAGCCCGTCAAATCGTCTGTGGCGCACCGAATGTGCGTGCAGGCATCAAGGTTATGGTGGCACTTCCGGGAGCTCGTATCGCGGACAACTACAAAATCAAAAAAGGGAAAATCCGTGGTTTAGAGTCACTTGGAATGATCTGTTCCCTTGGTGAATTGGGGATTTCTGATTCAGTTGTACCTAAGGAATTCGCAGATGGTATCCAAATCTTGCCTCAAGATGCTGTTCCAGGGGATGAAGTATTCTCTTACCTAGACTTGGATGATGAAATCATCGAACTTTCTATCACGCCAAACCGTGCAGACGCTCTTTCTATGCGTGGAGTAGCGCACGAAGTAGCAGCTATCTATGACAAGGTAGTCAACTTTAAAGAATTCAGTTTAACAGAAACCAATGAATCTGCAGCAGACGCTCTTTCTGTCAGCATTGACACAGACAAGGCTCCTTACTATGCGGCTCGTATCTTGGATAATGTGACCATCGCACCAAGTCCACAATGGTTGCAAAACCTCCTCATGAACGAGGGCATTCGTCCCATTAACAATGTCGTTGACGTGACCAACTACATCCTACTTTACTTTGGCCAGCCTATGCATGCCTTTGACTTGGATACCTTTGAAAGAAGCGAGATCCGTGTGCGTGAAGCACGTGCTGGTGAAAAATTGGTAACCTTGGACGGTGAAGAGCGTGAGTTGGAAACAAATGACTTAGTGATCACTGTCGCAGACAAACCAGTTGCTCTTGCAGGTGTTATGGGTGGTCAGGCTACAGAAATCTCTGAAAAATCTAGTCGTGTCGTCCTTGAAGCTGCTGTCTTCAATGGCAAATCTATCCGTAAGACTAGTGGTCGCCTCAACCTTCGTTCAGAATCTTCTTCTCGCTTTGAAAAAGGCATCAACGTGGCAACTGTCAATGAAGCCCTTGATGCGGCAGCGAGCATGATTGCAGAGCTTGCAGGTGCAACAGTACGTAAGGGGATCGTTTCAGCAGGTGAGCTCGACACTTCTGATGTGGAAGTTTCTTCAACCCTTGCAGACGTCAACCGTGTTCTCGGTACAGAACTTTCATACGCTGATGTAGAAGATGTCTTCCGTCGCCTTGGCTTCGGTCTTTCTGGAAATGCTGATTCCTTTACTGTGAGCGTTCCTCGTCGTCGTTGGGATATTACCATCGAAGCTGATCTCTTTGAAGAAATCGCACGTATCTATGGCTATGATCGCTTGCCAACTAGTCTTCCAAAAGACGATGGGACAGCAGGTGAATTGACTGCGACACAAAAACTTCGTCGTCAAGTTCGTACCATTGCTGAAGGTGCTGGATTGACAGAAATCATCACTTATGCTCTTACAACTCCTGAAAAAGCGGTTGAATTTACGATTCAGCCAAGTCATTTAACAGAGTTGATGTGGCCAATGACCGTGGACCGTTCAGTTCTCCGTCAAAATATGGTTTCAGGTATTTTGGATACAGTTGCCTACAACGTAGCACGTAAGAATAAAAACTTGGCTCTTTATGAGATTGGAAAAGTCTTCGAGCAAACTGGTAATCCAAAAGAAGAATTGCCAAATGAAATTAACAGCTTTGCCTTTGCCTTGACAGGCTTGGTCGCTGAAAAAGACTTCCAAACTACAGCCGTTCCGGTTGACTTCTTCTATGCCAAGGGAATCTTGGAAGCCCTCTTTGCTCGCTTGGATCTTGAAGTGACCTATACAGCAACATCTGAAATCGCTAGTCTCCACCCAGGACGTACAGCCTTGATTTCACTTGGTGACCAAGTAGTCGGTTTCCTCGGTCAAGTACACCCTGTTACAGCCAAGGCTTACGATATTCCAGAAACTTATGTAGCAGAGTTCAACCTTTCAGCTATTGAGACAGCTCTTCAACCAGCCGCTCCATTTGTGGAAATCACCAAATTCCCAGCGGTGAGCCGTGATATCGCCCTTCTCCTCAAGGCAGAAGTCACTCACCAAGAAGTTGTAGATGCTATCCAGGCTGCAGGCGTGAAACGATTGACAGATATCAAACTCTTTGACGTTTTCTCAGGCGAAAAATTGGGACTAGGTATGAAGTCAATGGCTTACAGCTTGACCTTCCAAAATCCAGAAGATAGCTTGACTGACGAAGAAGTCGCACGCTACATGGAAAAAATCCAAGCATCACTCGAAGAAAAAGTGAATGCAGAAGTGCGTTAAAAATTTTCAATCCATCCCTAGGGATGGATTTTTTAGTAGAAAAAATCATCAAGCTTTAGCCTGATGATTGAATCAAATTGACGGGGAAACAACTCCTTTTTAATACTGTTACAAGATAATCAGACATCGGTATTTTTTGTCATCCAATCAGCTATGAAGTGATAGGTATCGTTTCGATTATTCTCGTTTAGAATTTCGTGACGAGCCTCTTCAACTAATTGAAGGCTTACTTTCGAATGTGAAACCTTTAGGAGTTTTACAAATCTTTCTATACCTTTACCATTTTCGCCTAGAGGATCTTCTTGTCCTGAAATCACGAGAATTGGGAGTTGGGTTGGAATCTCATCGATCACTTGTTTACTCGCTACTTGGTTAGAGAAGTAAAAAATGGCTCTGTACATGGGAATAGTAGGTATGAATTGACAGAATGGATCCTTCAGATAAGCATGATTGGATTCTTCATTTTTTGAGAGCCAATCGACAGATGTTTTAGGATTTTTAATAGTTCGATTAAAGCTATCAGTTGATAGATAAGTCAAGAGTTTACTACGGTATTTATTCCCTTTTATAAGTCGGATGCATTCTGTTAGTATGAGAGCGAACCGAGTCAGAAACTGAGGTTGTTGACCAGTCGCCATGATAATCAAGGCATTGATAGGTGGTTTTCGCTTAGCTACATAATAGCGACACATAAGAGACCCCATAGAATGCCCTAGAAGGACTATTGGAAGTTCTGGATAGCTTTCTTGAATAAAAGAGGTCACTCTTTCAATATCATCGATGAGTTCCTCGGGAGATTCAGGAAAGACTCCTAGCTGACTTGGATTTTGAGCAGTATAACCATGGCCGATATGGTCATGGCCGATAACAGTAAAGCCTTCGTTATTCATGGCTAGAGCAAATTCTTCATATCGTTCTACGTATTCTACCATGCCATGTACAAGCTGAAGAATGGCTTTTGGCTGTTCAGCTTCCCAAATGATTAAGTTATTGTTGTTTGGCTTGAGTTTAAGTCTTTTTTTCATATCAGTTTCCTTGCCGATGATAATCGATAGTCTATCAAAAATATACCATAAAATAGCACGATAAGCTAGGCAGAATGATGAAGTTTAGTAGTAACAATTCAGGACTAAAAATGGACATTTGAGGACATAGTCAACGGATTTATCAAGAGATGAGTATAATAAATTTATCACTTAAAACCTGGAGGACTAAAATGCTTGGTGATAAGCTAATAAAGTTCCTATCCAGAAAATATCCTTCTTGAAATCAAGATTTAAAAATGTACATAAATCATTGTAAATGCTATCAAAAAGGAGTATAATGAGTGCAATAAATTTCGGAGGTGGATGATGCTCGAAGTAAGAAATCTAGAGAAAAGTTTTGGGCCTAAGCAAGTTTTGTATGGTATTGACTTTCAAGCAAGACCAGGGCGTATTTTAGGGCTGGTTGGTAAAAATGGAGCTGGGAAAACAACTATTTTTCACAGTATTTTGAAATTTTTAGACTATCAAGGGGAGATTGAGCTTGATGGTCAAGACATTCGTCAGGAGACCTATGCTCGCATTGGTTATCTCCCTGAAGAACGCAGTCTTATGCCTAAATTGACAGTCCTTGAACAAGTTCGTTACTTGGCTACCCTAAAAGGCATGGACACCAAGGAAATCAAAGAAAAACTCCCTCAATGGATGGAAAAACTGGAAGTCAAGGGGAAACTGACGGACAAAATTAAGAGTCTCTCAAAAGGAAATCAACAGAAGATTCAGTTGATTATCACTTTGATTCATGAACCAGATTTGATTATCCTAGATGAGCCTTTTAGTGGCTTGGATCCAGTTAATACCGAACTTCTTAAGCGGGTTATCTTGAAAGAAAAAGAACGCGGCGCGACCATTATCTTTTCTGACCATGTCATGACCAATGTCGAAGAACTTTGTGATGATATCCTCATGATTCGTGATGGGTGTGTGGTCTTGCATGGACCGGTTCAAGAGGTCCGAAATCAATATGGCAAAACACGACTTTTTGTTTCTAGTGACCGAAGCAAGGAAGAACTGGAGAGTCTTCCTCATGTCAAACAGGTTAGCTTGACCAAGCAAGGTAGTTGGAAGTTGATTTTAGATGATGAAAGTGCAGGTAGAGAACTCTTCCCAATATTGACTCAAGGTCAATATATCGCGACTTTTGATCAACAAGCTCCAACAATCGATGAAATCTTTAAATTAGAATCAGGGGTGGAAGTATGAGAAATATGTGGGTTGTAATCAAAGAAACCTATCTAAGACATGTCAAGTCGTGGAGTTTCTTCTTTATGGTGATTTCGCCTTTCCTCTTTTTAGGTCTATCTGGAGGAATTGGTGTTCTCCAAGGTTCTTCCTTGGCTCAAAATAGTAAGGTAGCAGTAGTTAGTGCCGTTCCTCTTGTTACAGAAGAACTTAAATCGACCAATGGTCTTAACTTTGACTATAAGGATGAAGCGAGTGCCCAAGCCGCTATCAAGGATGAGAAAATAAAAGGTTATCTAACCATCGACCAGGAGAACAGTGTCCTCAAGGCAGTCTATCATGGTGAAACTTCACTAGAGAGTGGCATTAAGTTAGCAGTGACCGCTAAGTTGAATGAACTCCAATCCCAACTCAACCGTTCAGAAGCAAATTTGTCTCAGGAACAGGAAAAACGCTTGGCTCAAACAATTCAATTCACAGAACAGATTGATGAAGCCAAGGAAAATAAAAAGATGGTCCAAACCTTTGCGGCTGCAGGACTAGGTTTCTTCCTATATATGATTTTGATTACTTATGCTAGTGTCACTGCTCAAGAAGTAGCCAGCGAGAAAGGAACCAAAATCATGGAAGTGGTCTTCTCAAGCATTCGTGCTAGCCATTATTTCTACGCCCGCATGATTGCCTTACTTCTAGTCATTTTGACTCATATTGGTATTTATGTTGTAGGTGGTCTTGGAGCTATTTTCTTCTTTAAGGATATGCCTATCTTGGCAAATTCAGGTATTCTAAATCACTTGGGAGAAGCCTTTTCGATCAATACCTTGTTGTTTGTCTTGGTTAGTCTCTTTATGTATGTAGTCTTGGCTGCCTTCTTAGGTTCTATGGTTTCTCGACCAGAAGATTCTGGTAAGGCCTTATCGCCTTTGATGCTTTTGATTATGGTAGGTTTCATTGGGGTAACAGTATTAGGAACTTCTGGTGATAATTTGATCTTGAAAATCGGTTCTTACATCCCATTCGTTTCAACCTTCTTTATGCCATTCAGAGCTATCAATGGTTACGCAAATGGACTAGAAGCATGGATTTCGCTTGCTATAACGGTTATTTTTGCAGTAACTGCAACAGCTTTTATCGGACGTATGTATGCTAGTTTGGTTCTTCAAACGGATGATTTGGGGATCTGGAAAACCTTTAAACGAGCTTTGAGCTATCGTTAAAAGAGATACCTTCAGTAGATGCTGGAGGTGTTTTTGCTTTGCGAAATCATTGCCGTGTGGTCTTCTTTACCTTACAATGAAAGAAGTATGAAAAGGAGGAGGACATGAACTATATTGATGTTGCTGAAAATGAGTGTTTATTAATAATTGTCCTTGGGATGATGCTGATCAGTCAGATGAGTGAAGATGAGGTGGGGGTGGCCTTGTCGATTGGTATCAAAACCTTTGACCTAGCGGATATCTATGGCTAGTGTGAGGTCCTGCTGGGTAAAGTTTTCAAGCACCGTTCGAATCTTCGGGACTAGATTTAGTAGACCAGACGTTACTTATATCAGTGGGCTGGTTTTATTGTTCTATGCTTTACAGATTTTTCTTGACAAGTTTTCTTTGTTATGGTATTCTTTTAGGTAACAAACGTTGCGCAACAAATGTTGCATTAAAGGAGTATTATGCCACCAAAGGTTAAATTTAGTAAAGAGACTATGATTGGGACAGCTTTACAATTGGTTAGAGAAGAGGGAATGTCTAGTTTGACGGCTAGAGCATTAGCAGAGAAACTGGGCGCCACACCAAGAGTCATTTTTGGGCAATTTGCTAATATGTCTGAGTTACAAGCAGAGGTTATTATTGCTGCGGAAATGGTCGTGGTGGAGTATATACTCAAGGCTTTAGAAGATGAGAAGCCTTTTCGATCTGTCGGGGTTGCTTATATCCTTTTTGCCTCAAAAGAGCCCCAACTTTTTCAATTGCTTTTCCAAAATCCTAGCAAAGATCCGATTCGTCGCTTTCAAGATTTTCTTCCCATGAAGGATCATAGTTACCAATTGGTTCTGGATTCGATTGTCGCAGACTATCCTTTGACGTTAGAGGAGGCTAGTCGCCTGTACCAGCATCTATTTATCTACTCGCACGGGATGGCCTCTATGGTTGCTTCTGGTATTTATCAGTTCGGCATGGAAGAAGTGATTGGATTACTGACAGAGGTTTGTCAATCTCTCATCAAAGAAATGGTAGGAAAGAAATGATTCAACTAGAAAATGTGCACAAAAGCTACGGCCAAACTAAGGTTTTAAAGGGGATTGACTTGCAGATTCAAGACCAGGATGATGTGGTTATCCTCGGTCCTTCTGGATCTGGGAAATCAACTCTCTTAAATGTGCTGTCAGGATTAGAAAAGGTAGACGAGGGGCATATCCTCATTCAAGGACAAGATTTATCACAACTCACGGATGCTCAATTGACAGCCTTTAGACGGGAGAAGATTGCCTTTATTTTCCAGCAGTATTATCTATTGCCGAATCTGACGGTCAGACAGAATGTAAAGATGGGAGCTGATCTGGCAAACAATCATGATTATTTACAGATCATCGAGGATTTGGGACTTGGCGATAAGCTGGACAAATATCCGAGTGAATTGTCTGGTGGGGAACAGCAGAGAGTCTCCATTGCTCGGGCCTTGGCCAAAAAGCCAGAGATTCTCTTCTTAGATGAGCCGACGGGAGCTCTGGATGAAGAAACAGGGCGCAAGATTCTCGACTATATCTGGAAATTGAAGGAAAAGCTGGGCTTTACCTTGATTATGGTGACACACAACCAAAATATTGCGGATATGGCCAGAACCATCATTCGTGTCAATAGTGGCAAAATTACCGAAGTTGTGACCAATGATCAGCCACAGACTGCTTATGAGATTGGATGGTAAGCCATGTTTTCAGTAAAAGATATTCGAAAATTAGTTGTCGTCAGTATCATTGGGGCTTGTGCGGTATTTGTGGCCAATCTCTTCTTGAATTTTTACTTGGATATCGAGCAGTTGGAGATTTCTAAAACCAATCCGATGATTCAGACCTACTATGATGCCCAGGTTTCGCTTTCCTGGATGGTGGCAATGGTCAGTGGGGTTGTCTTGTCCTTAACATCGATCCTTCTCATGTGTTTTTATATCAAACAATTTGTCGATGACCACAAGGAACAATTAGGAATTTTAAAGGCTTTGGGTTATAGCAATGTCCAGTTGGCTAAACGATTTTGGGCTTTTGGACTCAGTTTTGGAATTGGGGCACTTCTTGGCTATTTCGCTTCTTTTCTTATGATGGGGCATTTTTATGACTTTCGTAATGAGAAGGGGATCTTGCCAGAAATCACCATTCATTTTCATTGGCAGCTCTTGGTCGCTTTAGTGATACTGCCAACGACTTTCTTTATGGTTCTTGCGATTGGCTATGCTAGAAGACAACTACAAACGCCGGCCCTTCGCCTATTGAAAAAATCCCCAACACCGATTAAGGACAAAAGGAAAAAAAGTGCTCCTAAGAAAGAAAAATCCTTCCTAAAAGAGCTGTCTTCGTCACTGATTTGGGGAAGAAAATCGATCCTGTTTTTTGTAGTCTTTGGTTCTATGTGTTTTGCGGCCATGGTTCAATTGTCCTTTGGCCTAAGGGACTACACAGATGACATCATCCAAACCATGATGATCATGATTGGCTTGATCCTTTCTTTCTCGATTCTCTTTTTGTCATTGGGGATTGTGGTCTCAGAAAGTCGCGAAACCTTGGCTCTTATGAAGGCATTTGGCTACACAGATCGTGAATGCCAAGGGCATATTCTCGCTCCCTATCGTTTTTGGGCTTATCTAGGATTTGTTTTAGGGACGGCTTATCAATACGGTATCATGGAAATCTTGATTGGTATAATCAAAGATACGGTTCCTGAAAAGATTGAGCATAACTTTGATTGGAATGTTTGCTTCTGGACTTTGATCGGTTTTGCTGTGGTTTATGAAAGCCTCTTTTATCTATCCAACAGAAAACTCCAAAAACAAACCATCAAAGAAGTGCTCTTAGCAGAATAGTGTGAAAATGGCTGGTTTTCCCAGCCTTTTTTCTTTGTGGTAAATGATTGACAGAGAGAGGCTTTTCCGCTATTCTAGGGGAATGATAGAATGGAAGTGAGACATTATGAAACGGAACTACTGGCAGGACCTTAAAGGGGCCTTTTACTTAATCTGGCGCAACAAATGATCCTTTATCTAGGTAGGAATCCTCTTGCAGTTTGTGGTTGACATTGGAGCTGCATCTTTGAGTCATAAATAAATCAAAAGACCTGTGAGTGTATCTCCCAGGTCTTTTATACTCTTCGAAAATCTCTTCAAACCACGTCAGCTTCCATCTGCAACTTCAAAACAGTGTTTTGAGCAGCCTGTGGCTAGCTTCCTAGTTTGCTCTTTGATTTTCATTGAGTATTAATTAGCTGAAATATTTCATATTTATTTCTCCTAAACCTTTGACTATTAGGCAAAATTATCGTACAATAAAGAGTACATGATAAAATGAGATCAGAGTTTATCCACTCTGGCGTTAGTAGTAAAAAATGAGGAGAAACGCTTTGGAATTAGAAGTATTTGCTGGGCAAGAAAAAAGTGAACTATCTATGATTGAGGTGGCTCGTGCCATCTTGGAACTCCGTGGTCGTGATCACGAAATGCATTTTAGTGATTTGGTTAATGAAATCCAAAACTATCTCGGTACCTCTAATAGCGATATTCGTGAAGCTTTGCCTTTGTTCTACACAGAGTTGAACTTTGACGGTAGCTTTATCTCACTTGGAGATAACAAATGGGGTCTTCGTTCATGGTATGGAGTTGATGAAATCGATGAGGAAATCATTGCTCTTGAAGAAAGTGATGATGAAGAAGTAGCACCTAAGGCTAAGAAAAAACGTGTCAATGCCTTTATGGATGGTGATGCAGATGCTATTGATTACAGTGCAGATGATCCAGAAGATGAGGATGCATACGAAGAAGATCCAGCTCTCTCTTATGATGATGAAAATCCAGATGATGAGAAGAATGAAGTGGAAGCCTACGATGCTGAAATCAATGAAATCGCCCCAGATGATCTAGATGAAGAAGTCGATCTTAATGAAGAAGACGACGAAGACTCTGAAGAAGAGGAAGAATAAAAATAAAGAGGAGTTGGAGCTGGAATCGGTCTATCAAGTCTCGATTTCCTAGATCCAGCCTCTTTTTACTTTTTAGTTTGAATGAGTTATGCAAGATGAAATGCCAAGTTAACGATTTGTTCTATTTGACAAATGCTTCATTTTGAGGTAATATATTGTTCGGGCACCTCTTTTAGAGGTCGGAGCTCCCTAGTTATTAGGGAGCTATTTTTGTTTTTCCAGGAAGCTTTTCTTCTTGGGGTGTAGTTATTGATGAAGGTCTTGTTTTCTCAATCCCCTGTTAGTGAACAAGACCTTGAGCATTTTAGAAAGAGGAATCTATGTCTACGAAATATATTTTTGTCACTGGTGGTGTGGTATCGTCTATTGGGAAAGGGATCGTTGCAGCGAGCCTTGGGCGTCTTTTGAAAAACCGTGGTTTGAAGGTGACCATTCAAAAATTTGACCCTTATATCAATATTGACCCAGGAACCATGAGCCCTTACCAGCACGGAGAAGTATTTGTAACAGATGATGGGGCTGAGACAGACTTGGACCTAGGTCACTATGAACGTTTTATCGATATCAACCTCAACAAATACTCAAATGTGACAACTGGTAAAATCTACAGCGAAGTTCTTCGCAAGGAACGTCGTGGAGAGTATTTGGGTGCAACTGTCCAAGTTATTCCTCATATTACAGATGCCTTGAAAGAAAAAATCAAGCGTGCTGCTCTTACAACAGACTCTGATGTCATTATTACAGAGGTTGGTGGAACAGTCGGAGATATCGAGTCCCTTCCATTCTTAGAAGCTCTTCGTCAGATGAAGGCAGATGTGGGTGCAGATAATGTCATGTATATCCATACGACTTTGCTTCCTTACCTCAAGGCAGCTGGTGAAATGAAGACCAAACCAACTCAACACTCTGTCAAAGAATTGCGTGGTTTGGGAATTCAGCCTAATATGTTGGTCATCCGTACTGAAAAGCCAGCTGGACAAGGAATTAAAAATAAACTGGCCCAGTTCTGTGATGTGGCACCAGAAGCAGTTATCGAGTCCTTGGATGTGGATCATCTTTACCAAATCCCACTTAACCTGCAAGCACAAGGTATGGATCAAATCGTTTGTGACCATTTGAAAATTGATGCACCTGCAGCAGATATGACAGAGTGGTCAGCTATGGTTGACAAGGTCATGAACCTCAAAAAACAAGTCAAGATTGCTCTTGTTGGTAAGTATGTTGAGTTGCAAGATGCCTACATCTCAGTTGTTGAAGCCTTGAAACACTCTGGTTATGCCAATGATGCAGAAGTCAAGATTGATTGGGTCAATGCTAACGATGTGACAGCTGACAATGTGGCAGAACTCCTATCTGATGCTGACGGAATCATCGTGCCAGGTGGTTTTGGTCAACGTGGAACAGAAGGTAAGATTGAAGCGATTCGCTATGCGCGTGAAAATGATGTACCAATGCTGGGAGTCTGCTTGGGTATGCAGTTGACCTGTATCGAGTTTGCCCGTAATGTCTTAGGTCTTGAAGGAGCTAATTCAGCAGAGCTAAATCCTGATACCAAATATCCTATCATCGATATCATGCGTGATCAGATTGATGTTGAGGACATGGGTGGGACCCTTCGTTTGGGACTTTATCCTTCTAAGCTAAAACGTGGTTCTAAGGCAGCGGCAGCTTATCACAACAAAGAGGTGGTGCAACGCCGTCACCGTCACCGTTATGAATTTAACAATGCTTTCCGTGAACAGTTTGAAGGAGCAGGTTTTGTCTTTTCAGGCGTTTCACCAGACAACCGCTTGGTAGAAATTGTGGAAATTCCAGAAAACAAATTCTTTGTGGCTTGTCAGTACCACCCAGAGCTTTCAAGTCGTCCAAACCGCCCAGAAGAACTTTACACTGCTTTTGTAACAGCAGCGGTTGAAAATAGTAAATAGTCATGATTAAACCTTTGAGAGTCATCTCAGAGGTTTTTCCTATATACATTTAGGATATCTCTTGCAAAAAAATAACATAGTGATATAATTAACATGGATAAAAACAGGAGGAAATCTCATGAAAAAAATTACACTATTTAGTTTGTCTCTAGCAGGTTTAGCCTTACTGGCTTTCCCTCATTCAGGAAAGGCCTTCGAATTGGAAGAAGAATGGGTTATTAAGGGTGGCGTTTGGTATCAAGATGGCAAAATTCTCAGATTTAATAATGGCCATGAAGTAGATATTAAAGTATTGGATTTGCCTAAAAACGAAAAAATTGAATGGAAAGTCACTTTAAATGGTCAGGATCAGACAGTCAATTTCCTAGGTCAAGAAAAGGACAAGTCTATGGTAGGTACAGAGGGGCGTTACCTGAATTTCTATGTACCTTATGGATACCGTGGAGATATCAAGGTAGAAGCCAAGAGCGGAAATGAAGTAAAGACCTGGTCCACTAAAGTAGTAGATGATGTATATAATGACGGTGGAAAGAGTGGTTACTTCCGTATTGAAGAATCAAACGATCAACACACCTACCTTGATGCAAAATGGGACTATCAAACCAAGACCTACACTGCTACCTTACCAGAGACTGTCAATGGTCAAAAAGTATTTGCTTGGGCAGACGACTATGAAGAATTGAAACTTCAAAAACCAGGAGTTATCAGTCATTCCTACAGGGGGGCAGGAGCCTTCAAAATACTTTATCCGATTGTAAAAGCAGAAAGCTGGCTAAAAAAGAATTACAGTGAAAAGTGGTACTATCAAAAACAAGGTCAACTAGTTAAAGATGCTTGGATCAAGGATCAGGGAAGCTGGTATTTTATGGATGATAAAGGGGTTATGTTTAATCAAACATGGCTCTATCAAGGTGACAGTTGGTATGCCTTTAAGTCATCAGGAGCTATGATTTCAGCTGATTGGTTATATGATAACGGCTCTTGGTATTACCTAAAAGACTCAGGTTCTATGGCGACAGGCTGGCTTAAAGATGGTGGTACTTGGTATTATCTAAAAGACTCAGGTTCCATGGCAACAGGCTGGATCAAAGATAATGGCTCTTGGTACTATCTAAAAGATTCAGGTGCAATGGCAACCGGTTGGATCAAAGATAATGGTAAGTGGTATTATCTGGCTTCATCTGGTAATATGCTTAGCAATACACGCACACCAGATGGTTACTATGTAGATGCCAGTGGAGCTTGGAAATAAATGTTAAACAGAGAAAGTCTACTGAGGAGGTAGATTTTCTTTTTTTCATTTTCACAATTATGAAAATCTGGAAAAAGGACATTATTTTTGGTAAGATAAGGGTATGGATTTTGAAAAAATTGAACAAGCATATACCTATTTACTAGAAAATGTCCAAATCATCCAAAATGATTTGACGACAAATTTTTACGATGCCTTGATTGAGCAAAATGGGATCTATCTGGATGGTCAGACAAATCTGGAAGATGTCAAGAAAAATAATCAAGCATTAAAACGATTGGCTCTTCGAAAAGAAGAGTGGTTACGAACCTACCAATTCTTGTTAATGAAGGCAGCGCAAACAGAACCTCTACAAGCAAATCACCAGTTTACACCAGACGCCATTGGTCACTTGATGATTTTTCTGATGGAGCAACTGTGGCCTGCTGAAAATCTAAGTTTATTAGAGTTGGGTTCTGGGATGGGAATTCTGGGTGCTAGCTTCTTAACGTCCATGAACAAAAAGGTAGATTACCTTGGGATTGAACTAGATGACCTCTTGATCGATCTGGCTGCAAGCATGGCAGAAGTTATGGATCTGCAAATGGGCTTTGTCCAAGGAGATGCAGTACGTCCACAAGTATTAAAAGAAAGTGATATAATCGTGAGCGACCTCCCAATTGGCTACTGCCCAGACGATCAGATCGCCTCACGTTACCAAGTGGCAGCAAAGGATGAACATACTTACGCTCATCATCTATTAATGGAGCAATCTCTCAAGTATCTAAAGTCGGGAGGCTATGCTATTTTTCTTGCTCCAACAGATCTTTTGACGAGTCCTCAGAGTGACCTCTTGAAATCCTGGCTGACTGATCAAGCTCAACTAGTCGCTATCATAGCTTTACCGGAGGATCTCTTCGCTCAAGGAGCCCAGTCTAAGACCATTTTTGTTTTGCAAAAGAAGGTGGGAGA
This sequence comes from Streptococcus sp. SO4, assembly GCF_030440055.1. Lineage (NCBI taxonomy): Bacteria > Bacillati > Bacillota > Bacilli > Lactobacillales > Streptococcaceae > Streptococcus > Streptococcus sp. SO4. The sequence goes on from NZ_JAQFJI010000001.1 coordinate 62,473, forward strand.
AGGGACAGAGCCCTTTGTTTATCCACTTGCTAGTCTTCGTGATCCTGAAATTTTGTTGGAATTTAAGGAAAATTTTCAAAATTGGTGTCAAGAACATGAAATCTAGTATAAATTTTGATATAATAGTTGAAAACGCTTAAAAAGGGGAAACATTATGACAAAAACCATTGCAATTAACGCTGGAAGCTCTAGCTTGAAATGGCAACTTTACCAAATGCCAGAAGAAAAAGTGCTTGCAAAAGGGTTGATTGAGCGAATTGGATTGAAAGATTCTATTTCTACAGTTAAGTTCGATGGTCGCTCAGAACAACAAGTCCTTGACATTGACAACCATACTTTGGCAGTTAAGATTTTGCTTGATGACTTGATTCGTTTTGATATTATTAAATCTTATGATGAAATTACTGGTGTTGGACACCGTGTCGTTGCAGGTGGAGAGTACTTCAAAGAGTCTACAGTCGTGGAAGGTGATGTAATTGAAAAAGTTGAAGAGTTAGGTCTTCTTGCTCCATTGCACAATCCTGCGAATGCTGCGGGTATTCGTGCCTTCAAAGAATTATTGCCAGATATTACGAGTGTCGTTGTTTTTGATACTTCCTTCCATACAACAATGCCAGAGAAAGCTTATCGCTATCCTCTACCAACAAAATATTACACAGAAAACAAGGTTCGTAAGTACGGAGCCCATGGAACTAGCCATCAGTACGTTGCTCAAGAAGCAGCAAAACTCTTGGGTCGTCCACTTGAAGAGTTGAAGTTAATCACTTGTCACATCGGTAATGGTGCTTCTATTACAGCTGTTAAGGGTGGGAAATCTGTTGATACCTCAATGGGATTCACTCCACTTGGTGGTGTAATGATGGGAACTCGTACAGGAGATATTGACCCAGCCATCATTCCTTATTTAATGCAATATACAGAGGACTTTAACAAGCCTGAGGACATCAGTCGTATCCTCAATCGTGAGTCAGGGTTGATGGGTGTTTCAGGTAAGTCTAGTGATATGCGTGATGTAATTGCTGCTATGGATGCAGGAGATCACGATGCTACTTTGGCTTATGAAATGTATGTTGACCGTATCCAAAAACACATCGGACAATACTTGGCAGTCCTAAATGGAGCAGATGCTATTATTTTCACAGCAGGTATCGGTGAAAATTCTACTAATGTACGTGAAGATGTTATTTCAGGGATTTCTTGGTTCGGTTGTGATGTAGATCCAGAGAAAAATGTCTTTGGTGCAACCGGAGATATTTCGACAGATGCAGCAAGTGTACGTGTACTGGTAATTCCAACGGATGAAGAACTCGTTATCGCGCGTGACGTTGAACGTTTGAAAAAATAACAAATTAAAAAATCGACCTTCAATAAGAAAGGTCGATTTTTTTGATCTAGGAAAACTACCATTTAGTCAGTGAAACTTCTCCACTATTGAGCCAAATCTTTTCACCGTTTGCTAATTCTATCTGCAGTTGACCTTGGTCAGAGATGTCACAGGCTTTTCCTGTGATTATTTCCTGATCCTTCTTGAAGGAAATTTCTTTTCCTAAAACGATTGAGCGTTTTTTATAGAGATAGAGGAGTTCATCGGCTTCTGTTTCATAGAAACATTTCCAAATTTCAGCAATCAATTCATTGCGAGTAATGGGAGTATGTTGAGAAAATAAGCTTCCAGCTTTAGTTTGTAGATTCTTGGGAAATTCAGCGATCGAAAAGTTGATTCCGACCCCAATGATAACATCTGTAACGAGTCCAGTTTCGACGGAGGTAATGGCTTCGGTTAGAATACCAGCAATTTTTTTCTGGTTCAGATAAATGTCATTGACCCACTTGATATCCACGTCGATTAAACTAAGGTTTTTGATAGCCTTGTAGATAGCTCCAGCTGTTAGAAGTGTATAGGCTGGAAGATTCTGATAAGGGAGATTGGGTTGTAGGTGGAGGGACATGTAAATTCCCCCCTTATCAGGTGAGTAATAAGGACGTTGAAAACGACCGCGTCCCATAGTTTGGCTAGTGGAAAGGTAGAGTTTATCCCCTTTGGCACCACCTTCCATAGCCTCTTTAGCATCAGTTTGGGTGGATTTTGTTGAGGGTTTAAACTGGACAGTAATGGGACTATTCGCTTCGATTTCCTGAGGCAAGATAAGGTCTCCGTCCAGAAGTTTATACCCACGATTTTTGATACTGTCAATCTCCAGTCCCTCTTGCTGGAGACGTTGGATAGCTTTCCATACTGAAGTTCGAGATAGATTTAATCTCTCAGCTATTTTTTCTCCGCTTAGATAATCAGTCTCAGTAACTAGTATTTTATAGACTTCTTGGTAGGATTTCATGCTAGACCCTTTCTGGAATAATTAGATTTATTGTACCATATTTTTAAAAAAGGGATAGCGATTTTCAAGTAATATTAGCTAACTATAAAATTTTACCCAGTTTTAGTTAGGAGTATAGAGGTAAAGAGGTTTTCAAATCGCTTGAAAAATGGTAAAATGTTTTAATAGCTTATTTATCTGAATGTAATATTCAGAAGGAAAGGATCTGTTGTGAAATCAATAGGTGTCATTGAAAAGTTAAAAAGTTTATCGAAACAAGAAGGACTTCTTTTAGGAGTTATTCTGAGTATTTTTCTCCCTTTTTATCTTTTTGTTATTATTTTTATCTCTTACTTACTTTGGTTAGTATATACTGGGGAGATGAAGGGGATCTTGAAACGTCTGTCTCAACACCCTGTTTTGCTCTTTTTTATTGCCTATAGCACTGCAATTTCTCTTCTAGCACAAAATGTGATGGGAGTAGTTTCTTCGGTGGCCATGTTTCTGTTTGCCATCTTCTTTTACTATTATCAATCTCAATTGACTCCTAAATTTTTCAGGTTGACGATTGAAGGGGTTTTAGCCTCAAGTGTCTTGGCAGCAGCTTTTGCAGCCTTGGAACATTTCCAAATTGTAAAGAAATTTGATTATACCTTCCTCTCACCACGAATGCAGGTTTGGCATCAAAATCGAGCGGAAGTTGCCTTCTTTAATCCCAATTACTATGGAATTATCTGTTGTTTCTGTATCATGATTGGTTTTTACCTGATTAGCACAACGAAGTTAAGGTGGTTACGAATCTTTTCTATGATTGCCATCTTTGCTAATTTATTCGGTTTAAACTTTACGCAGAATCGTACAGCTTTTCCAGCCATTATTTTTGGAGCGATTATTTATCTCTTCACAACCATTAAGAACTGGCGTGCTTTCTGGCTTAGTATAGGAGTTTTTGGGGTTGGTTTAGCCTTTCTATTTTCTAGTGATTTGGGTGTTCGAATGGGAACCTTAGATTCATCTATGGAAGAACGTGTTTCTATCTGGAATGCTGGAATGGCCTTGTTTAAGCAAAATCCATTTTGGGGTGAAGGACCGCTAACCTACATGCACTCTTTCCCTCGTATTGGAGCACCTTATCATGAACATGCTCATAGTATTTATATAGATACGATTTTGAGTTATGGAGTTGTTGGTACAGTTCTCTTGGGGATTGCTTCTGCCACTCCAGTACGAATGTTGATTGATATGAGTCAAGTACCTAGTAAGCGTCCTATCCTTGGACTTTACCTCTCTTTCTTGACAGTAGTAGCTGTGCACGGAATTTTTGATTTGGCTCTCTTTTGGCTTCAATCATCCTTTATTTTCCTTTTAGTGATGTGTAGTTTACCACTAAAACATAGTATGATTGATGAATTAGTTGATTAAGAAAAAGATAGTAGAAACTAACATTTTCTACTATCTTTTTTTCATTCAATTATTGAATAGCTTGAACCAAGTCTTCAGCTTGTTGTTTTAGTGAAGTAGCAACACTGTCTTTAAGGACTAATTTGCCATCTACCCAAGCAGAATCATTGACACGAGCTGCAGTGAATTCACCAACAACTTGTGTACGGATGAATGGCAAGAGGTCTTTGTAGATTGCAAAGAGTTGTTCATGACCTGCATTTGCTACTGAAGATACAGTAACGATTTTATCTTGAAGAGCAGATGCTCCGCGTGTATCAGATAAGTCAATTGCGCGTGAAATCCAGTCAAGCAAGTTTTTCACTGTTCCAGGAATTGAGAAGTTGTAAACTGGAGAGAAAATCCAGATAGCATCAGCAGCTAGAACAGCTTCACGAGCTGCTGCTACAGCTGGAAGAGTTGGAACTTCAAGTTCTTGATTAAAAAGTGGGATTGCTGAGTAGTCAAGGTAGCTAACCTCAGCTTTACCTGCAAGAGCTTTTTCAGCTTCTAGAGCCATTTGGTGGTTGAAAGAACCTTCACGAAGTGAACCAACGATAAATAATACTTTTTTAGACATAGGGAGTCTCCTTTAGATTTTAATCAGAGTTATCTCTGTTGTTATAAAAAATGTTACAACAAAACAAAATCATTTGCAAGAAATCTGCTCAGAAAATAAAAATCGATGATAGTCAAGATTATTTTTAGGAGTAGAGATTATGAAAAGTCTGTGAAATCAATGATTCAAACTTCATATAGTCCTGTCATAAGAGAAGTTCCGTACTAAATCCTCCCCTTTATTCACTTGTAATTCACTAGGATAGATGGTAAAATAGACGAGTGAAAGTGAGACAGAAAAAAGAAAAAAATTCCTTATTATTTCAGTACAGCATTGGTTTGACCCTGCTGGCTCTAGTTGTGACTTCTTCCTTTCTCTATTTGGTGTGGCTTAGCATGAAGCCTTATCAGACAGCAAAGGTAGAAGGGGAAAAACTTGCCAAGCAGTATGCGAATCTAGAAACGGTCAGCCAGGTTGATATCTTTAATGGCTTAGAAAGCTATTATAGTGTTCTTGGTCAAGATAAGAATCAGAAACCAGTTGCTGTTTTAATAGAGAAAAGTAATAACAATATTTACGTATATCAACTAGAAAATGGTACTTCACAAGAAAAAGCAGAAGCAGTTGTTAGAGAAAAAGGAGCAACTGAAATTGATACGGTTACCTTTGGACGCTATGCTGAAAAGCCTGTTTGGGAAATCAAGTCTGGTGGAGACTATTATCTAGTAGATTTTGAAACTGGTGCCCTAATCGAAAAGGAGAAGCTATGAAATTATCTAAACGTGTCTTAGAAATGGAAGAAAGTGTCACTCTGGCTAGTGATGCAAGAGCAAAGAAGTTAAAAGCTGAAGGAAAAGATGTTCTTTTCTTAACTTTAGGTCAGCCCGATTTTCATACTCCTGAAAATATTCAAGATGCCGCTGTTGCAGCCATTCGAGATGGACGTGCTTCTTTCTATACGGTAGCTTCAGGTTTGCCTGAGTTAAAAGCAGCAGTCAATACCTATTTTGAGCGTTATTATGGTTATTCCGTAGCGGCTAACGAAGTCACTTTTGCTACAGGTGCAAAATTCTCACTCTATACTTTCTTTATGGCTGTGGTTAATCCTGGAGATGAGGTCATTATTCCAACACCTTACTGGGTTAGCTATGGAGATCAGGTTAAGATGGCAGAAGGTGTTCCAGTCTTTGTCCAAGCCAAAGAAGACAATCACTTTAAAGTAACTGTGGAGCAATTAGAAGCAGCTCGCACAGATAAGACCAAGGTTTTGGTTCTTAACTCACCATCTAATCCGACTGGGATGATTTATTCTCGTGAAGAACTCTTGGCCATTGGAAATTGGGCTGTTGAACATGATATTCTCATCCTAGCAGATGATATTTATGGACGCTTGGTCTATAACGGTAATGAGTTTGTGCCAATCTCTAGTCTATCAGAAGCCATTCGCAAGCAAACCATTGTCATTAACGGTGTATCAAAAGCTTATGCCATGACAGGTTGGCGGGTGGGTTATGCAGTAGGTGATCCAGAAATCATCGCTGCCATGAGTAAACTAACAGGTCAAACGACTTCAAACCTGACTGCGGTATCTCAATATGCAACGATTGAAGCGCTAACTGGACCGCAAGACTCTGTAGAAACCATGCGTCAGGCTTTTGAGGAACGTCTCAATACCATTTATCCTCTCTTGTGTGAAGTCCCTGGTTTTGAAGTTGTCAAACCACAAGGAGCCTTCTATCTCTTCCCAAATGTCAAAAAAGCTATGGAGATGAAAGGTTATAGCGATGTAACAGAATTTACAACGGCTATTCTTGAAGAAGTTGGTCTGGCCTTGATTACAGGAGCCGGATTTGGAGCACCAGAAAATTTTCGTCTCAGCTATGCGACAGACTTGGATACCCTTAAAGAAGCCATTCGTCGTTTGCACCAATTTATGGAAAAATAAGAAGTTAAACCTCCGTCCTTTTGGCGGAGGTTTTTGTAGCTAAAAACTTATGAATTTCTGTCAAACTAGCTAGCTATCAGGCATTATTTGTGGTACAATAATGAGTAATAATGTCTTTGGACAAGTTAAACGAAAAAAGGAAGATAAATGATGACAAAACGTGTAACAATTATCGAAGTAAAAGATTACGTTGGTCAAGAAGTCACTATCGGTGCTTGGGTTGCCAACAAATCAGGAAAAGGAAAAATTGCCTTCTTACAATTGCGTGACGGAACAGCCTTTTTCCAAGGTGTGGCTTTTAAACCAAACTTTATCGAAAAATTTGGAGAAGAAGTAGGTCTTGAAAAATTTGACACCATCAAACGCCTAAGCCAAGAAACATCTGTTTTCGTGACAGGGATTGTTAAAGAAGACGAGCGTTCTAAATTTGGTTACGAATTAGATATTACAGACATCGAAGTTATTGGTGAATCTCAAGATTACCCAATCACTCCAAAAGAACATGGAACAGACTTCTTGATGGATAACCGTCACTTGTGGCTTCGTTCACGCAAACAAGTAGCTGTCATGCAAATCCGTAATGCTATCATCTATGCAACTTATGAGTTCTTTGATAAAAATGGCTTCATGAAGTTTGATAGCCCAATTCTTTCAGGAAATGCTGCAGAAGATTCTACAGAACTTTTTGAAACAGACTACTTCGGAACACCAGCATACTTGAGTCAATCTGGTCAACTTTACCTTGAAGCTGGTGCTATGGCCCTTGGTCGTGTCTTTGACTTTGGTCCAGTATTCCGTGCTGAAAAATCAAAAACTCGCCGTCACTTGACTGAATTCTGGATGATGGATGCAGAGTATTCATACTTGACACATGATGAGTCACTTGACTTGCAAGAAGCTTATGTTAAAGCTTTGCTTCAAGGTGTTCTTGACCGTGCGCCTCAAGCCTTGGAAACATTGGAACGTGATACAGAGCTCTTGAAACGCTACATTGCAGAGCCATTCAAACGCATCACTTACGATCAAGCCATTGACCTCTTGCAAGAGCATGAAAATGATGAAGACGCTGACTACGAGCATCTTGAACATGGTGATGACTTCGGTTCGCCACACGAAACATGGATTTCAAACCACTTTGGTGTACCAACCTTCGTGATTAACTACCCAGCAGACATCAAGGCCTTCTACATGAAACCAGTTCCTGGTAACCCAGATCGCGTACTTTGTGCAGACTTGCTCGCACCAGAAGGTTACGGAGAAATCATCGGTGGTTCAATGCGTGAGGAAGATTACGATGCTCTTGTTGCGAAGATGGAATCTCTTGGTATGGATCGTACAGAGTATGAATTCTACCTTGACCTTCGTAAATACGGTACAGTACCACACGGTGGATTTGGTATCGGTATCGAGCGTATGGTTACCTTCGCAGCAGGTACAAAACACATCCGTGAAGCTATTCCATTCCCACGTATGTTGCACCGTATCAAACCTTAATAGCCATAAAAACGCCGTCTGGCGTTTTTATACTCTTCGAAAATCAAATTCAAACTACGTCAGCTTCACCTTACCGTACTCAAGTACAGCCTGCGGCTAGCTTCCTAGTTTGCTCTTTGATTTTCATTGAGTATTACTTTAAATGAAAGAGGTGGAGAAAATGTAGGCAACTCTAAGTAAGTCTTTTAGAAATACTCATATTATATATTGAAAGAGAGAAAACGATGTTTAAAAGAACTTACAAAGGCAATATTCCACTCCTGGCAGGTCTGGAATTCACTTCTTATTTTGGAATTACCAGTTTTTGGATTATATTTTTCATTCAAAATGGTCTTTCCTTACTTCAAATTGGTCTATTGGAAAGTATCTTTCACGGTACAAGTCTCTTGTGTGAAATCCCGTCTGGTATGTTGGCCGATCGATTTAGCTACAAGACCAATCTCTATTTGGCTCGCTTGGCTAGTATTGTGTCCTCTATCTTGATTTTGTTTGGTCAGGGGAATTTTTGGATTTATGCTTTTGCTATGATGGTCAACGCTTGGTCTTATAATTTTGATTCGGGGACCAGTACCGCTTTCTTATATGATTCAGCAGTTGAAGCAGGTCAAAAGGACCGATATCTTCAGATTTCTAGTTTTTTGTCTGGTGTGGCAGAAGTCACCCGAACCTTAGGTACAGTTGTGGCAGGCTTCTTTATTCACGGAGCATTGGCTTGGACCTATCTGATTGCTATTGGATTTTCATTTCTTTCTATAATCTTGATTTATTTGATGAAAGAACCAATGGCTAAGAGAGAGAAAAACGAAGCCTTAACTTTTAAAACGATTGTCCTGCAAGTTCGAAAAGAATGGCAGGAAAAACCAGTACTCTTTTATTGGATGATGACTTATCAGCTAGTTGGAACACTCATGTGCATGTTTTACTTTTATTATCAGCAGAAAATAAGTGATTTAGCAGGGTGGCAGGTTTCACTAGTCATGCTGATTGGTAGTGGCTTAAATCTTATAGCAGTTTATGTAGCCAGTCAAATCGGTAAAAAATGGAATAGCAATCGAGTTTTTCCGACGCTTGTTTCACTAACGGGCTTGGCCTTACTATTGGTGTTTTCTGGAACCCCCTTTGCTTTTCTTCTCGTATATCTTTTGACCGATACACTCTATGCAGTTTATCAGCCGATCTATTTCAATGACTTACAAGGCTATTTACCGTCCAGTGTGAGAGCAACTATGCTTAGTATCAATTCTATGCTCTTTAGTCTTTCCATGATTGTCGTATTTCCACTGACAGGCTGGATGATTGATCGTTGGGGTCTTGTAGCTGTCTTTTTAGTTCTAGGTCTTATCTTGCTTTTAACTTGTCCTATCTTAATAATCAGTCTGACAAGGATGGGCAAGCTATTAGATAAGGACTTAATAACTGAGTAAAGCACGAAAACCTATTTGCTCAAAGGATCATCCTGTGGTACAATAGCAAGAGGAAAAGGAGAAGAGTATGATCGATGTAGAAGAAATTCTAAGTAAGATGAATCCCAATCAAAAGATCAACTTTGACCGTGTCATGCAAAAGATGGTTCAAGTTTGGGAAAAAAATGAAGAGAGACCAACCATTCTCATGCACGTCTGTTGTGCTCCTTGTAGCACCTATACTTTAGAGTATTTGACCAAGTATGCAGATGTGACTATCTATTTTGCTAATTCAAATATCCATCCTAAAGCTGAGTATCACAAGCGTGCCTATGTGACAAAAAAGTTTGTCAGCGATTTCAATGAACGAACTGGCAACAAGGTTCAATATCTAGAAGCACCCTATGAACCCAACGAATACCGTCAGCTGGTCAGAGGTTTGGAAGAAGAACCTGAAGGTGGGGATCGTTGCAAGGTTTGTTTTGACTATCGTTTGGACAAGACAGCGCAAGTGGCTATGGACTTAGGATTTGATTACTTTGGTTCTGCCCTAACCATCAGCCCTCACAAAAATTCACAAACCATCAATAGTATCGGGATTGATGTGCAGAAAATCTACACCACTCATTATCTTCCGAGTGATTTTAAGAAAAATCAAGGCTATAAACGCTCTGTAGAAATGTGTGAAGAGTATGACATTTATCGCCAATGTTATTGTGGCTGTGTCTATGCTGCTCAAGCACAGAATATTGATTTAGTACAGGTCAAGAAGGATGCAACAGCCTTTATGGTAGATAAGGATATCGAAAAAGACTATTCGCATATCAAGTTCACTGTTACGAAGTTAGATATTTAAAGGGAAACCTGCCTAATGTGGCAGGTTTTTTGCTAGGGAAAAGCGAAAGACAGAAATTGATGGACTAATCTATGAATTCCTAATCCTAGGATCTCAATCCTTTAATAAATCAGTGCCTCTTAAAACTTGTGGATGAAAAATGAAGTTTTGTTTAAAAGAGTTTTTTGGAATTTAGAAGACCAAAAAATAGTTCAATACTGTGGTAAAATTATTCTTTTTTGCATTTATACAACTTATTTTACACTACCTTTATTCTTGTGATATAATGTCAAATTATAGAGTGGAGGTCATTTAGAATGATTGATAAAGTAATTGAACAATATAAAAATCATAATAATCTTGATATTCGAGTAGAATTGCATAAGAAGTATTCTAAAAATAGATTGGGATTTAACAATTGGATTTTTTCTAACTACCAACTCACTGGTGAGTTAAAGATACTAGAATTGGGATGTGGTACAGGAGAACTGTGGAAAAGTAATCTTGATTCTATAGACAAGATGAAGCAATTGATTATAACGGATTTTTCTAATGACATGGTAGAAACTACGAAGTTAGTGATTGGAAATAGAGATAATGTCAACTATGAAAGAATGGATATCCAAAATATTTCTTTTAAAAATGAAACTTTTGATATTGTTATTGCTAATATGCTTCTACATCATGTAAATGACATTGATAAAGCTATCTCTGAAGTGAATAGAGTATTAAAAAAAGGAGGAATTTTTTATTGTGCTACATTTGGTGAAAATGGAGTTGTAGATTATTTGGCAAGCTTATTTAAAGATGTAGTTAATCAAAATTTGGAAAATAAAACTTTTACTTTACAAAATGGGAAAGCTTTTTTAAATAGGTATTTTGACACTGTGGAAAAATTAATTTATGATGATGAGCTACAGGTGACAAGTATAGACGATCTAGTTCAATATATTCAATCCTTGAAAGGAATTTCCGAAATAGGTTCACTAGAAGAGGAAATAATTCGTAATAGATTGGAAAGTGAGTTTAATAATGGTATGTTGATTATTCCTAAAGAATATGGTATGTTTATCGCTCGAAAAGAGAGTTAAGGGAACGAAATTGTGAAAAATTACGGAGAAGCTTTTAGATATTTTAGAAAATTAAACGGATATTCTTTAGAGTATGCTGCAGCTGATTCTATATCAAAATCTCAACTCTCTAGATTTGAAAGGGGAGAAAATGAAATTTCTCTTTCAACGTTTTTTGAATTATTATCAAATATCAATGTTTCGATCGAGAATTTTTGTAATTATCTAGAACATTATAAAAGATCGGAGCTTGATGATTTTTTGGTTAATTTATCTCCAAATTTTTATAGTTTGAATACTAAAGGATTGGAGGAAATAAAAAATGAGCAACAAAAACTTTTTGAGAAGAGTGGAGAAAAAACTTATAGAATAAATACAATTATGGTTCAGGGACTATTAAATCAGATAGATTGTAATTATGTAGTTAGTAGAGATGATCTAAATTTAGTATATGACTATTTATTCCAGAAGGAACGCTGGGAGTCCTATGAGATAGCGCTGATTGGTAATTTATATCATCTTTTTGAAATAGATTATATCTACAGGGTCGGAAAAGAAATACTAGAGCGTACACATTATTACGAAAAAATCGGTAAGAATAGAAATTTAGTTGTGTCAGCTTGTTTAAATTTTTGGTTCTGTTGCCTTGAAAATTCACATCTATCATATGCAGACTACTTTGAAATGAAATTAAGAAAATTATTAAAAGATGACACAAAAGTCTTTGAAAAATCTACATTCAAGTTTGTAGAAGGATATAAAATCTACCTGATAGAATCTAAAGAATCTGGAATTAAACAAATGCAAAATGTCATTAAATATTTTGAGTTTATTGAATCTAAAAATATTGCTTTATATTTTCAAAAACGATTAAATGAGCTGGTAGATTAATAGCATTTTCTCTGTTAAGGTATCCTTTTAAAAAGTTGTACTAAAAGATTGATGTTATATTGAAATACAAAAACTAAATATTTTGATACGAAGGTGATCTGAATTCTTTTAAAGCAATCATCTTCGTATTTTTGTATTAAACGATATAAGTTTGTTGTAAACTTATAAGGAACAAAGAAATTAAAAAAGTATTAGTCTATCCATTTATTTTGTATATCTCGCGAATTCTATCATAATGGATTTATTCCTTTTTGTGTTTACACAACTTATTTTACACTACCAAAAAAACGAGGTCAGGATTTTAATCCTGACCTCTGACAACTTTACCGATTCTTTAGTTCTACGTAGCGTTTGTACCAAATGTTGACATAGGCTTCTGAGAAAGGACCTCGCTCATTGTTAATCCAATCAACAAGAATCTTAACATGCTCTTTCAGAATATAGTCTAGATCAGAAGAATACTTCATTTTTCGCTTATGTCGTTCATACTCCTCAACGTCCAAGAGGCGTTTTTCACCATCTGTAAAAACTTTAACATCCAAATCATAGTCAATGTATTTTAAAGCTTCTTCATCCAGATAGTAAGGACTTGCCATATTGCAGTAGTAGGAGATACCATTTTCACGAATCATAGCGATAATATTAAACCAATATTTCTTGTGAAAGTAAACAATAGCCGGTTCTCGAGTCACCCAACGACGACCGTCACTTTCGGTAACAAGTGTGTGGTCGTTGACGCCGATAATAGCGTTCTCTGTTGTTTTTAGTACCATGGTGTCTCGCCAAGTACGGTGGAGACTCCCATCATGCTTATAACTTTGAATTGTAATAAAGTCGCCTTCTTTTGGAAGTTTCATAACTAACCAACTTTCTACAATTTATAAGTTTATCGTTTACTATTGTATCACATTTTTGTTTAAAGTTCTTAGTTTTTTCATGAAAAAATTAAAGATATTCTCTGAGAGCACTGGCTATATCCGAAAAATCAAAGCCTTTTCGTGCTAAAGCTTGGGTCAAACGTTGTTTCAGTTCGTATCCTTCATACTTTCGTGAATATTTCCGATACTGCTTGTCTAACTCTTTAAAAATAAGTTCCTGAACGGTTTCTTCTTCGACCTGGCTATCCAATTGGTCAAAGGCTGTTTTGGCTTCTGTGTAGGAAAATCCTTTATTGGTCAGGCTTTGGATAATCTTATCCTGAAGAGCGCGGGCAGGTAACTTCCCCTGGTATTTTTTCAGTAGTTTTTCCGCTGTGCGCTCTGCGACTTCCGTCATATCAAATTCTTGTATGACTTCTTGGATAATGGATTTAGCAACGCCTTTTTGAGAAATCTTCTGCATCAGCATATAGCTTCCCTTATCTCCTGAAAGCTGATTGGAATTGATGATGGCATAAGCATATTGGCGATCATTGATCCAATTATCATCTTTTAAAGACTGGATAACTTTGGGGATGATGTTCTCATTAACTTCATGTTTGGCAAGATAATCTTTAACTTCTTTTTCAGTGCGAGCCTTGAAGGATAAGTGGTAGAGAGCTAGATTTTTACTGTAGGAAAATTGCGCAAATAATTTAATCTCAGTTAGTTCTTCAGCTGAGATCTCTTTCCCTTTTGTCAACATAAAGCGCACAATGGTATCCTCTGTAATGTAGCAGGTTTGGTCGCTATCAAGCTCAAGTAGAAAGAGTCTTTTTTTCTTTTCAAGTTTTGTGATTTTCATGGTTTACCTCTTATCCAAATGCTTCGAAGGCAGCAACGAGTCGAAGTTTATTGCTATCAACCAGTTCCCTCCCGTAATAGTCGAGAAATAGTTCAGCATATTTGGGATCTTTTAAGTTGTAATTGAGGGACCAAATAGCCCAAAAGAGATCGATATGCCGATCACTGAAATCAGCCGAACCAAGGTCAATAAAACAAGAGAAATGGCTGGCATCTTTAAGAATAAAGTTCGGTAGACAGGCATCCCCGTGAATAAAGGCATCTGTTTTTAAAAGGTGCCCTTGTTCTTGGATGAGTTGGAAGGCCTCTTCGCGACTGTTAATCTGGAATTGGGGTAGGAGCGCCTTGGCATAGAACTCCCCTTTTTCATAGTTTTTAAAGGCTCTTTCTTTATAGGCTTTTAAATGATTTTCTGATGGAAAATTTTGTGGGTTTAAGTTGTGAAGCTTTTTAAGAGCCTCTGCCATGGTTCGGCAGATTTTTTCTGGCTGGTCTAAAAAAGCGAGAGCATCATGACCAATAGCCTCTTTAGTCAGGAGGTAGTCTTTATCTGTAGATAGATAGTGGATGACTGGAGTTCCTATTCCCTCTTGTTCAAACCAACTCGCAATGCTAGTTTCTCGCTCTAAACTTCCCTTTTGATCAATTTTTAAATAGTAACCTGAATCAAGATAGAGAACTCTTGCGCCTGAATGAGAAGAGCTGTCCGATAGGTTTGCCTCCTCTATATAAGTTCGTAATTGCTCAGGAAAATCCAATGAGGAAAAAGATATCTTTGTATTCATGGTTTTATTGTAACATATTCTTAACCATTGAGAAACTACGTGGTATAATAGACTTATGAATCTAAAAGTCAAACAAAAAATTCCATTAAAAATCAAGCGCATGGGGATTAACGGGGAAGGAATCGGATTTTACCAGAAAACCCTCGTTTTTGTTCCAGGAGCCCTCAAGGGAGAAGATATCTATTGTCAGGTGACTTCGGTTAAGCGTAACTACGTTGAGGCTAAGCTGCTTGAGGTCAATAAAAAATCTAAGTTTCGAGTGGTTCCAGACTGTACTATTTATAATGAGTGTGGTGGTTGTCAGATCATGCATCTACATTATGATAAGCAGCTGGAGTTCAAGACAGATCTTCTCCATCAAGCTCTGAAGAAATTTGCCCCTGCTGGCTATGAAAACTTTGAGATTAGACCAACTATTGGCATGCAGAAACCAAAGTATTATAGGGCTAAACTGCAATTTCAAACACGAAAGTTTAAAGGTCAAGTCAAGGCAGGTTTGTATGCTCAGAATTCCCATTATTTGGTCGAGTTAAAGGACTGCCTGGTTCAAGATAAGGAGACACAAGCTATTGCCAATCGCATTGCTGAACTCTTGACTTACCATCAAATTCCGATTACGGATGAACGGAAAATCCTTGGGGTTCGAACCATCATGGTTCGTCGAGCACGGAAAACTGGGCAAGTTCAGATTATCATTGTGACCAATCGCCAATTGAATTTGACTCAATTTGTGAAAGACCTAGTCAAGGATTATCCTGAAGTAGTGACTGTCGCAGTCAATACCAATACTGCTAAAACTAGTGAAATTTATGGGGACAAGACGGAGATTATTTGGGGGCAGGATAGTATACGCGAGGGTATTCTAGATTATGAATTCTCTCTTTCACCTCGAGCATTTTATCAGCTTAATCCTGAACAGACTGAAATTCTCTATAGTGAAGCCGTTAAGGCCTTGGACATTACTGAGAACGACCATCTGATTGATGCTTATTGTGGTGTTGGGACCATTGGTTTTGCCTTTGCGAAAAAAGTCAAAAGTTTGAGAGGAATGGATATTATTCCAGAAGCTATTGAGGATGCCAAAGAAAATGCTAAGCGTATGGGGTATACCAATACCCACTATGAAGCAGGAACTGCAGAAGAAATTATCCCTCGTTGGTACAAGGAAGGCTATCGTGCTGATGCCTTGATTGTGGACCCGCCACGTACAGGTTTAGATGACAAACTCTTGGATACCATCGTCACATACGCTCCTGAAAAGATGGTCTACGTTTCCTGCAATGTGTCTACCTTGGCGCGTGATTTAGTCCGATTGCTAGAGGTTTATGACCTGCATTATATCCAGTCCGTTGACATGTTTCCACACACGGCTAGAACAGAAGCAGTGGTCAAATTAACGAGGCGCAAGCCAGCTTTTAAATAGAAATGGCAACTGGAAAGTTTTTGAAAAGAAGACTTCTAGTTACAGAGTAAGATTTGCAAGCTATCTATAAATATGATAAAATAAGTAGAAAATAAAATGAAAAAAGAGGTATGTGAAATGTCACGTAAACCATTTATCGCTGGTAACTGGAAAATGAACAAAAACCCAGAAGAAGCAAAAGCATTCGTTGAAGCTGTAGCATCAAAACTTCCTTCATCAGACCTTGTTGAAGCTGGTATCGCAGCTCCTGCTCTTGACTTGACAACTGTTCTTGCTGCTGCTAAAGGTTCAAACCTTAAAGTTGCTGCTCAAAACTGCTACTTTGAAAATGCTGGTGCTTTCACTGGTGAAACTAGCCCTCAAGTTTTGAAAGAAATCGGTACTGACTACGTTGTTATCGGTCACTCAGAACGTCGTGACTACTTCCACGAAACAGACGAAGACATCAACAAAAAAGCAAAAGCAATCTTCGCTAACGGTATGCTTCCAATCATCTGTTGTGGTGAGTCACTTGAAACTTACGAAGCTGGTAAAGCAGCAGAATTCGTAGGTGCTCAAGTTTCAGCTGCTCTTGCTGGATTGACTGCAGAACAAGTAGCTTCAACAGTTATCGCTTATGAGCCAATCTGGGCTATCGGTACTGGTAAATCTGCTTCACAAGATGACGCACAAAAAATGTGTAAAGTTGTTCGTGACGTTGTAGCTGCTGACTTCGGTCAAGAAGTAGCTGACAAAGTACGTGTTCAATACGGTGGTTCAGTTAAACCTGAAAACGTTGCTGAATACATGGCTTGTCCAGACGTTGACGGAGCTCTTGTTGGTGGTGCATCACTTGACCCAGAAAGCTTCTTGGCATTGCTTGACTTTGTAAAATAAGCCTTAAATATCTGAGACAGACAGTTCCCTCTCTTGAGGTTTTGGCTGCCTGTCTTCTTTTTAGTAAAATGGCGTGCGAAAGCACGCTCTTTTCTGCATTTTAGAAGAAAAAGAAAGGAGAATTATGCTGTATATTTGGTCTTATCTCAAACGCTATCCCAAGTGGTTAGTGTTAGACTTTCTCGGGGCAATTTTCTTTGTCATTGTCAATCTAGGTTTACCAACAGTTTTAGCCCGCATGATTGACCAGGGAATCAACCAAGGTGATCAGGATAAACTCTATTTTTGGGCCGTAATCATGTTGGTTATTATCGTCTTGGGAACATTTGGACGGGTTGTTCTGGCTTATGCGGCTAGTAAATTGACCACCAATATGGTCAAGGATATGCGAAATGATGTTTATGCTAAGTTACAAGAGTATTCTCATCACGAATATGAACAAATCGGTGTGTCTTCACTAGTTACTCGTATCACCAGTGATGCCTTTGTCCTCATGCAGTTTGCGGAACAAACGCTTAAGTTGGGTGTTATCACACCCATGATGATGCTATCAAGTATTCTCATGATTTTCTTGACGAGTCCTTCACTAGCCTGGATTGTCGCTTTTTCCGTTCCTTTTCTAGCTGTAGTAGTCATTTATGTGGCGGTCAAAACGCGTCCCTTATCTGAAAAACAACAGAAAACACTGGATAAGATTAACCAGTATGTCCGTGAAAATTTGATGGGGCTACGAGTGATTCGTGCCTTTGCTCGTGAAGATTTCCAAGAAAAACGTTTTGAAGAGAAAAATGCAATCTATGCAGACAATTCGAATCGCTTGTTCAAATTGACTGGTTTGACGGAACCACTTTTTGTGCAAATCATTATTGCCATGATTGTAGCTATCGTTTGGTTTGCTTTGGATCCTCTCAAGCACGGCAGTTTGCAGATTGGGGATTTAGTAGCCTTCATCGAGTATAGTTTCCACGCCCTCTTGTCCTTCCTCTTCTTGTCAAACCTCTTTACCATGTATCCACGTACTGCTGTATCTAGCGAGCGTTTGAAGGAAATCATGGACATGCCCATTTCCATTGATCCAAACGAGGATGGAGTTCAAGAAACAGAAACACATGGTTACTTAGAATTTGATAATGTGACCTTTGCTTATCCTGGGGAAACAGAAAGCCCTGTTTTGCATAACATTTCCTTTACTGCTAAACCGGGAGAAACCATTGCATTTATCGGCTCAACTGGTTCAGGTAAGTCTACTCTGGTTCAATTGATTCCTCGTTTTTACGATGTTACGCTAGGGAAAATTAAGGTCGATGGTGTTGATGTACGGGATTACCGTCTCAAATCACTCCGTCAGAAGATTGGATTTATTCCACAAAAAGCCTTGCTCTTTACTGGGACTATCGCAGACAATCTCCGCTATGGGAAAGAAGATGCCAGTCATGAGGACTTGCACCAAGCAGCTGATGTAGCCCAAGCCAAAGACTTTATCGAAAGTCGAGAAGAAGGTTTTGCAACGCATCTGGCCGAAGGGGGAAGCAACCTATCAGGTGGTCAGAAACAACGCTTGTCGATTGCCCGCGCAGTCATCAAGGGTCCAGACATCTACATCTTTGACGATTCCTTCTCAGCCTTGGACTATCGTACAGATGCTATTTTACGCCGTCGTCTCAAGGAAGTGACGCAAGATGCTACGGTATTGATTGTCGCGCAACGTGTTGGAACCATTATGGATGCTGACCAGATCATTGTCCTTGATAAGGGTGAAATCGTTGGTCGTGGCCGTCATGAAGAATTGATGGAAACCAATGACATCTATCGAGAAATTGCTGAGTCGCAGCTGAAAAATGCGTCTCTGACAGAAGAATAGGAGGTAAAGGATGAAACAACAATCTAGTCTAGCTCGTCTATGGAGCTATTTAAAAGCCTATCGATTTTCTGTTTTCTTTGCAGTCTTCTTGAAAATAGTCAGCGTCATTATGAGTGTTATCGAGCCTTTCGTATTAGGGCTTGCCATCACAGAATTAACCAGCAATCTCCTTGCCATGGCAAATGGTGTTGCAGGAGCGGGTATCAATACCAGCTATATCGCAGTGATTCTAGTGATCTATCTCTTGCGTGGGCTTCTCTATGAGTTGGGTTCTTATTACTCAAACTACTTTATGACCAATGCGGTACAGTCCATGATACAGGATTTGCGAAATGAAATGAGTGAAAAAATCAACCGCATCCCTGTGTCCTACTTTGATAAGCATCAGTTTGGAGATTTGTTAGGTCGTTTTACAAGTGACGTTGAGACTGTTTCGAACGCTCTACAACAATCTTTCTTACAGATTGTCAATGCAGTCTTTACCATTCTTTTTGTTATGGGAATGGTCCTCTATCTAAATCTTCAGTTAGCTATCATTGTTATCTTGTCGATTCCGATAACTTATTTTGGGGCTAAAACAATTCTGAATCGTTCGCAACCATACTTTAAACAGCAAGCAGCCATTCTAGGACGTATGAATGGATTTGTACAAGAAAACTTGACAGGTTTCAATGTCCTCAAACTTTTTGGCCGTGAAGAAAACTCTCAAGAGAGATTTGAGAAGATTACGGATGAATTGCAACAAGTTGGATTCAAGGCGAGCTTTATTTCAGGATTGATGATGCCGGCCTTACACATTGTATCTGACTTAACTTATCTGATAGTCGCTGTCCTAGGAGGATTGCAGGTTATTGCAGGCCGCTTAACCATCGGTAATATGCAGGCTTTCGTTCAGTATGTGTGGCAGGTCAGTCAACCGATCCAAAATATCACTCAATTAGCAGGACAAATGCAAAGTGCCAAATCTTCACTTGACCGTGTCTTTGAAGTTTTGGATGAAGAGGAAGAAGTCCAAGCTGCTGAAGTAAAAGACTTGGCACCATTGACAGGTCAAGTTAGCTTCAAGAATGTTGATTTTCAATATGTGGAAAATAAACCATTGATTCGCAATTTCAACCTAGATGTTAAACCTGGAGAGATGGTAGCTATCGTTGGACCTACTGGAGCAGGTAAAACAACCTTGATCAACCTGCTTATGCGTTTTTACGATGTGACAGCTGGTGCCATTTTAGTGGATGAGCAAGATATTCGTGACCTGTCTCGTCAGGACTACCGTCGTCAGTTTGGGATGGTCCTACAGGATGCCTGGCTCTATGAAGGCAGTATCAAGGAAAATCTTCGCTTTGGAAATCTTGATGCAACAGATGAGGAAATCGTTGAAGCGGCTAAGGCTGCCAATGTTGACCACTTTATCCGCACCCTTCCTGGTGGCTACAACATGGAGATGAACCAAGAGTCAAGTAATATATCTCTTGGCCAAAAACAGTTGTTGACTATCGCGCGTGCACTCTTGGCTGATCCAAAAATTCTAATCCTTGACGAAGCGACCTCATCAGTTGATACACGTTTAGAACTCTTGATTCAAAAGGCCATGAAGCGTTTGATGAAGGGGAGAACAAGCTTTGTTATCGCCCATCGACTTTCTACTATTCAGGAAGCGGACAAGATTTTGGTGCTGAAAGATGGACAGATTATCGAACAAGGAAATCATGAAAGTCTCTTAGCTGCAAAAGGTTTCTATTATGACCTTTATCAAAGTCAATTTTCTAGTAAAAACAGAGAAAATAGCTAGGATAAATAGCCACTCATTTTCTTAAATTATCAGTCAATTACAACTTTTTTAATATGGGTTAATTTTCTTGCTTTTGTCTACTAGGTGTAGTATACTGAGGTAGTAATCAATAAATATGGTTGCAAAAATAATATTATGAGGTGAGAAAAATGGTAGAATTGAAAAAAGAAGCAGTAAAAGATGTAGCAACATTAACTAAACCAGCGGCAGAAGCGCTAGTAAATACAAAGGAAGTTTTGAATCAAGCCGTAGCTGACTTGTACGTAGCACATATCGCTCTTCATCAAGTACACTGGTACATGCGTGGACGTGGATTCATGGTATGGCATCCTAAGATGGATGAATACATGGATAGTCTAGATGCTTACCTTGATGAAATCAGCGAACGCTTGATTACACTTGGTGGCAAACCATACTCTACTTTGACAGAATTCCTTCAACACAGTGAAATCGAAGAAGGAGTTGGAGAATTCCGTAACGTAGAAGAAAGTTTGGAACGTGTCCTTGAAATTTATCGTTACCTTATCACTCTTTTCCAAAAAGCTTTGGATGTAACTGATGAAGAAGGTGATGATGTAACCAATGATATCTTCGTTGGTGCTAAGGCAGATCTTGAAAAAACAGTCTGGATGCTTGCAGCAGAATTAGGACAAGCACCTGGTTTGTAAGATACTGTATTTTTCTAAAAATCCGTAGAAGTTTTCTACGGATTTTTTCTATTCAAGAGGGCATTCCAAAACAGTCTTTTTTGAAGATTTTTGATAAAATAGAACTATCAATGAAAAGGATGAAAGCATGACAAAAAAAATCGTAGCCATTTGGGCTCAAGATGAAAAGGGTGTAATCGGGAAAGAGGATCGTTTACCTTGGCATTTGCCAGCAGAGTTAAAACATTTTAAAGAAACAACCTTGAATCATGCCATTTTAATGGGACGTGTAACCTTTGATGGAATGGGACGACGTTTGCTTCCAGGACGTGAAACCTTGATTTTGACGCGCAATCCTGAAGAAGCAATCGATGGTGCTCTGGTTTTCCAAAATGTTGAGGATGTTTTAGACTGGTATCATCATCAGGCTAAGAATCTCTATATCCTTGGTGGCAAGCAGATTTTTCAGCTTTTTGAACCTTATCTCGATGAGATTATTGTGACACAAATCCATGCTCAAGTTGAAGGGGATACTTATTTCCCAGCAGATTTTGACTTGACAGTTTTTGAGACTCTTGCAAGCAAATCTTATTCCAAAGATGAGAAAAATGTCTATGATTTTACCATCGAATATAGAAAGAGAAAGGAAGTCTAATGGAGCGTAGTATTTTTGGATTTTTTACAGCTCTTTTGTGTGCTGTCTGTCTTGTAGCTGGAACACACGCTTTTCGTAAAAAGCGCTTTGGACTTGCTACTCTACTTTGGCTTAATGCTTTTACAAACTTGGTGAATAGCATTCATGCTTTTTATATGACCTTATTTTAGATAGAAAAATCATTTAGAACGGAAGGGAATCATGCCTACAAATAGGAAAAATGATATGATGGTTTATTGCTCATTTTGTGGCAAAAGCCAAGAAGAAGTTAAAAAAATAATCGCTGGGAACAACGCTTTTATCTGTAATGAGTGTGTGGAGTTAGCCCAGGAAATCATTCGTGAGGAGTTGGCAGAGGAAGTCCTGGCAGACTTGTCTGAAGTACCAAAACCAATCGAACTCTTAAACATCTTGAACCACTATGTGATTGGTCAAGATCGTGCCAAACGTGCCTTGGCAGTGGCTGTATATAACCACTACAAACGCATCAATTTCCATGACACTCGTGAAGAGTCAGAAGATGTGGATTTGCAAAAATCAAACATTTTGATGATTGGCCCAACTGGTTCAGGGAAGACTTTCCTTGCTCAAACTCTTGCTAGAAGTTTGAATGTACCATTTGCCATTGCAGATGCAACAGCTCTTACTGAGGCTGGTTATGTTGGTGAGGACGTGGAGAATATCCTCCTCAAACTCTTGCAAGCAGCTGACTTTAACATCGAACGTGCAGAACGTGGGATTATCTACGTGGATGAAATTGACAAGATTGCCAAGAAGAGCGAGAACGTGTCTATCACACGTGACGTTTCTGGTGAAGGGGTGCAACAAGCCCTCCTCAAGATTATTGAAGGTACAGTAGCAAGTGTTCCTCCACAAGGTGGACGCAAACATCCACAACAAGAGATGATTCAAGTAGATACTAAGAATATTCTCTTCATTGTTGGTGGAGCCTTCGATGGCATCGAAGAGATTGTCAAACAGCGTCTTGGTGAAAAAGTTATCGGTTTTGGACAAAACAACAAGGCCATTGACGAAAACAGCTCATACATGCAAGAAATCATCGCAGAAGATATTCAAAAATTCGGAATTATTCCTGAGTTGATTGGGCGTTTGCCTGTCTTTGCAGCCTTGGAGCAGTTGACCGTAGATGATTTGGTTCGCATCTTGAAGGAGCCAAGAAATGCCTTGGTCAAACAATACCAGACCTTACTTTCTTATGATGATGTTGAGCTTGAATTTGACGACGAAGCCCTCCAGGAAATTGCCAACAAAGCTATCGAACGCAAAACTGGTGCGCGTGGTCTTCGCTCAATCATTGAAGAAACCATGCTAGACGTTATGTTTGAAGTTCCAAGCCAAGAAAATGTGAAAACAGTTCGTATCACAAAAGAAGCGGTTGACGGAACGGCTAAGCCAATTCTAGAGACAGCCTAGAGGTGACTATGGAAATCAATACACAAAATGCTGAGATTTTGCTGAGTGCAGCCAACAAGTCCCACTATCCGCAGGATGAACTTCCTGAAATTGCTCTTGCAGGTCGCTCAAATGTTGGGAAGTCAAGCTTCATCAACACCATGCTTAATCGTAAGAATCTAGCTCGTACTTCTGGAAAACCAGGAAAAACACAACTACTCAATTTCTTTAATATTGATGACAAGATGCGTTTTGTGGATGTGCCTGGTTATGGTTATGCCCGTGTTTCCAAAAAGGAACGTGAAAAATGGGGTCGTATGATTGAAGAGTACTTGACTACTCGAGAAAATCTTCGAGCGGTTGTTAGTCTTGTAGACCTTCGCCATGATCCGACGGCTGATGATGTACAGATGTACGAATTTCTTAAATATTACGAAATTCCTGTCATCATTGTGGCGACTAAAGCAGATAAGATTCCGCGTGGTAAATGGAATAAGCACGAATCAGCTATTAAAAAGAAATTAAACTTTGATCCAAGTGATGATTTCATCCTCTTTTCTTCAGTGACAAAAGCAGGAATGGACCAAGCTTGGGATGCTATTTTAGAAAAATTGTGAGGAATACAAATGGCAAAAACAATTCATACAGATAAAGCTCCAAAGGCAATTGGACCTTACGTTCAAGGAAAAATCGTTGGCAACCTTTTGTTTGCTAGCGGTCAAGTACCTCTATCTCCTGAAACTGGAGAAATCGTAGGAGAAACGATCCAAGAACAGACTGAACAAGTTTTGAAAAACATTGGAGCTATTTTGGCAGAAGCGGGAACGGATTTTGACCATGTTGTTAAAACAACTTGCTTCTTGAGTGATATGAACGACTTTGTACCTTTCAATGAGGTATACCAAACAGCCTTTAACAAGGAATTTCCAGCTCGTTCAGCTGTAGAAGTAGCTCGTCTTCCTCGCGATGTAAAAGTCGAAATTGAAGTCATCGCAGAGATTGGATAAGCGAGTTGAAGTTTGGTTCTTCCAAACTTCTTTTGATATAAGGAGACAAAGATGACAAAGAAACAACTTCACCTGGTGATTGTTACAGGGATGAGTGGTGCAGGGAAAACTGTAGCCATTCAATCTTTTGAAGATTTAGGATATTTTACGATTGATAATATGCCGCCTGCCCTCTTACCAAAGTTTTTGCAGTTGGTTGAGACCAAGGATGATGATCATAAGTTGGCCCTAGTAGTGGATATGCGTAGTCGTTCCTTCTTCTCAGAGATTCAGGCTGTCTTGGATGAATTGGAAAACCAAGATGATTTAGACTTTAAAATCCTCTTTTTGGATGCGGCAGATAAGGAATTGGTGGCACGCTATAAGGAAACTAGAAGAAGCCACCCTCTGGCAGCAGATGGTCGTATTTTGGACGGAATTAAGCTGGAACGTGAACTCTTGGCACCATTAAAAAATATGAGTCAAAACGTGGTAGACACGACAGAGTTAACTCCACGTGAACTTCGTAAGACCATTGCAGAGCAGTTTTCGGACCAAGAACAGGCTCAGTCCTTCCGTATTGAGGTTATGTCTTTCGGGTTTAAATATGGCATTCCTATTGATGCTGACTTGGTATTTGATGTCCGTTTCCTCCCAAATCCCTACTATCTACCAGAACTCCGTAATCAGACAGGTGAGGACCAGGCAGTTTATGATTATGTTATGAATCATGAGGAATCTGAAGATTTCTACCGTCATTTGTTAGCCTTAATTGAACCAATTCTACCAGGTTATAAAAAAGAAGGAAAATCTGTTTTAACCATTGCAGTGGGTTGTACAGGTGGGCAACACCGAAGCGTTGCCTTCGCTAAACGATTAGCCAATGATTTGGCGAAAAATTGGCCTGTAAACGAAAGCCATCGTGATAAAGACCGAAGAAAGGAAACGGTAAACCGTTCATGAGAAAACCAAAAATTACGGTGATTGGTGGAGGAACTGGAATCCCTGTTATTTTAAAAAGTTTACGGGAAAGAGATGTGGACATTGCAGCCATTGTAACTGTTGCTGATGACGGAGGTTCTTCAGGTGAGCTGCGTAAAAATATGCAGCAGTTGACACCACCTGGAGATTTACGCAATGTGCTTGTTGCCATGTCAGATATGCCAAAGTTCTATGAGAAGGTTTTTCAATACCGCTTTTCGGAGGATGCAGGTGCCTTTGCTGGACATCCGCTGGGGAATATTCTCATAGCAGGGCTTTCTGAAATGCAGGGTTCAACCTATAACGCCATGCAATTGCTGAGTAAATTTTTCCATACGACAGGTAAGATTTATCCATCTAGTGATCATCCCTTGACCTTGCATGCAGTCTTTAAAGATGGTTCAGAAGTAGCTGGGGAAAGTCATATTGCAGACCATCCAGGCATGATTGACCATGTTTATGTTACCAATACCCTGAATGATGAAAAACCGCAGGCTAGCCGTCGAGT
Source organism: Streptococcus sp. SO4 (assembly GCF_030440055.1). Classification (NCBI taxonomy): domain Bacteria; kingdom Bacillati; phylum Bacillota; class Bacilli; order Lactobacillales; family Streptococcaceae; genus Streptococcus; species Streptococcus sp. SO4. Next base: position 88,073 of record NZ_JAQFJI010000001.1, read on the forward strand.
TGTCAATACCATTCTTGAGAGTGATATGATTGTCTTAGGGCCTGGTTCACTCTTTACCTCCATTTTGCCGAATATTGTCATTGAAGAGATTGGACAAGCCCTTCTTGAAACCAAAGCAGAGGTGGCTTATGTTTGCAATATCATGACCCAACGTGGTGAGACTGAGCATTTTACAGATAGTGATCATGTGGAAGTCTTGCATCGTCATCTTGGTCGCCCCTTTATTGATACCGTACTTGTTAATATCGAAAAGGTTCCAAGAGACTATATGGACACCAACCGTTTCGATGAGTATCTAGTTCAGGTTGAGCATGATTTCGATGGTTTGCATCAACAAGTCCCCCGTGTCATTTCATCCAACTTCCTACGCTTGGAAAATGGTGGTGCCTTCCATGATGGGGATTTAATCGTGGATGAATTAATGCGCATCATACAGGTGAGAAAATGAGTTTCACAGTAGCAGTAAAAGAAGAAATCCTAGGTCAACACCACCTGAGTCGCTATGAGTTATCAGCCATTATCAAGATGTCTGGAAGCGTAGGTTTGTCTAGTTCTGGCTTGACCTTGTCCGTTGTTACAGAGAGTGCCAAGCTTGCCCGCCATCTCTATGAATCGTTCTTGCACTTTTATGGTATCAAGTCGGAGATTCGTCATCATCAGAGAAGTAATCTTCGAAAAAATCGGGTCTATACTGTGTTTACAGATGAGCAAGTTCAAGAACTTTTAGCGGATTTGCGTCTGGCTGATTCTTTCTTTGGTCTGGAGACGGGAATTGATCCAGATATTTTAGGAGATGAAGAAGCAGGTCGTGCCTATCTCTGTGGTGCATTTTTAGCAAATGGGAGTATTCGGGATCCCGAGTCAGGCAAGTATCAGCTGGAAATTAGTTCAGTTTATCTAGATCATGCCCAAGGGATCGTTTCGCTCTTACAGCAGTTCTTGTTAGATGCCAAGGTGATTGAACGAAAAAAAGGTGCAGTGACCTATCTCCAGCGAGCAGAAGATATTATGGATTTCCTGATTTTAGTAGGAGCTATGCAGGCACGTGATACTTTTGAAGGTGTTAAGATTCTCCGAGAAACTCGAAATGACCTCAATCGTGCCAATAATGCAGAGACAGCTAATATTGCTCGTACGGTTTCAGCGAGTATGAAAACCATCAACAATATCAGTAAAATCAAAGATAGAATTGGTTTGGATAATCTGCCAGCAGACTTGCAGGAAGTTGCCCGTCTGCGTATCCAGCATCCAGACTATTCTATTCAAAAGTTGGCAGATAGTCTGACCAATCCCTTAACCAAAAGTGGTGTCAATCATCGCCTGAGAAAGATCAACAAAATCGCAGAGGAACTGTAAAATATAATATATTGATGTTCAAAAAAGATATATCGAGATTGATGTTTAAAAATTTTTAAAATAACCTCAAATTTAAAAAATTCTACTGAAGTTTCATTCAGTAGAATTTTCATTTTCATAGGATTCGTTGTTTTAAGAGATTAAGGTTCTAGATAGAATACTAAAAATTTCAAATTTTTTTTTTAATCTTCATTAAATTGCGTAGTTATAGTTTTCTTAAAAATTAATAGATAATTATGTATTTTCTTTATAAAATCTTTAAATTTATATTTTATTATTGAAGTGTAAATTTAAGGAGGATCAAAATGGGAAAAAATATTTTAGAGACACGGAATTTGTCAAAGAAATTTGGGAATCAACTTGTAGTGAATAATATTTCATTACAAGTGAAAGAGAATTGTATCTACGGATTACTTGGTCCAAATGGTGCTGGGAAATCAACTACACTAAAGATGATAACAGGAATGCTCCACAAATCGTCCGGAGATATTATCTTTAATGATCATATATGGAGTAGAAAGGATCTCGAACAAATTGGTGCTTTGATAGAGTTACCTCCGTTGTATGAGAACTTAAGTGCAAAAGAAAATTTAAAAGTAAGAACAATGTTACTTGGATTACCTGAATCAAGAATTGATGAAGTTCTACAAATCGTTGGTCTATCAAATACAGGTAAAAAAAGAAGTGGAAAATTTTCTTTGGGAATGAAACAACGATTAGGAATTGCAATAGCACTGTTAAATAATCCTAAATTATTAATTTTAGATGAACCAACCAATGGCTTAGATCCATTGGGAATTCAAGAATTAAGGGAGATGATTCTTGGCTTCCCAAAACAAGGCATTACAGTAATTCTATCCAGCCATAATATTTCCGAAGTTGAGCAAGTTGCAGATTATATCGGGATAATATGTGAAGGTGAATTAAAATACCAAGATATAAAAGACTCTCAAGAAAGTTTAGAAAATTTATTTTTGGAAGTAGTAAAGAAGGAGAATTAAAAAATGATGAATTATATTCTTGGTGATTATTTAAAATATAAAAGAACTTTTTTAAAAAAAATAATCTATATAATACCTATATCTTTGATAATTTTATCTTATTTACTGGTACCACCATATTTTACAATAGATTCATATAATTGGTGGTATACTATAATTATGCCAATCACTTATGCACTGATTCCTGCTTTAATGAATCGATACGAAGATAAAAAAATAAAATATAGGGCAGTTTATCCTCTCAGTATTGATTTGCGAAAGATTTGGATATCAAAAATTATAGTGGCAAGCTGTTTGATTCTGATGGCCAGTTTGGTTCATTTGATAGCAGTTTTAATTGTACAATTTATTTTTGGAGATCAAATATTTTTAAGCTATAGCTTTAGTACTTTATTAGTCTCAAGTATATTATTAGTGGTATCAAGCATATGGCAAATTCCATTTTGTCTACTATTAGCTAAAAAGTTTGGTTTTTCTACTAGTCTTATGATAAATGGTTTATTAGGTGTTGCACTTGGAATTGTGTTTTCTGCTGGAAATTATTGGCTGTTATCTCCATATAGTTGGAGTATAAGAACGATGGTTCCAATGCTGAAAATTATGCCAAATGGACTACCAGCAGATGGAGGAAATATGATGTTAAACACATCAATTTTTCCTCCATGTATCTTCTCAATTCTGTTATTTCTTCTATTATCTTACTTATCATCTATTTGGTTTGCAAAACAGGAGGTAAGATAGTGATAAATATTTTAAAATCTGAGTTATATAAGATAAAACATACTTGGTTACCCTGGTTATATCTGTTACTCCCAATACTATTTGTGATTATGATATATGCTGGTTTTAAATTTACGGGCCTAAGTAGGTATTCAATAGAGGATGTCACATTAAATTATTTGATTACATTAGGTGCATTGTTCCCGATTGTTATTGGTTTCATTACTGCAAAGGTAATAGAAATGGAAGCAGAAGCTGGTTGCTTTCAAATAATGTTAACTGGTTCGCAATCAAGAACTAGTATGTATATTGGTAAGTTATTATCTTTATTGTTGTGTGCATCACTATCACTTATTTTACTCCAAAGTAGTTTTTTGATGCTTTTTAATTATAAAGAATTTTATGATTTGGTATTGGAATCAGTCTTAATGATTATAGGAGTTGTTCCGTTATATTTAATACATCTGGTTATTAGCCTCAGATTTGGGAGTGGAGCCTCTATTGGTCTTGGTTTCTTTGAAACTTTGATAGCTCTACTTGCTGTTACAAGTATGGGGGATAATATTTGGTATTACTTACCAAGTTCATGGCCTTCAAGGCTTTGTGGTCTTTATTTTGTAGATAAAATTTCAGGTGAAAACTCATTTTATTTTGAATTTTTTAAATGGTCTTTAGTTGCAACACCAATAATAGTTGTAATGTTATTTGGAAGTTTGATTTGGTTTAATAAATGGAACGGCAGAACTAATATGGAATAGAAATGAAGGTGGTAATAAGATGGTGAAAATATTAGCTATAGATGATGAAATGGATCTTTTGGTTTTAATCAAAAATATTTTAACACAAAAATTATATCATGTAGATATTTTTCAAAATCCAACAGAAGTACCTATTTCTAAATTATCAGAGTATGATTTAATCTTGTTAGATATAATGATGCCAAAAATCGATGGTATATCTTATTGTAAATCTATTAGAGATAGAGTAGACTGTCCCATCTTATTTTTAACTGCAAAATCTTTGGAAAGTGACATTGTTTCGGGTTTTTCAACAGGAGCTGATGATTACATTTTAAAACCTTTTGGAGTAAATGAATTAATTGCGAGAGTTGATGCCCATTTACGTCGAGAAAACCGAGAGAGACATTTAAGTTTAAATCTTGGAGAAATTAGATTTGATTTATCAGCGAATATAATTTATGTGAATGATAAGAAAATTCCTTTTACAAAATCTGAGTATCGAATTTGTGAACTTCTAGCACGTAGACGTGGACAAGTATTTTCAAAGGAACAGATTTATGAGATGATATTTGGATATGATGGAATAGGTAATTCTTCAGCTATTTCAGAACATATTAAAAATATTCGCGCAAAATTACAGAAGGAAGGTGTATCTCCAGTAGTAACTGTATGGGGGATTGGATATAAATGGGAATAAAATTAAAAGGGCAATCGCTAAAAATAATATTTTTAGAATATCTAATAAGTGTAGGAATTGTATTGTTTCTTTCATTTGGTTTAGTAATTCTGATGTTCACCACCATGTATTCATTAGGATTTATTTTACCTGCTGATTACACAGAAAATCAGATTTATGAGAGGAAGAATGCGATAGCCAATACAGAGACCTTTGATAAAAATCTTATACCAGATAATGCCTCATATCTATTAATTTCAAAGGATGGAAATATCATTACTAGTTCAATGAGTAAAGATGAAGAAGATCGAGCAATTCGATACTATAATAATGAGAGAGTATATAATACCCCATCTTATAGCTATATAGAAATTTTACGAAATGACGGTTATTGTATTATTCAATATTCAGTAAAACCCTATTTTACAAATAAATTCATGGCAAAATATTTTCCTAATGTCAATGTAGTGTATGTCAGTATTCTTATTTTAGTTAGTTTACTAAATACATTGGTTGTTACAATAGTATGGGCTAAATATCTTGTGAAACAACTCTCACCTATATTTGCTGCTTCCGAAAAAATATCAGAACAAACTTTAGATTTTGACCTGCATTATTCAAGAGTCAAAGAATTTAATGAAGTTCTATTTAGTTTAGAGAAAATGAGAAATGCTTTGCAAGAGTCATTAATCAAAGAGTGGATACAGGAAGAAAATAAGCAAAAACAGATTTCTGCTTTGATACATGACTTGAAAACCCCAGTATCTATTGTTCAAGGAAATGCTGAGTTGCTTAAAAAGACATCTGTGACAGAGGACCAGAGTATTTATATAGATTATATACTGAGGAATAGCAATAGAATATCTGAATATATAAAAACACTTCTAATCATGAATAAGAATTCTAATGCCACTGAATACCAGCCACAATCGTTGGCAGTAAAAACTGTATCAGAACAATTGGTAACAGTTTCTAAAGAACTAATGTCAATTAATTCTAACAATCTAAAAACTAATGTAGTAGTTGAAGATGGTATAATGAGTGTAGACTTGAAACTCTTAGAGAGAGCATTGCAAAATGTCTTAGCGAATTCAATTGAAAATAATAATGGAATAGTTACATTGGAATTGAATCTAAAAACTGTAGATGACTTTTTAGAAATATCAGTATTAGATAACGGGAAAGGTTTTTCTGATATCGATTTAATTCACGCAAAAGAACAGTTCTATCGTGGAGATTATAGCAGGCATTCTGCAACTAATTATGGTATTGGACTATTTATTACTGAACAAATAATCAAATTACATGGTGGATCAGTAATCTTGAAAAATAGAGAAGCTTGTCGTGGTGCTGAAGTTAAATTTATATTACCGATACAGAATGATAAATGAGCCATATTAACACTTAACTTATGTAATAATTAATCTAACAGCTCTAACATCAAACTTTATAACATGTTCATAACTGTATTTAACGTCAATTTGTAAATTTTAACTTCGAACTTTCACTACAAATTACACTAAGATAGAATATTATCTAGTATTACTCATACGGTGCACAGAGTTTGTTAGTCTGAATATGTCGGAATGAGGGGCAATATTAAAAAACTAATCAATAAGTATTAAACTTTCTATAAAAAGCAAATAAAGGTGGTTAGTGGAAAAGTTTTTAAAATCATAAAAACGCATAATAGCAAGTTCTTTAGATACTTGTTATTATGCGTTTTATCATGAAATTTCACTTGATTTTTTAATAAAGTTGTAATTTTGACATTATAGACTTGTAGAGTGTTTTGGTTGTACTTTTTGTTCGGGGTCAATATAGTTGATTGCATTGTTGACAGCAGTTGGTGCTTCACCAAGACCTGTTGCAATCAAGTCAATCTTACCTTCGTAGTAGCAGCAGTCACCGATAGCATAAATTCCAGCTTGGCTTGACTCTTGCTTGCTATTGACGATAATCTTGTGGCGGTTCAGTTCTAATCCCCATTTTTTAAGATTACCTACAGAAGATTTAAAGCCATAGTTGACAAAGAGGTGGTCCAATTCAATGGTTTCGGTTTCATCGGATTTGACTTTTGTGATTTCAAGCTTGTCAAGAGTTTGGCCGTCACCAAGAAGTTGACTCGGCACAAATGGTGTTTTGATAGTTACAGAAGACTCTTGCAAGGCTTGTACGCTATGCTCAAGTGCACGGAAGTTATCGCGACGGTGAACAAGTGTAGTTGGAGCAATCTTTTCAAAAGCTAAAGCCCAGTCAACGGCTGAGTCACCACCACCCAGGATGGTTACCTTCTGACCAGCATATTGTTGAATATTAGAAACGTGGTAGTGGATATTGTCATAGCCTTCAACACCTTCTAATTCGAGTGGACGTGGTTTAAAAGCACCACCACCCATAGCAATAATAACGGTTTTAGAAGTATGATTTCCCTTATTAGTTGTAAGCTTAAAAACATCATCCTCTTTTTCAATCTCAAGAACAGTTTCATTGAGGTGAACAGGTGTCTCAAACCCTTCAAGTTGTTCCAAAAGGCGGTTAGTCAATTCTTCCCCTGTGAGGTTTGGAAAACCTGGAACATCGAGAATTTGTTTTTCAGGATATAGGATAGCAGGTTGACCACCTAGTTGAGGAAGAGAATCAATGATTTGTACTTTGGCTTGACGAAGGTGAGCATAAAAGGCTGCGAACAGACCGACAGGTCCACCTCCTACAATGGTAATATCATATAGTTCAGACATGGTTTCTCCTTAATTCATTTCTATCATTTTATTCTATCATATTTTCTACCAATTTAAAATGAAGTAGGGGGAAGAAAATTTTCATATAAAATGATATAATGAAGAGTAGCTTTTTTATGGAGAGGAGGCCTAGAATGAATTTTCAGCAATTATCTAATCTTCAATACTGGTCTAGTTTGTTTTCCAGTCCTTGGAGTATTCTGATAAATGTGATTGATATTCTTATCGTTGCCTATATCTTATACCAATTTACAAAATCAATTGCAGGAACCAAGATTATGATCCTGGTTCGAGGTGTTTTAGTTTTTATCTTAGCTCAGATAGCAGCAAATACCCTGGGCTTGACGACTATTTCTTGGTTGATCAATCAATTGATTACTTACGGTGTTATCGCAGCAGTTGTTATTTTCTCTCCAGAAATTCGGACAGGTTTAGAGCGATTAGGACGTGCGACTGATTTCTTTTCAAGTACACCAATGAGTTCAGAAGAACAGATGATTCAGGCCTTTGTTAAGGCAGTTGAATATATGAGCCCGCGAAAAATTGGAGCACTTGTATCAGTTCAGCGTGTCAGAACCTTGCAGGAATATATTTCCACGGGGATTCCTTTAGATGCTAAGATTTCTGCAGAACTCTTAATCAATATCTTCATTCCAAACACACCTTTACATGATGGTGCAGTCATTATAAAAGGTGATCGAATAGCTGTAACATCTGCTTATCTTCCACTTACTGAAGACACTGGTATTTCTAAGGAGTTTGGAACGCGACACCGTGCAGCCATTGGTTTATCTGAGGTTTCTGATGCTCTCACTTTTGTGGTATCAGAGGAAACTGGAGGTATTTCCATTACCTATAATGGTGTCTTTAAGCATGATTTAACGATGGAAGAATTTGAGGAAGAGCTACGTCGTATACTGATTCCGGAAAATTCACAAGAGCCAAGCTTAACAGAGCGTATATTAGGAGGCTGGAAGAATGAAAAAAAATAGTTTATATATCATCTCCTCACTCCTCTTTGCTTGCGTTTTATTTATCTACGCTACCTCTATTAATTACCAAAATAATAATAATGCAAGACCGGCTCGAACAGAAACCTATACCAATACGGTCGTAAATGTACCGATTGATATTCAGTACGATAGTGAGCAGTATTTTATTAGCGGTTTTAGTTCAGAAGTAACGGTATTTTTAACTGGATCTAATCGAGTGACCTTGGCTAGTGAGATGCAAGAAAGCACTCGTAAATTCAAGGTTATTGCAGATTTGACACAAGCTACCGAAGGAACCATTGAAGTTCCCTTGACCATTGAGAATCTTCCAAGCGGTTTAACAGCCCTAGCAACACCACAGAAAATCACCGTTAAAATTGGGAAGAAGGCAACACGGGATAATTTACCAGTCACTCCACAGATCGACTCTGGTAAGGTTGATGAACGAATTATCATCGATAGTGTGACCGTTTCAGATGAACGCGTTTCAGTTACAAGTGATGCCGACACCTTATCTAAGATTGATAAGATTGTGGCTGTTTTACCAACGAGTGAAAAAATTACTGGAAATTATACAGGTTCAGTTCCCTTACAAGCTATTGATAAGAATGGAACAGTTTTACCAACGGTGATTACACCGTATGAAACAACCATGAAGATAACAACGAAACAAGCTAGATCAGCAAGTAGTTCTACCTCTTCAACGAAATCTTCTACTACAGGGTCTGAAACCACACCAGACTCTTCAAAGAAAGACTAAAAAATTAGAAAAGGATATAACATGGGTAAATATTTTGGAACGGACGGAGTCCGTGGAGAAGCAAACGTAGAATTAACGCCAGAATTGGCTTTTAAACTTGGTCGCTTCGGAGGATATGTCCTCAGTCAACATACGACGGAAGCACCTAAGGTTTTTGTAGGACGTGACACACGTATTTCAGGTCAAATGCTTGAAGCTGCTCTTATTGCTGGACTTCTTTCAGTGGGAATTCACGTTTATAAACTTGGTGTACTTGCAACACCAGCAGTAGCTTATCTTGTAAAAACAGAAGGTGCGAGCGCAGGTGTCATGATTTCAGCTAGTCACAACCCAGCCCTTGATAATGGAATCAAATTCTTTGGTGGTGACGGTTTTAAACTTGACGATGACAAGGAAGCAGAAATCGAAGCCTTGCTTGATGCGAGCGAAGATACTCTTCCACGTCCAAGCGCTGAAGGTTTAGGTACTGTTGTTGATTATCCAGAAGGTTTGCGCAAGTACGAATCCTACCTTGTTTCAACTGGAACTCCTCTTGAAGGAATGAAGGTGGCCTTGGATACTGCCAACGGTGCAGCTGCAACAAGTGCTCGTCAAATTTTTGCAGATCTAGGTGCTCAATTAACAGTTATCGGTGAAACACCAGATGGCCTTAACATCAACTTGAACGTTGGTTCAACTCATCCAGAAGCTTTGCAAGAACTTGTAAAAGAAAGCGGGTCAGCTATTGGTTTAGCCTTTGATGGGGATAGCGACCGTTTGATTGCTGTTGATGAAAATGGCGAAATTGTCGATGGTGACAAGATTATGTACATCATTGGGAAATACCTCTCTGAAAAAGGTCAATTGGCTCAAAACACGATTGTGACAACAGTTATGTCCAACCTTGGTTTCCATAAGGCCTTGGATCGTGAAGGGATCAATAAGGCAGTTACTGCTGTTGGAGACCGCTATGTCGTTGAAGAAATGAGAAAATCTGGCTACAATCTCGGTGGTGAGCAGTCAGGTCACGTTATCTTGATGGACTATAATACTACTGGTGATGGTCAGCTTTCAGCAGTTCAATTGACGAAGATCATGCAAGAAACAGGTAAGAGTTTGTCTCAATTGGCCTCAGAAGTGACAATTTACCCACAAAAATTGGTCAATATCCGTGTGGAAAATACCATGAAAGAAAAAGCTATGGAAGTTCCTGCTATCAAAGCTATTATCGAGAAGATGGAAGAAGAAATGGCAGGAAATGGTCGCATCCTCGTTCGCCCAAGTGGAACGGAGCCACTCTTACGTGTCATGGCTGAAGCCCCAACCACTGAGGAAGTAAACTACTATGTAGACACTATTGCCCAAGTTGTTAAAACTGAGATTGGTATTTAGTAAATCTAGCAGAAAATAAAAAAATATGGTACAATGGCAACTATATTGTACCAATGGAGATGAAAATGAATTTAAAACGTGAACAAGAATTTGTCAGTCAGTATCACTTTGATGCGCGTAACTTTGAATGGGAAAATGAGAATGGAGCACCTGAAACTAAGGTAGATGTAAACTTCCAGTTGCTTCAGCATGATCAAGAAAATCAAGTTACCTCTTTAGTAGTTGTTTTGAGCTTTATGATTGTCTTTGATCGATTTGTCATTAGTGGAACGATTTCTCAAGTCAACCATGTTGAAGGTCGTATTATCGATCAACCAAGTGATTTCAGCCAAGAAGAGGTTGAGACCCTAGCTCGTCCATGTTTGGACATGCTTAATCGTTTGACTTATGAAGTAACAGAAATTGCCCTTGATTTACCGGGAATTAATTTGGAGTTTTAAGAAATGAAATTAGCGGTCATAACAGACTCGTCTGCTTTTCTACAAGCGGAAACCTTGCGGAAAGAAGATTTATTTGTGCTAGACATTCCTGTGAATATCGATGGACAGGAGTATGTTGAAGGTGTAAATCTAACCGCTCAAGAATTTTATGAAAAAATGGCTTCAGCAAGCGAATTACCAAAAACGAGCCAACCAAGTATTGCCAAGTTGGATGAAATTTTATCATCATTAAAAGCTAAAGGCTATACACATGCCTTAGGTCTTTTCCTATCTTCTGGAATATCAGGATTTTACCAAAATATCCAGTATATGAAGGATGAATATGAAGGGTTAACCATTGCCTTTCCTGATACCCGTATTACAAGCGCTCCCCTAGGCTATATGGTTGAGAGTGTCTTTAGATGGGCAGAGCAAGGAGAAGAGTTTACTACCATTTTAGATCAGTTGGAAAATCAAATCCAGAAAACTTCAGCCTTTATCATGGTGGATGATCTTGACCATCTAGTTAAGGGGGGACGACTCTCTAATGGTGCAGCCATTTTGGGGAATCTCCTTAGTATCAAGCCAATCCTATATTTCAATGACCAAGGTGTGATAGAAGTATACGAAAAGGTTCGTACAGAGAAAAAGGCTACAAAACGCTTGGTTGAAATTGTTAAAGAAGCAACAGCTAATGGGAATTACCAGATTACTGTCATTCACGGGAACGCTCCTCAAAAAGCAGCAGATTTGCGCCAGCTTTTAATCGATGGTGGAGTGGCTACAGATGTTTCAATTGCAACCTTCGGTAGTGTTATTGGGACTCACCTGGGAGAAGGAAGTATTGCTCTGGGCTATACACCCATAATCTAGACTATTTTTCATGGACAGCTAAGGTCCTTTGTATCTTAGAATTGAACACGCCTGGAACTCTGTGTGAAAAAGATAGTTCTTTTAAGGAGTAGACACTCCTTGATCAGAACTCCTATTTTCACTTTGAGTTCTTACAGGCTTTGTATCTTAAAAATTGAACACGGACTACCTACCTCTTGAAAAAAGATGCCTGTCTTGCCTTTCGTGTATAGTCAGCGCCATTCCTTATTTTTCATGGGCAGCTAGGGTCCTTTGTATCTTAAACAGGAGTAGAGATTGAGATGAGTATTCGAGTAATTATTGCTGGTTTTAAGGGGAGAATGGGACAATCTGCTTGTCAGATGGTTTTGTCTGATCCTGAACTTGAACTAGTTGCAGTATTGGATCCTTTCGAAACTGCAACAGAATGGCAGGGAATTCCAGTATTCAATGATAAGAATGACTTGGCAGGCTTTGAAGCAGATGTGTGGGTGGACTTTACAACACCAGCTGTTGCCTATGAGAATACCCGTTTTGCGCTTGAAAATGGTTTTGCTCCTGTCGTTGGAACAACAGGTTTCACTAGTCAAGAGATTGAAGAACTAAAAGAATTTTCTCGTTCTAAAAACTTGGGTGGCTTGATTGCTCCTAACTTTGCCTTGGGTGCTGTCTTACTCATGCAATTTGCGGCACAAGCTGCAAAATACTTCCCAAATGTAGAGATTATTGAGCTTCACCATGACAAGAAAAAAGATGCCCCTAGCGGAACAGCTATCAAAACAGCGGAATTGATGGCAGAGGTTCGTGAGTCTATCCAACAAGGTGCGAGTGATGAGGAAGAACTCATTGCAGGTGCACGTGGAGCTAATTTTGATGGCATGCGAATCCATTCGGTTCGTTTACCAGGTTTGGTAGCCCATCAGGAAGTAATTTTTGGAAATCAGGGAGAAGGATTGACCCTACGTCATGACTCCTATGATCGTAGCTCCTTCATGACAGGGGTGAATTTGGGAATCAAAGAAGTTGTCAAGCGTCATGAGCTTGTCTATGGATTAGAGCACTTATTATGAGATTAACACAAATGCCTTCTGAATTTCAGAAGGCTTTACCAGTATTAGAAAAAATTAAAGAAGCAGGCTTTGAAGCCTATTTTGTTGGAGGCTCTGTTAGGGATGCCCTCCTCAATCGTCCCATTCATGATGTGGATATTGCGACGTCATCTTATCCAGAAGAGACCAAGCAGATTTTCCCTCGTACAGCTGATATCGGGATTGAGCATGGAACCGTCTTGGTTTTAGACGGAGATGAAGAGTACGAAGTGACCACTTTTAGAACTGAAGATGTCTATGTAGACTACCGTAGACCAAGTTCAGTTTCTTTTGTTCGTTCGTTAGAAGAGGACCTCAAGCGCCGAGATTTCACAGTCAATGCCTTTGCCTTGGATGAAGAAGGGGAAATCGTTGATTTATTTGATGGTTTACAAGATCTAGAAAATCAAGTTTTACGAGCAGTTGGTGTAGCTAGTGAACGTTTCAACGAAGACGCGCTACGCATTATGCGCGGATTTCGTTTTCAAGCCAGTCTTGGTTTTGAACTCGAGCAAGAAACCTTTGAAGCTATGAAGACCTTAACGCCACTCTTAGAGAAAATTTCTGTGGAACGTACTTTTGTAGAATTTGATAAACTTCTACTAGCCCCTCATTGGAGAGTAGGCTTATCTTCTATGATTGAAAGTAAAGCTTATGATTATCTTCCAGATATGGCTGGTAGTCAGGACAAACTCCAATCTTTGTTTGACTTAGAGGCTGATTTTACCTTTGAATCTTCTGAGCAAGCCTGGGCAGCACTTTTATGGGTTTTAGAAGTGGAAGATGCTCAACAATTTTTGAAACATTGGAAAACTTCGCGTCAATTTGCCAAGCAAGTTCAAGATTTACTTACGATCTTAGAACTTCGTGAAGAAGGAGAACTAAGCAAGCGCGATTGTTACTGCTTTGATCTAGATTTGCTTTTACAGGCTGAAAATCTTCGTCAGGCTCAAGGAAAAGAAGTCAATCCACAGGCCATCACAGAGACTTATCACAGCCTAACCATCCATGATAAGAAAGAAATTCAAATCAATGGTGGGATTTTGATCAAAGAATATGGCTATCAACCAGGACCAGAAATGGGTGAAATTTTAGCAGAGATTGAGTATGCTATTGTGGATGGAGATTTGGAAAATAACTTGGAAGCTATTCATGCCTACTTGAGGGAGAAAAAATGAGTGATTTTATTGTTGAAAAACTAAGTAAATCCGTTGGGGACAAGACCGTCTTTAAGGATATTTCCTTTATCATTCATGACTTGGACAGAATCGGTCTTATCGGTGTCAATGGAACTGGAAAAACGACACTTTTAGATGTTCTTTCAGGAGTTTCAGGTTTTGATGGTGACGTAAGCCCTTTTTCGGCAAAAAATGATTACAAGATTGGCTACTTGACTCAGGACCCAGATTTTGATGATAACAAGACTGTCTTAGATACTGTTCTATCGAGTGATTTGAAAGAAATCCAGTTGATCCGTGAGTATGAATTGCTTATGCTCAACTACAGTGAGGACAAGCAGGCCCGTTTGGAACGTGTCATGGCCGAGATGGATTCTCTCCAAGCTTGGGAAATTGAGAGTCAGGTCAAGACCGTTCTCAGCAAGTTGGGTATTCAGGATTTATCAACTCCCGTTGGAGCCCTATCAGGTGGTTTGCGAAGACGGGTTCAGTTGGCGCAAGTCCTTCTGGGCAATCATGATCTTTTGCTTCTTGATGAGCCTACCAACCACTTGGATATTGCCACCATTGAGTGGCTGACCCTCTTCTTGAAAAATTCCAAGAAAACAGTGTTATTTATCACCCACGACCGTTACTTCCTAGATGCGCTTTCAACGAGAATTTTCGAATTGGACCGAGCTGGTTTGACAGAGTATCAAGGAAATTACCAAGACTATGTTCGTCTCAAGGCTGAACAGGATGAGCGCGACGCAGCTCTTCTTCACAAAAAGGAACAACTTTATAAGCAAGAATTGGCTTGGATGAGAAGACAACCACAAGCTCGTGCAACCAAGCAGCAGGCACGTATCAATCGATTCCATGACTTGAAAAAGGAGATTTCTGATACTAGTGTTGAGACAGACTTGAGCATGAATTTTGAAACTAGCCGTATCGGAAAAAAAGTTATCGAGTTTAAGGATGTTTCCTTTGCCTATGACGACAAGCCGATTCTGAAACATTTTAACCTTTTGGTTCAAGCCAAAGACCGTATCGGAATCGTTGGGGACAATGGTGTTGGTAAGTCAACTCTTCTCAATCTCATTGCGGGAAGTCTTGAGCCAACGGAAGGAGAGGTTATCATCGGTGAGACGGTTCGCATCGCCTATTTCTCTCAACAAATCGAAGGTCTGGATGAAAGCAAGCGAGTTATTAATTACTTGCAGGAAGTGGCAGAAGAGGTTAAAACTAGCGGAGGCTCTACGACATCTATCGCGGAGTTATTGGAACAGTTCCTTTTCCCTCGTTCAACGCACGGTACCTTGATTGAGAAGCTGTCAGGTGGAGAGAAGAAACGCCTGTATCTCCTCAAATTGCTCTTGGAAAAACCCAATGTGCTTCTCTTGGACGAGCCGACAAATGACCTTGACATTGCGACCTTAACAGTTCTAGAAAATTTCTTGCAAGGCTTTGCAGGGCCTGTCTTAACAGTTAGTCACGATCGCTATTTCCTTGATAAGGTTGCGACTAAGATTCTTGCTTTTGAGAATGGTAGCATTCGTCCTTTCTTTGGGCATTATACCGACTACCTAGATGAAAAAGCCTTCGAAGCAGAAGCGACAAATCAAGTTCAAAAGGCTGAGAAGGAAAAAGTCGTCAAAGTCCGTGAAGAGAAGAAACGCATGACCTACCAAGAAAAGCAGGAGTGGGCAAGTATTGAAAGTGATATCGAAGCCTTGGAAAACCGTATCTCTGTCATTGAAGAGGAAATGCAGGCCAATGGCTCGGACTTTGGGAAGCTAGCTACTCTTCAAAAAGAGTTAGATGAAAAGAATGAAGCCTTGCTTGAAAAATATGAACGCTATGAATATTTAAGTGAGTTGGTTTAATGGAAGAAAAAATTATCAAATGGAGCAGTAAGAAAATCATTTGGACTATTCTTCTCTGCTTAGTTGAGTTATCTTTTCTTCTTTGGATCCTATTTTTTATGATGACCTATCCCAAGGAGGCACCTGTGGGATTGGTGGCATTAAGACTCTTTGTCTTATTCTTAATCATCATTGTTGGATGGATTTTGTATGAACGTTTGCGACTTCTTTTTTCAGATAAAGAGTATTTGAAATGTACGGCCCAAGGTTTTTCCTATAAGCCACATCCTAAAAAAGATTGGCAGTTTTATTCCTGGGGGCAGGTAGAAACGTTTTCTCTTATGAGAATCAAGGGTGGTAGAAGTTCAAGGGATTTTTATACTATTGAAGTTCATTTTTATGACAAGGATTTTATAAAACCCAATTCTTTATGGAATCGTCTACGAAGTAGATTTTCGACTGCAAAGCAAGCAAATGTTTTGAAAATCCCAATCTATTTGCTGGATGTCGGTTTACCGCGAAGAGTATTTGAAACCATGTCCTACTTTGAGCGAGAGTGGCGAATCCAACAAAATCGTCAACGCAATCAAAAATCTAAAAGCAAAAAGAAGGCAAGAGTTCATTAAACGAGCAATAGTTATAGATCTGATTAGAAGCCTTGGACTCAGTTTCCAGGGTTTCTTTCTATTTCTCTTTTCTAAGATTTATGGTATAATAGGGAGTAAAAACTTAAAAAGAAAGAAATGCTATGAACTTAAAAGATTACATTGCAAGTATTGAAAATTATCCACAAGAAGGAATTACATTCCGTGATATAAGCCCTTTGATGGCCAACGGCAATGCCTACAGCTATGCTGTTCGTGAAATTGTTCAATATGCTACTGATAAAAAGATCGATATGATCGTAGGACCAGAAGCGCGTGGATTTATCGTTGGATGTCCAGTCGCTTTTGAGTTGGGAATTGGTTTTGCACCTGTGCGTAAACCAGGAAAATTGCCACGCGAAGTCATTTCAGCTGACTACGAAAAAGAATATGGTGTTGATACTTTGACTATGCACGCAGATGCTATCAAACCAGGTCAACGTGTTCTCATCGTAGATGACCTTTTGGCAACAGGTGGTACTGTGAAAGCAACCATCGAAATGATTGAAAAACTTGGTGGTATCGTAGCTGGTTGTGCCTTCTTGATTGAGCTTGATGAGCTTAAAGGTCGCGAAGCTATCGGAGATTACGATTATAAAGTGCTTATGCATTATTAATGAAAAACAGTCCCTAGGGCTGTTTTCTCTTCATCTGATATAAAAAAAGGCTATATCTAGTTAGAGAAAAACTATAATTGAAAACTATATCTTCTTACAGTATAATAAAGGGAAGGACTTTCGTCAGCTGATTTTTCATTTGACGACTGTATGTTCGTTTGAGCCTAGAATTGATACAGTAAGGAGATTTCCATGCCGATTCGAATTGATAAAAAATTACCAGCAGTTGAGATTTTACGAACGGAAAATATTTTCGTCATGGATGACCAGAGGGCGGCTCATCAGGATATTCGACCACTGAAAATTCTGATTTTAAACTTGATGCCACAGAAGATGGTTACAGAGACTCAGCTTTTACGACATTTAGCTAATACTCCTTTGCAGTTAGATATTGATTTCTTATATATGGAAAGTCATCAGTCGAAAACAACTCGTTCTGAGCATATGGAGACTTTTTATAAGACCTTCTCGGAAGTTCAAGACCAGTATTTTGATGGCTTGATTATCACAGGAGCGCCGGTTGAGCATCTTCCTTTTGAAGAAGTGGACTATTGGGAGGAATTTACTCAGGTCATCGATTGGTCAAAGACACATGTCTTTTCAACCCTGCATATTTGCTGGGGAGCACAGGCTGGCCTCTACTATCGTTACGGCGTAGATAAACACCAGATGGCTCAAAAGCTTTCGGGAATTTATCCTCAGGATGTTTTAAAAGAAGGTCATCTTTTGTTGAGAGGTTTTGATGACTTGTATGTGTCTCCTCATTCTCGTCACACAGAAATTCTCAAAGAAGACATTGTAAATAAAACCAATCTAGAGATTTTAGCATCTGGAAAAGAGGTGGGAATCTCTATCCTTGCAAGCCGAGATTTAAGAGAAGTTTATAGCTTTGGGCATTTGGAGTATGATCGTGATACGCTAGCCAAGGAATATTTTAGAGATCTAGATGCTGGTTTAGATCCCCATATACCAGAAAATTATTTCAAAAATGATGACATCCATGAACTTCCTTGTATGCGTTGGAGTTCCTCAGCAGCTCTCTTTTTCAGTAACTGGGTAAATTATGCAGTTTACCAAGAAACGCCTTTTGAGTGGAAGAGTGCAGAAGAAGATGTGTCTCATTTTGGATATTTATAAGAGGAATTATGACATATTTAGATGCTTTCAAATCAGGGAACTTGGTGCTACCAAGTGCTCTGCTCTTAAACTACAATCAACTGTTTTCATCAAGCGATGATTTCTTAGTTTGGCAATTCTTTTACCTACAAAATACAACAGCTTTAGGGGAATTGTCCCCAAGCCAGATTGCTGAGAAAATTGGAAAGCAAGTCTTTGAAGTCAATCAAGCGATTTCGCGCTTGACAGAAAAAGGCTTACTTCAATACCGAACCATTGAACTCAATGGTGAGATAGAAGTGATTTTTGATGCGACTTTAGCTTTAGAGCGCTTAGACCAACTTTTTGAAAAGCAAGAACCTAGCCAAGTGCTACCCGCTAAAAATGATTTGAAAGACTTGGTGGAAACCTTCCAACAAGAGCTAGGTCGTCTCTTAAGTCCTTTTGAAATCGAAGATTTAGAAAAGAGTTTGAAAGAAGACAGAACCAGTGTGGACCTGATCAAAGAAGCCCTACGTGAGGCTGTTTTGAATGGAAAACCAAATTGGAAGTACATCCAAGCTATCCTAAGAAACTGGCGTCATGAAGGCATTAAGAGTGTAGTCCAGGTAGAGGCCAAGCGTCAGGAGAGAGAAGCGACTAATCCTCAAAATGTTCAAGTTTCTGCAGATTTTCAAAATGCTATGGATCTTTGGAAAGACTAATTTTAAGTATTGATAATAGAAAAAATGCCTACAGGCTAGAAAGAAAATCTAGCTTGTGGGCATTTTTTGTGTGTTTTATACTCAATGAAAATCAAAGAGCAAACTAGGAAGCGAGCCGCAGGTTGCTCAAAACAATGTTTTGAGGTTGCAGATGGAAGCTGACGTGGTTTGAAGAGATTTTCGAAGAGTATTAATTGATTAGTTAGCCAGTCCCCATACACTAAGCGAGCGTTCTGTAACTGGGAAATCTCCATAACCTTCAGCATTAATCGTTACTTGGTCAGGATGATTTCCTAGTAAATCAACAAAGGTTTGGTCAGTCCATTCTTGACCGACGAACATGGTTTTAGAGTTTGCTTTAGCATTAGAAATCACGATGGCAAGTGGCGATTGATTTTCAGCTCCTGAACGGACCCAACCGATACAATTAGGGTCATCAAAGTAGTCCGTTTGCTCTCCATAAGCCAACTCTTTTCGAATAGCTAGCAAACGGTCAAGAACATCTTTGAAATCTTGCTGAGCATATTGACCAGAAATACCGTAGTAGTCTCCATAAAAGACACATGGGAGCCCCTGCTCTCGCAAAAGAATGAGGGCGTAGGCTGCTGGTTTAAACCATTCTTCAACAGTGGATTCAAGAGCCTGGCCACGTTGAGTATCATGGTTATCGACAAAGGTTACAGCTCTTTCTGGATTGATTTGCACCAGACTATCTTCAAAGATGGTTGTCAAATTATAGTCTTCTCCAGCCTTGCTTGCTTCAAAGAGATTTTGGTGAAGGCGAACATCGACAAGATCAAAGCGTTCTTCAATCTTTTCAAGGTAATCCAGATTTGCTTCCTTGTCTGGATTCCAGAATTCTCCAAAGACATAGAAATCTTGGCCATATTTTTCTTTGATATCGCGAATGAAGTTGCGCATAAAGAAAGAGTCAATGTGTTTAACTGCATCCAAACGGAAACCTGTTACGCCAGTCGTTTCCATAAACCAATCAGCCCAGTCGTAAATATTTTGTATCACTTCAGGATGTTTGAAATCTAGATCGGCATACATAAGATAGTCGTAATTGCCATTCTCATTGTCGACTAATTCCTCATGAGCCCAGCCTTTATTATCACCTTGTATCAGATAGATACCAGACTTACGGCGTTTAGCATCGTAGTCAGTTCCAGTAAAGTGGTACCAGTGCCAGTGGAAGTCATTGTAGGTGTTTTGTCGTCCATCAAAGGTAAAACCAGTCCAGCCATTGATGGTAAAAGGTTCTCCTAGTTCCACAGTTCGATCTTCTGGATCCACTTCTATTACTTGGAAAGATTCTAAATGGTCAGCGGCTGCCTTATGATTTAAGACGATATCAGCCATTGGTTGAATCCCATGAGATTTTAAAGTTTGGATGGCATGAAGATAGTCTTCTTTAAAGCCATACTTGGTACGTACAGTACCCTTCTGATTAAATTCTCCAAGGTCAAACAAGTCATAGACGCCATAACCAACATCCTTTTCATTTGTTGCTTTAAAAGCAGGTGGCATCCAAATGTGACTAATACCTAAGTTGGCTAGGTGTTCAGCGTCGTCAGCTAGGCGTGTCCAGTGCTGACCGTCGTGGGGCAGATACCACTCAAAATATTGCATTAGGGTTTGATTCTTCATAGTTGATCCTCTTACTTACAGTGATGAGAATTATTGTAGCATAAAGCTAATGAATACGCAAACGTTTGCGTTGTAATTAAACTCTTTGAATTTTATGTCTATTTTTCAACTGGAAGTGTTGAAATACTATAAAAGAAAAATAGTAGGACTAATGGGAGGAAAAATTCTCTCAGATAGGGCAAGATGATGGATGAATCAATAGTTTCTATTTTGTGAATTGTCACAAAATTTGTTATAATAGTATTTATGAATAAAGTATTCGTCAGTAGACGTGTTGAAAAAAAACTAAACCAAGGTCTAGTACTTTTGGAGGAAATTGATTTTCCAGAACTATCTGAAACTGATCAAGAAGTTGAGTTATTTAGTCAAAACAAGCAGTTTTTGGGCAAGGCCTATTTATCTCGTCAAAATAAGGGGATTGGTTGGTTTGTAACGAACCAGAAGCTTTCTTTTAACCAAAAATTCTTTGAAAGTTTGTTTGAAAAAGCCAAACAAAAACGTTCTTCTTACTATCAAGATGAGTTGACAACTGCCTTTCGTTTGTTTAATCAAGAAGGCGATGGCTTTGGTGGAATGACTCTGGACCTATACGGAGATTATGTTGTTTTTTCCTGGTATAACTCCTATATCTATGGACTTCGCCAAGAGATCTTAGCAGCTTTTGCTCAGGTTTTCCCTGAAGTCTTAGGTGCCTATGAAAAGATTCGTTTTAAAGGTCTAGACTATGAGTCTGCCCATATCTATGGTCAAGAAGCACCAGAAAATTTTACAGTTCTTGAGAATGGAGTTCTCTATCAAGTCTTTATGAACGACGGTCTTATGACAGGCATCTTCTTGGACCAACATGAAGTGCGTGGTAGCTTGGTGGATGGTTTAGCTATGGGGAAATCCTTGCTTAATATGTTTTCCTATACAGCAGCTTTCTCAGTTGCTGCAGCAATGGGAGGAGCTAGTGAAACAACCTCTGTAGACCTAGCCAAACGTTCAAGAGAACTGTCAGAAGCTCATTTTCATGCCAATGGACTCAGTCTTGACAGTCATCGTTTCATTGTTATGGATGTCTTTGAATACTTTAAATACGCTAAACGTAAGGGCTTGTCTTATGATGTGATCGTTCTTGATCCACCTAGCTTTGCCCGTAATAAAAAGCAAACTTTCTCTGTAGCTAAGGACTATCATAAGTTGATTTCCCAGAGTTTAGAGATTTTAAATCCGGGAGGTATAATCATTGCTAGCACTAATGCTGCCAATGTTTCCCGTCAAAAATTTATAGAACAAATCGACAAAGGATTTGCAGGAAGAAAGTACCAGGTTCTTAATAAATATGGACTTCCAGCAGACTTTGTCTACAATGAAAAAGATGAAAGTAGTAATTACCTTAAGGTGATTAGCATGAAGGTAACTAAATGAAATTAGTCGTTTCAGTAATGCCAAAGAGTTTAGAAGAGGCGCAAGGAATCGATGCCATGCGGTATATCGATGCTGATATCATTGAGTGGCGTGCCGACTTCCTACCAAAGGAAGCTATTTTACAGGTAGCTCCAGCTATTTTTGAAAAATTTGCAGGTCGCGAACTCCTCTTCACCCTACGTACTCGTGCTGAGGGAGGCGAGATCGATTTGGATTCGGCGGAGTATGTACAAATTATCAAAGATGTAGCTCAACTCTATCAACCTGAATATATCGATTTTGAGTATTTTTCTCACAAGGATGTTTTTGAAGAGATGCTTGATTTTCCAAATCTAGTCTTGAGTTATCATAATTTCCAAGAAACTCCAGAGAATATGATGGAAATCTTATCCGAGCTAACCAGCCTAACGCCCAAAGTGGTTAAAGTATCGGTTATGGCTCATACAGAACAAGATGTATTGGACCTTATGAACTTTACACGTGGCTTTAAAACACTGAACCCAGAACAAGAATATGTGACGATTTCTATGGGGAAAATGGGTAAGGTTTCTCGTATCACTTCAGATGTGACGGGTTCTAGCTGGTCTTTTGCGAGTCTGGACGAAGCCAGTGCTCCAGGACAGATTTCACTTTCTAGCATGAAAAAAATTCGGGAGATACTAAATGAAGATTGATGGCTACACACGTTTAGCAGCTGTAGTCGCCAATCCTATCAAACACTCCATTTCACCTTTCATTCACAACAGAGCTTTTGAGGCAACCAATACCAATGGGGTTTATCTTGCTTGGGAAGTAGAAGCGACAGACTTGGCAGAAACAGTTGCCAACATTCGTCGTTACCAGATGTTTGGAATCAATCTTTCTATGCCCTACAAGGAGCAGGTGATTCCTTATTTGGATCAATTGAGTGAAGAAGCTCGTTTGATTGGTGCTGTCAATACAGTGGTGAATCGAGAGGGAACTTTAATCGGATATAACACAGATGGCAAGGGATTCTTTAAGAGCTTGCCTTCTTTTAAAATATCTGGGAAAAGAATGGTCTTGTTAGGAGCAGGCGGTGCAGCCAAGGCAATTTTGGCGCAGGCAATCTTGGATGGAGTCAGTCAGGTTTCTGTCTTTGTACGTTCGGCTTCAATAGAAAAAACAAGACCTTACTTAGAAAAATTACAAAATGAAACAGGGTTTAAAGTAGATTTATTTGCTTTAGAAGATGTTTCTGAACTGCAAGCAAGGATAACTGATTCGGATTTACTGGTAAATGCGACTAGTGTTGGTATGGATGGAGTATCTCTGCCAATCCCAGCAAGTGTCCTTTTACCAGAGAAGCTTTTGGTAGCTGATGTGATATATAAACCCTTTGAGACACCATTTTTAAAGTGGGCAAGAAACCAGGGCAATCACGCTGTTAATGGCCTAGCCATGTTGCTTTACCAAGCAGCTGAAGCTTTTCAGTTATGGACTGGCAAGGAAATGCCAACCGATCAAATCTGGGAATTACTAAAACAAAAGTATCAAAAATGAAAAAAGGAGAACTGCTATGAAAATCAGAATAGACCTTCCCCACCATCCTTATGATATTCAGATTGAAAAAGGATGCTTGTCTCAAGCAGGAAAATGGTTGCGGGAACTTTGGCAACCGCAAAAAGTCGTTATTATTACCGATAACCATGTGGCTTCTCTCTATGCAGAAAAAGTTAAATTGAGCCTAGAGGATGCTGGTTTTCAAGTGGCAGTTTTTGACTTTCTAGAGGGTGAAGAGCGAAAAAATCTAACCACAGTTCAAAAGGCTTATGAATTTCTAGTTAAGCAAGACTTGACTCGCAGTGACGGCATCGTAGCTTTAGGTGGTGGTGTCGTTGGTGATTTGGCTGGCTTTGTAGCCTCAACCTATATGCGAGGTATTCACTTTGTTCAAATTCCGACCAGTTTGACTGCTCAAGTCGACTCTTCAATCGGTGGTAAGACAGGAGTGAATACTCCTTTTGCTAAGAATTTGGTGGGAACTTTTGCCCAACCAGACGGCGTTTTGATTGATCCAACCGTTCTTGAAACCCTAGGTAAACGAGAGTTGATTGAAGGAATGGGTGAAGTCATCAAGTATGGCTTAATTGAAGATCCAGAACTCTGGGACTTATTATCTGAAATGGATGGTTCTGTAGAGAGTATTTTGGAGCATTCAGAAAGTTTGATTGAGCATTCTTGCCAGGTGAAACGCAAGATGGTAGTTGAGGATGAATTAGACAATGGCATTCGTCTATATCTCAACTTTGGTCATACAATCGGCCATGCTATTGAAGCAACTGCTGGTTATGGACGTGTCATGCATGGTGAGGCAGTAGCGATGGGAATGGTTCAGGTTTCTAAGGTAGCCGAACAAAAAGGCCTTATGCCAGCTGGAATCACTCAGTCTATCCGAGAAATGTGTCAGAAATTTGGGCTTCCTGTGGATTATGAAAACTGGGATGTTGATAAGCTGTATCAGGCTTTGACTCATGATAAAAAAGCGCGTGGTAACACCATGAAATTAGTTCTGGTACCAGAGCTTGGTTCAGCAAGGATTCACCCCGTCTCACTCGAAGAAATGAAAGATTACCTAGTAAAATAAGGAGAATGTATGAGATATTTAACAGCAGGAGAATCACACGGTCCTCGTCTGACAGCAATTATTGAAGGGGTTCCAGCAGGTCTTCCTTTGACTGCCGATGATATCAATGAGGATCTCAAACGTCGCCAGGGTGGTTACGGTCGTGGTGGACGCATGAAGATCGAGAGCGACCAAGTTGTCTTTACTTCTGGTGTTCGCCACGGGAAGACGACAGGGGCTCCCATTACCATGGATGTCATTAACAAAGACCATCAAAAATGGCTAGATATTATGTCTGCCGAGGATATTGAAGACAAACTTAAAAGTAAACGAAAAATCACTCATCCTCGCCCAGGTCACGCTGACTTGGTAGGCGGTATCAAATACCGCTTTGATGATTTGCGAAATTCTCTGGAACGTTCATCTGCCCGTGAAACGACCATGCGAGTAGCAGTTGGGGCCGTGGCTAAACGTCTATTGGCTGAGCTTGATATCGAAATTGCCAACCATGTTGTTGTCTTTGGTGGCAAGGAAATCGATGTTCCAGAAAACTTAACAGTCGCAGAGATCAAAAAACTAGCTGCCCAGTCAGAAGTTTCTATCGTTAACCAAGAACGTGAGCAGGAAATCAAGGACTATATTGATCAGATTAAACGTGATGGAGATACCATCGGTGGTGTTGTCGAAACAGTTGTCGGTGGCGTTCCAGTAGGTCTTGGTTCCTATGTCCAATGGGATCGCAAACTAGATGCAAGATTAGCTCAAGCGGTTGTCTCCATCAATGCCTTTAAGGGTGTGGAGTTTGGTCTTGGTTTTAAAGCAGGTTATCTCAAGGGTAGCCAAGTCATGGATGAAATCCTCTGGTCACAAGCAGATGGCTATACTCGTCGGACCAATAATCTTGGAGGTTTCGAAGGTGGTATGACCAATGGTCAACCGATTATTGTTCGTGGGGTCATGAAACCAATTCCAACTCTCTATAAACCATTGATGAGCGTTGATATTGAAACCCATGAGCCTTATAAGGCAACGGTGGAGAGAAGTGATCCAACCGCTCTTCCAGCAGCAGGTGTTGTTATGGAAGCAGTCGTAGCAACAGTTTTGGCCCAAGAAATTCTAGAGAAATTCTCTTCTGATAATCTGGAGGAATTAAAAGAAGCTGTTGCTAAACATCGGGAGTATACAAAGAATTATTAAGGAGTTCTTATGGCAAAAACCATCTATATCGCAGGACTAGGTTTGATTGGTGCTTCCATGGCACTGGGAATCAAGCGGGATCATCCTGATTATGAGATTTTGGGATACAATCGTAGTCATGCATCTAGAGATATTGCTTTGGAGCGAGGAATGATTGATCGTGCGACGGATGATTTTGCCAGTTTTGCTCCACTTGCAGACGTCATCATTCTTACCCTGCCAATCAAGCAAACCATTGCTTTTTTACAAGAATTGGCAACTTTGGAACTAAAAGAAGGTGTCATTATTTCTGATGCTGGATCGACCAAGTCAGCTATCGTGGCTACAGCTGAGAACTGTTTTGCAGATAAGCCTGTTCGCTTTGTTGGAGCTCATCCTATGGCAGGGAGTCATAAGACAGGAGCGGCTTCTGCCGATGTTAATCTTTTTGAAAATGCCTACTATATCTTCACACCTTCGAGCCTAACGACTCCAGACACGCTTGAAGAAATGAAGGACCTGCTATCAGGTCTGCACGCTCGTTTCATTGAAATCGATGCTGAAGAGCATGACCGAGTGACTTCTCAGATCAGTCATTTTCCACATATCTTAGCATCAGGGTTGATGGAACAAACTGCTAGTTATGCTGAAGAGCATGAGATGGCCCGACGTTTTGCGGCAGGTGGTTTCCGTGATATGACTCGAATCGCCGAAAGTGAGCCAGGCATGTGGACTTCTATCCTCTTATCCAATCGAGAGACTATTATTGAACGCATCGAGGATTTTAAGCGACGTTTAGACGAGGTTGGACAAGCTATTAGCAAGGGTGACGAAAACCAAATCTGGAACTTTTTCAATCAAGCGCGTGAGCAACGCCAAGCTATGGAAATCCATAAACGTGGCGGTGTTGACAGTTCTTATGACCTCTATGTCGATGTTCCCGATGAGGAAGATGTTATCTTGCGCATCTTGGAATTGCTAAGAGGAACTTCCTTGGTCAATATCCATATCAATGAGGAAAACCGTGAAGATATTCACGGGATTCTGCAAATTTCCTTTAAGAATGCTCAGGATTTAAAACGTGCTGAGCAAGTCATTACAGAAAATACGAACTACACAGTTGTTATTAAATAAGGAGGACAATTATGTCAAATATTTACGATAGTGCAAACGAACTTAGTCGTGGACTACGCGAATTGCCAGAATACAAGGCGGTTAAGGAAGCTAGAGATGCTATCCAAGCCGATGCAGAAGCTAGCAAGATTTTTGCGGATTATATTGCTTTTCAGCATGAAATCCAAGTCATGGCCCAAACTGGTCAAATGCCCGACGCTTCTTTCCAAGAAAAAATGGAATCTTTTGGCAAGTTGATCCAGGGCAACGCTCTTTTATCGGCTTTCTTTGCCAAACAGCAACAACTTTCTATCTACCTTTCTGATATTGAAAAAATTGTTTTTGAACCAATTTCAGAACTTTTAAAATAAGAATTTACCTCATAAAGTCAGGAATTTTTAAGAAATTTCTGACTTTTTATGATAAAATAAGAAAAAGTATTGTCAGTATGAGGTCTAGTATGAAGTTAAAAACAAACGTTAAGCATTTGAATGGTAGCATTCGAGTACCAGGGGATAAGTCCATCAGTCATCGCTCTATCATTTTTGGGAGCTTAGCTGAGGGTGAGACTAAGGTTTATGATATCTTACGTGGTGAAGATGTTCTATCAACTATGCAAGTTTTTCGTGACCTCGGTGTTGAGATAGAGGATAAAGACGGTGTCGTTACCATTCAAGGTGTTGGGATGGATGGATTGAAAGCCCCTAAGAACGCTCTCGATATGGGGAATTCTGGGACCTCTATTCGTTTGATTTCAGGTGTACTTGCTGGTGCAGACTTTGAAGTAGAGATGTTTGGAGATGACAGTCTTTCTAAACGTCCTATGGACCGTGTGACCCTTCCTTTGAAAAAAATGGGAGTTAGCATTTCTGGTCAGACAGAGCGAGACTTGCCACCATTGCACTTAAAAGGTACAAAAAATTTAACACCTATTCATTATGAATTGCCAATCGCCTCCGCTCAGGTCAAGTCTGCCTTGATTTTTGCGGCTTTGCAGGCTCAGGGTCAGTCAGTCATCATTGAGAAGGAGTGCACTCGTAACCACACAGAAGATATGCTGCGTCAATTTGGTGGAGACTTAAGTGTCGATGGTAAGAAAATCACTGTCCAGGGACCACAGAAACTAAATGGACAAACGGTTGTCGTACCTGGAGATATTTCGAGTGCAGCCTTTTGGTTGGTGGCAGGTTTGATTGTTCCTAATTCTCGTGTGGTACTTAAGAATGTAGGTATTAATGAAACTCGTACAGGGATTATTGATGTTATCCGTGCTATGGGTGGCAAATTAGAGATTACTGATATTGATCCAGTGGCTAAGTCTGCAATCTTGACTGTTGAAACTTCAGATTTGAAGGGAACAGAAATTGGTGGAGCCTTGATTCCACGTTTGATTGATGAACTACCTATTATCGCTCTCCTTGCAACCCAAGCTCAGGGGAAAACGGTTATCAAAGATGCTGAAGAACTTAAAGTCAAAGAGACAGACCGTATTCAGGTTGTTGCAGATGCTTTAAATAGCATGGGGGCAGCTATTACTCCTACAACAGACGGAATGATAATCAAAGGGAAATCTGCCCTCCATGGAGCCAAAGTCAACACCTTTGGAGACCATCGAATCGGCATGATGACAGCCATTGCAGCGCTTTTAGTGGCAGATGGAGAGGTTGAATTGGATCGTGCAGAAGCCATTAATACTAGCTACCCAAGCTTCTTTGATGATTTGGAGACTTTGATTCATGGCTAAGGTTTTACTAGGTTTTATGGGTGCAGGAAAATCAACTATTGCTAGAGGATTAGATCCTGACTTTGTAGACATGGATGCCTTGCTTGAAGACCGACTGGGGATGCCAATTGCTCGTTTCTTTGAAGAAAAAGGAGAAGCAGCCTTCCGTCAGATAGAAGAAGAAGTTTTGGCTGACCTACTAAAAACGGACCAAGTCGTGTCTACTGGTGGTGGAGTGGTCATTTCTCAGAAAAATCGTGACTTACTCAAGCAAAATCCAGAGAATATCTACCTAAAAGCAGATTTTGAGACCCTTTACCAGCGAATTTCAGCTGATAAGGACAATCAACGCCCGCTATTTCTAAAAAATAGTAAGGAAGATTTGGCAGGGATTTTTAATGAAAGACAGGCTTGGTATGAGGAAGTGGCTAGTAAAGTTATCGATGTGTCTAAGCTAAGCCCAGAGGAAATTATAGAGGAATTGATATGAAAATTGCCTATCTAGGTCCCAAAGGATCTTTTTCGCACCATGTGGTGCAAACGGCTTTTCCTCATGAGGAACTGGAGCCATTTTCAAATATTACAGACGTTATCAAGGCCTATGAACAGGGATTGGTAGACTATTCAGTAGTGCCGGTTGAAAATTCCATTGAAGGTAGTGTCCATGAGACTCTGGACTATCTTTTCCATCAGGCTCGCATTCAAGCTGTGGCAGAGATTGTTCAGCCAATCCACCAACAATTGATGGCAGTACCAGGACAGTCTAAAATAGTGAAAATCTTTTCTCACCCACAAGCATTGGCACAAGGGAAGAAATTTATTGACGAGCATTATCCAGATGCGCAACTAGAAGTCACTGCCAGTACAGCCTACGCTGCGCGCTATGTTTCTGAGCATCCTGATCAACCATTTGCAGCCATTGCCCCAAGAAGTTCTGCTGAGGAATATGGATTAGAACTCATCGCTCAAGATATTCAAGAAATGGAAGCCAATTTTACTCGTTTTTGGGTTTTGGGGCCTAACTTACCACAAATCCCCTTGAGTCCAGGTTCTGAAAAGATGAGTCTAGCTTTGACCTTGCCAGATAATCTTCCAGGTGCATTATACAAAGCACTTTCTACCTTTGCATGGCGTGGAATTGACTTGACTAAAATTGAGAGCCGTCCCCTAAAAACAGCCTTGGGCGAATACTTTTTTATCATTGATGTCGCTTATACTGATAAAGAACTGATCCATTTTGCTCAAAAAGAACTAGAAACGATTGGAATCCAGTATAAAGTACTAGGTGCTTATCCTATCTATACCATACAGGATAAAGGGAAGGAGAAGGAATGACTAGAGAGAATCCTTTGACACATCATGAAAAACTGAGATATGACTATCTTTTGAAAAACATTCATTATTTGAATGAGAAAGAAAAGAGAGAATTTGCCTTTTTACAAGCCAAGTTAGAAGGTCAAAAAGATTCAGCAGAAGTTTTCAATCCAGAAGTCAAAGAACAACTTCTTTCAGACTCTGGTATCGACCTGCCAACCTATGCTAATCGTAGTCGTTCTAGTCGCCGTAGTAGTGGAGAACAACTGGAAACGAAGATTCCAAAAGCTAAGAAGCAAAAGAAAAAAAGAGGTTTTCGTTTTAAACGCTTATTTGCTTGGTTAGGGATGATATTGCTTTGTGTAGCAGTAGGAATGATCGTCATGTTCTTAAAAGGCTTCCAATCGGCGAACCCTAATAGTTCAAATGGGCCCAAAGATGCCAAAGCTGCTCAGGTTGAAGTCTTCAATGGACAAGATACGCGTGATGGGGTTAATATTCTGATTTTGGGTACGGATGGCCGTATTGGACAGAATAGTGCAGAAACACGGACAGATTCCATTATGGTTTTGAATGTAAGTGGCAAAAATAAAAAATTGAAGCTCGTTAGCTTTATGCGTGATAATTTGGTCTATATTGATGGGTATAGCCAAGTCATCAATGGTCAAAAACAGACCGACCATAAATTAAACTTGGCCTATGAATTAGGGGAACAAGAAGGTAAACAAGGAGCTGAAATGGTCCGCAAGGTGCTCAAGGATAATTTTGATCTAGACATCAAATATTATGCACTTGTCGATTTCCAAGCCTTTGCGACAGCCATTGATACGCTTTTCCCTGACGGGGTGACTATTGATGCCCAGTTTTCAACTCTAAATGGGGTTCCAGTTACAGAAGCGACTGTAGGCGATGACTTGCATGCAACGGAAACTGAGTCACCGACTCAAACCATTCGAGTTGGAAAACAACAGATGAATGGTTCGACTCTTCTGAACTATGCACGTTTCCGTGATGATGATGAAGGGGATTATGGCCGTACTCGTAGACAACAGCAGGTCATGACAGCTGTCTTGCAGCAGATTAAGGATCCTACAAAACTTTTCACCGGCTCAGAAGCACTCGGGAAAGTTTTCGCCATGACCTCTACAAACCTTCCATATACCTTCTTATTGACCAACGGTTTATCAGTCCTTGAAGGAGCGCAGAATGGTATTGAAAGATTGACAGTCCCAGAACTTGGAGACTGGGTAGACGACTTTGACGTATACGGCGGTCAATCCCTTCGAGTGGACCAAAAAGCTTACCAAAATAAATTGGCCCAAATGGGATTTAGATAAAATGTAAAATGAATCAGAGCTTGAGGTACCTATGAAAATGGGGATCTTGGGCTTTGATTTTTCACATGGTAAGATGGATTTATAAACTATTTTTATGGTATAATAGAATGATGTATTCTATAGAAGAGGGAGAGAATAAGATGAGTGATTTAAAGGCAATTCAAGCTCGTAGCCTAGAGATGGCTGAATATTTTGTCGCCTTTTGTAAAGAACACGATTTACTCTGTTATTTGTGTGGTGGAGGAGCTATTGGAGCTCTACGAAATAAAGGTTTTATCCCTTGGGATGATGATTTAGACTTCTTTATGCCTCGCAAGGATTATGAAAAACTAGCAGAGCTATGGTCTCGTTATGCGGACGAGCGTTACTTCCTGTCAAAAAGTGATAGAGACTTTGTTGACCGCAACCTCTTTATCACTATTCGAGACAAGGAGACGACTTGTATCAAGCCTTATCAACAGGATTTGGATCTACCACACGGCTTGGCCTTGGATGTTCTTCCCTTGGATTACTACCCTAAAAACCCAGCTGAACGTAAGAAACAGGTACGTTGGGCTTTGATTTATTCTCTCTTTTGTGCACAAACCATTCCAGAAAAGCACGGAGCTCTCATGAAGTGGGGTAGTACCATTTTACTAGGATTGACTCCTAAAGCCCTTCGCTATCGTATCTGGAAAAAGGCTGAGAAAGAAATGACCAAGTATGGACCAGCCGAAAGTGATGGCATTACAGAATTATGTTCAGGGCCAGGATACATGAAGAAAAAGTATCCAATTCAGGCTTTTGAAGACAACATCTTCCTACCTTTCGAAGGAACAGAAATGCCTATTCCAGTTGGCTATGATGCCTATCTCAGCACAGCTTTTGGTGACTACATGACACCACCACCAGCTGACAAGCAAGTGCCTCACCACGATGCCCTTATAGCGGATATGGATAAGAGTTATAGAGAATATATGGGGGAGTATGGTGGATAAGAAGAAAATTCTATTTTTTATGTGGTCTTTCTCCCTAGGAGGCGGTGCCGAAAAAATCCTTTCTACGATTGTTTCAAACTTGGATCCGGAAAAGTATGATATTGATATCCTTGAAATGGAACATTTTGATAAAGGATACGAACCTGTGCCTGAAAATGTGAGAATTTTAAAAGCTTTTCAAGATTATCGTCAACCAAGATGGTTAAGAGCGCTTTTATGGAGATTGAGAATTTATTTCCCAAGATTAACAAGACGCTTACTTATAAAAGATCACTATGATGTAGAGGTTTCCTTTACTATTATGAATCCTCCTCTTTTATTTTCTAAACGACAAGAAGTGAAGAAGATTTCTTGGATTCATGGAAGTATTGAAGAATTTTTAACTGATAGTTCGAAGCGTGATTCTCATAGACGACAATTGGATGCTGCTGATAGGATAGTAGGAATTTCAAAGAAAACCAGCAATTCTATCAAAGAAGTTTATCCAGATTACTCACAGAAATTAGTAACAGTCTATAATGGTTACGATTTTGAAAGTATTTTGGAAAAATCAAAAGAAAAGATTGCTATTGAGATAGCTCCTCAGAGTATCTGCACTATTGGCCGCATTGAAGAAAATAAGGGCTCTAACCGAGTAGTAGAAGTTATACGACTGTTGCACCAGCAAGGCAAGAAATACCATCACTACTTTATAGGGGCTGGGGACATGGAAGAGGAGTTGAAAAAACGAGTCAAAGAGTATCAACTTGAGGATTACGTTCATTTTCTTGGGTATCAAAAAAATCCATATCAGTATCTTTCTAAGATGCAAGTTCTTTTATCCATGTCCAAACAGGAAGGTTTTCCTGGAGTCTATGTTGAAGCCTTGAGTCTGGGTGTCCCCTTTGTGTCTACCGAGGTTGGTGGAGCAGAAGAATTATCTCAGGAAGGACGATTTGGTAAAATCATTGAAAGCAATCAAGAAGCAGCTCAAGCAATTGATAACTACATGACAGCTGCATCAAGCTTTAATGTCAATGAAGCCAGTCAATTTATTCAGCAATTTACGATTGCTAAACAAATTGAACAAGTAGAAAAACTAATAGAGGAGTAGCATGGAAACTGCATTAATTAGTGTCATCGTTCCAGTCTATAATGTGGCGCAATATCTTGAAAAATCAATAGCATCCATTCAGCAACAAACCTATCAAAAACTCGAAATCATTCTAGTTGATGATGGGGCGACAGATGAAAGTGGTCGTTTGTGTGAACAAATTGCTGAACAAGATGAACGAGTTTTGGTTTATCACAAGGAAAACGAAGGCTTGTCTCAAGCTCGAAATGATGGATTGAAGCAAGCTCACGGAAACTATGTTATTTTTATAGATTCGGATGATTATATACATCCTGAAATGATTGCTAGCTTATACCAACAATTAGTCAAAGAAGATGCGGATGTTTCCAGCTGTGGTGTTATGAATGTCTATGCCAATAGTGAGAGTCCGCAAACTGAAAACCAGGATGATTATTTTATATGTGATACCGAAACATTCCTTAGAGAATATTTAATCGGTGAGAAAATACCTGGTACTATTTGTAACAAACTCATCAAAAAGGAAATTGCAGCACAGTTAACTTTTCCAAAAGGTTTGATTTATGAAGATGCCTATTATCATTTTGATCTCATTAAAGTAGCTAAAAAGTATGTTGTGAATACCAAACCGTACTATTATTATTTCCACCGAGGAGATAGCATTACTACCAAACCATATGCGGAAAAAGACTTAGCTTACATTGATATTTATCAAAAATTTTATACTGAAGTCGTTAAGGAATATCCAAACTTAGTAGAAGTAGCTTTCTTTAGACTGGCATATGCACATTTCTTTATCTTGGATAAAATGCTTCTAGATGAGAATTTCAAAGAGTTTAAAGACTATCCAAGGATTTATGGCTACTTAAAAAAACATGCCTTTGCTATTTTTAAAAATACCATTTTTAGGAAAGGAAGACGTATTAGTGCTTTAGCCTTATTTGTAAATGTAAGATTGTATAGAATATTATTGTTTAAAAATATTGAGCAATCGAAAAAAATTAATTAGAAAAGGAGGGCTGAGATGGTTGATGGCAAACGAATGTTGCTAACGGTTACGATTCTAAGCTATATCGTAACCATAATAAGCGGAATCACTTATTTGTTTACCAGTAACAACGTAGGACTTCTGACAACTTTGCTTTTGCTCTTAATTAGCAGTCTGCTACTTTGCTGGAATAATATCAAATACTATTTGATTCACTTTATATTCTTTATCACAATTTTTATATTTTTGGTATCCAGACCCACCATTGATTATTTTAGAGATGGAGCGCTAGACACCTACCAACCAATTGCTTATCGATTTGCTTTCCTAGTTGTCATTGTTTCTATTTTAGGACTGACAATAGGTGGTTTTATAGCCAATTATTATCTTGTTCGAAAAAGCAAAGCTCCTGTAAAAGTAGAAAAAACGGTGAATGTCAATTATATAAAAAAATTACGTTTTGTGTCATTGAGTGTATTTCTACTCACCTATCCATTTTATTTCCTTAGACTATTTGAGCGCTTGCTATACCGTTTGCAAACTTCTTATTACAATTATTATGCAAATTTTGAAAGTCAATTACCCTACTTTACCTATATCTTATCGACTTTCACGGTTTATGCCATGTGTGTTTACTTAGCAACCAAACCTAAAAAGTCACATGCGACAATGGTTTTAGTTGCCTATATCGCGGCTAACTTGATTCACTTAGTAATTGGTACCAGAAATCCCTTTATTCTGAGTTTGATTTTCGCCTTTGTTTACTACTTTATGCGTGAACAAACGGAGAAAGGGAAATGGATTGGTTTCAAAGAAAAATTGGCTATTTATCTTGGAACACCTGTTCTCATGCTTGCGATGGGAGCACTAAACTATGTTCGTGATAACGCTCAAGTATCCCATAGTGGAGTTTTTGATTTATTACTCGATTTCATTTATAAACAAGGAACTAGTTTTGGAGTTTTAGCGAGAGGATTCTTGTACAATAGTAGTCTTCCGTATAGAGACTTCCGAAATTTCACTTTTGGTCCGGTTGTTGACTATTTTGCGAGAGGTAGTATCGGAATCATATTTGGCGCCAAACCATTTGAACATACGACAAATAGTATCGAACTAGCGATCGATAGTAATAGTTATGCCCACAATTTATCTTATCTTGTTCTAAATAAAGAATATTTAAGAGGCCATGGTATTGGAAGTAGTTATATCATGGAATTGTATACTGATTATGGTATGTTGGGACTATTTCTACTAAGTATCTTACTTGGTATGC
Source organism: Streptococcus sp. SO4 (assembly GCF_030440055.1). Taxonomy (NCBI): domain Bacteria; kingdom Bacillati; phylum Bacillota; class Bacilli; order Lactobacillales; family Streptococcaceae; genus Streptococcus; species Streptococcus sp. SO4. The sequence goes on from NZ_JAQFJI010000001.1 coordinate 123,509, forward strand.
TCTTTATAGCCATGCTGCAAGTAGCTTATCGCTCAAGAACAATCTTATTTGCATTATCTTTGCTAATCTTGAATAATTTATTCTTTATGCCTAGAAGTAGCTTCTCAGAAAGTTTCTTTAATCTTTTTACAATGCAATTCTGGGGAATTGTTCTTATTATCATTTTCGTGGCAAAAATGCTTACAAAAGAAAATCATCACTTAATCAAAAAAGGGGAAATACATGTTTGAACATTATTCTGTAGCTGATTTGTTCGCAAATCTTTATAAAAAACGTAAAGTAAATTTGCTAGCTTTACTAGCCTTATTTGCTCTCATAGCTGTACCATTTACTTTAAAAGCTGTTAAAAATAAAAATACAGTCAAAGATTCTACTAGTTATTCTACTTATATCACCTATAAGATAACTGCTCCAGAAACATCATCAAAAACAATTTTGAATCATCAAGTTGGTGGTTATAGTGACTTCTATGCAAAATTGATTGATGGTAATCTAAACGGTGCCTTTCTTTTCAATGATGTTGATTCTGATAAGATGAAGGAAATCGCAAAAGATTTAGATACCACAGAAACAGCATTGAAGAATTCTGCAAGTGACTATTGGACAAAAAAATTAACGATTAACCCATTGATTGATGATGCAGGTGTAACTGTTAAAATTTTAACTCCAAGTAAGGAAGTAAATGATTTCCTTGAAAGCAAATTTGATTCATTGATTGACAAGTTCAAGTCTACCTATACAGACGTTAAGATTGAAAAACTTGAAACAGTTAACTCTAAAGAATTGACTCCGAATGGAGAAGTTGCTCTTGGCTTTAACTTGAAAAATTTGATTTTGCGCTTAGTGATTATTGGTATTCTCTGTGTCATCCTAGTGATCATGGCGAATGTTCTAGTTTATCTCTTCAACCCAACTATTAATCGTGCAGGCGATTTCTCTGCTTATCAAGTAGACTTCGTTTCAACTATTACAACTCTTGAAAATCTTTCTGAACTATTGAGTTACAAGTGTCAAGGTCAACCACTAGCAATTGTAAGTTCAGATAATCGTATTTTGAATAAATTACAAGCAGAATACAAATTGAATCTTGAGGGTGTTCAGTTTGTTAACTTGCAAAATATCAAAGATCTTTTAGCATTTGAGAATGTACTTTTCGTAGAAGAATATGGTGTTACTCGCTATAAGAAATTTGAAGAAAGTATGCAAGAAGTGAGAAATCTAAACCGTTCAGTTTTAGGTGTGATTACTTTTGCACTATAATTCATATAAATAAGGGATAATTATCCAAGACAAAGGAGGACTCGAATGGTCCTCCTTTGTCTTTGGGAAAAATTCAGATTTGACAGAATACTGTAGAAAAGATTTCCTAGAGAATTTGGATAAGGTTTCGTCAGGGAGGACAAACATGGCTTGAGGAACAGATTTCCCAGTCAAATAGGTTTTTTTAACTAACTTTATGATATAATAAATCAACGAGGTAAATTGAATGAAAAGTATAAAATTAAATGCCCTGGCTTATATGGGGATTCGTGTTTTAAATATTATTTTCCCAATTTTGACGGGTACCTATGTTGCGCGTGTTTTAGATCGAACAGACTATGGTTATTTCAACTCTGTTGATACCATTCTGTCTTTTTTCTTGCCCTTTGCAACCTATGGAGTCTATAATTACGGGCTTCGAGCTATTAGTAATGTAAAAGATAATAAGAAGGAATTAAATAAAGTCTTTTCAAGTCTTTTTTATTTGTGTGTAGCTTGTACGATTATTACAAGTGCCGTCTATCTTTTATCGTATCCTTTGTTCTTTAATAGTAATCCTGTTATTAAGAAAATCTTCTTGGTAATGGGGGTTCAACTCATAGCTCAGATTTTCTCAATCGAATGGGTGAATGAAGCGCTTGAGAATTATAGCTTTTTATTTTATAAAACAGCATTTATTCGCATTCTCATGCTGGTATCCATCTTTTTATTTGTGAAAAATGAGCATGATATTGTTATCTATACACTGATTATGAGTCTTTCAACTCTCATCAATTATCTCATTAGTTATTTTTGGATTAAAAGAGATATTCAGTTTGTTAAGGTTACATTAGAAGAATTTAAACCTCTTTTTCTTCCTTTGACAGCCATGCTGATCTTTGCCAATGCCAATATGCTATTTACCTTCCTGGATCGTCTCTTTTTGGTAAAAACTGGAGTTGATGTGAATGTCAGTTACTATACGATGGCACAACGGATTGTAACAGTTATCGCTGGTGTTGTTACGGGTGCGATTGGAGTCAGTGTTCCTCGCTTGAGCTACTATCTAGGTATTGGAAAAAAAGAAGAGTATGTAAATTTGGTAAATCGAGGAAGTCGCATTTTCAACTTCTTCATCATTCCACTTAGTTTTGGATTGATGATTTTAGGGCCAAATGCAATCCTTTTATACGGTAGTGAGAAGTATATTGGTGGTGGCATCTTGACATCTCTCTTTGCATTTCGCACGATTATTCTTGCCTTAGATACTATTCTAGGCTCTCAAATTCTCTTTACAAATGGATTTGAAAAAAGAATTACAGTTTATACCTTATTTGCTGGTGGACTGAACCTAGTTCTTGATAGTCTCCTCTACTTTAATAATATTATTACACCGGAGTATTATTTGATTACGACGATGTTATCGGAAAGTTTTCTCCTGATGCTCTACGTTATCTTTATTCATAAGACCAAGCTCATTAATCTAGGACATATCTTCAAATATACGGTGCGTTATTCTCTTTTCGCATTGACATTTGTTCCGATCTACTTTTTAGTTAATCTTGTTTATCCGGTCAAAATGGTTATCAACCTACCTTTCTTAATCAATATGTTGATTATCATGGTCTTATCAGCTCTTAGCTATATTGGTTTACTCGTTTGGACCAAAGATAGTATCTTTTATGAATTTTTAGGTCATGTCATCTCGCTCAAAAAACGTATTAAAAAATCTTAGGAGGAATAGATGAGAAGATTAAGTATCGAAGAGGCTAAACAAATTGAACTTGATATTTTAGCTTTTATTGACTCGTTTTGTAAAAAGCATGATATTGATTATTTTATCAATTATGGCACCTTGATTGGAGCTATTCGTCACAAGGGTTTTATCCCCTGGGATGATGATATAGACCTCTCTATGACACGTGAAAACTACGAACGTTTTATCCAGTTATTTCATCAAGAACAATCCAAATATAAGATTTTAGCCTTAGAAATTGATGATCACTACTATAATAATTTTATTAAGGTTGTAGATTCGACAACGAGAATAGTGGATACAAGAAATACAAAAACTTATGATTCTGGAATTTTCATTGATATTTTTCCAATGGATTCTTTCAACGATACTAAGGTTATCGATGTTTGCTATAAGTTGGAAAGCTTTAAGTTATTGTCCTTCAGTAAGCATAAGAATATTGTTTATGGAGATAGTAAGTTAAAAGACTTAATTCGTTCCTTCTTCTGGTTTATCTTTCGTCCGATTTCTCCCCGTTATTTTGCGAGTCGAATTGAACAGCAAATTCAAAAGTATAGGGTAAAAGATGGTAAATATATTGCTTTTATTCCTTCCAAGTTTAAGGAAAAAGAAGTCTTTGCCAAAGAAGTTTTTGAAGAGTTAATTGAAGTTCCTTTTGAACATCTGATGCTTTCAGCACCGAAACAATATGATGCTATTTTGAAGCAGTATTATGGTGATTATATGACTCTGCCACCAAAAGAAAAACAGTTTTATAGTCACGAATTTGAAGCCTATAAATTGGAGGATTAAATGCAGTACTTAGAAAAAAATGAGATTAAAGAAATTCAACTAGGTATTTTGGACTATGTTGATGAAATTTGTAAGAAAAATGATATTCCTTATTTCCTCAGCTATGGAACCATGCTGGGAGCTGTTCGTCATAAGGGAATGATTCCCTGGGATGATGATATCGATATTTCACTGTATAGAAAAGACTATGAGCGTCTATTAAAAGCAATTGAGGAGGACAAACATCCTGTTTATCGTGTTCTTTCTTACGATACCTCTTCATGGTATTTCCATAATTTTGCAGCTATTTTAGATACATCAACTGTAATTGAAGATAACGTAAAATATAAGCGCCATGACACTAGTTTGTTCATTGATGTCTTTCCAATCGATCAATTTTCAGATTTAAGTATTGTTGATAAGAGCTATAAATATGTTGCTTTGCGTCAGCTTGCCTATATCAAAAAAGAACGTGCGGTTCACGGAGATAGCAAATTAAAAGATTTCCTTCGCTTGTGTACCTGGTATCCTCTCAGACTAGTTAATCCGAGATATTTCTATAAGAAAATAGATGAGTTAGTTAAAAATAGTGTGACAGACAATCCTGCTTATGAAGGAGCCATTGGAGTTGGAAAAGAAAAAATGAAAGAAGTCTTTCCAGCAGGAACATTAAAAGAACTGATTTTAACAGAGTTTGAAGGTCGCATGGTGCCTATTCCAAAGAACTACGATGCCTTTTTAACCCAGATGTATGGAGATTATATGACTCCGCCATCAAAAGAAATGCAGGAGTGGTATAGCCATAGTATAAAGGCTTATCGAAAGTAAGTGTGAATGTATTGAAATAAATTGCGATTAGTGGAGCTATGGTTCCTTATTGAGAAATGGAACAACACCTGATGGTTACAAGGTCAATCAAGATGGCATTTGGAGCTTGAATCCTGATAAAGTAGAAGTTCAGGGAAGTCAAGAAAAGCCTAAGAAGGATTCTGATAAGCCAGTAGAGAAGGAAGAAAAATCGGCAGAAGTCAATGAAAAAGATGAAGCTGCTGAAACAAAACCGATTTTGAAGGCAGATAAAGAATGATCTTAGTTGCTTTGCTAGAAAGCTGATTAGGTGCTACGTTCAGCTCTGTCAGATACTTCTCTTTTAAAATAGTATTTATATACATCTCAGAGAATCAATCAATGTTTTTTGGATAAGAAACTTGATCAGCTCTGAGATGTTTTTCGATTTCTCACACACTAAATGATTGAGAATAGCCTTCTCGTCTTCAAATAGAAATATTTTGATAAGAAATTTTAAAAAACACCGATTAGATAAATAAGAAAAATTATGGTATAATAAAACGATACAAAAAAGGAGTATATATGGACATTTCAGAAATTCGTCAAAAAATTGACGCCAATCGTGAAAAATTAGCTTCTTTTAGGGGGTCTCTTTGACCTCGAAGGGTTAGAAGAAGAAATTGCCATTTTGGAAAACAAAATGACAGAACCTGATTTTTGGAACGATAATATTGCGGCCCAAAAAACGTCGCAAGAATTAAATGAACTAAAAAATACCTACAATACTTTCCACAAGATGGAGGAGTTGCAGGATGAAGCTGAAATCTTACTAGACTTTTTAGCAGAGGATGAGTCTGTTAAAGATGAGTTGGTGGAGAAGTTAGCTGAGCTAGATCAGATGATGACTAGCTATGAAATGACTCTGCTCTTGTCAGAGCCCTATGATCATAATAATGCTATTTTAGAGATTCACCCAGGTTCTGGTGGAACAGAAGCCCAAGACTGGGGCGATATGCTTCTTCGTATGTACACTCGTTATGGTAACGCTAAAGGCTTTAAGGTTGAAATCTTGGATTATCAAGCAGGTGATGAAGCAGGTATTAAGTCAGTGACCTTGTCTTTTGAAGGGCCAAATGCTTATGGACTTCTCAAGTCAGAGATGGGAGTTCACCGTCTGGTACGTATCTCGCCATTTGACTCAGCTAAGCGTCGTCACACCTCGTTTACTTCTGTAGAAGTTATGCCAGAGTTGGATGATACTATTGAAGTTGACATCCGAGAAGATGATATCAAGATGGATACTTTCCGCTCAGGTGGAGCAGGTGGACAAAACGTCAACAAGGTTTCAACAGGTGTCCGTTTGACCCACATTCCGACTGGGATTGTCGTTGCATCAACTGTTGACCGTACTCAGTACGGAAACCGTGACCGTGCGATGAAGATGCTCCAGGCAAAACTCTATCAAATGGAGCAGGAAAAGAAAGCTGCTGAGGTAGATGCCCTTAAGGGGGATAAGAAAGAAATCACATGGGGAAGCCAGATTCGCTCCTATGTATTCACCCCTTATACCATGGTGAAAGATCACCGTACTAGTTTTGAAGTTGCGCAGGTAGATAAGGTTATGGATGGAGACTTAGATGGTTTCATCGATGCCTATCTAAAATGGCGTATTAGTTAAAAGAAAGGAAGTCACATGTCGATCATTGAAATGAGAGATGTTGTCAAAAAGTATGACAACGGGACAACAGCCCTACGTGGCGTCTCTGTGAACATTGAACCAGGAGAGTTTGCCTATATCGTAGGTCCTTCAGGTGCAGGTAAGTCAACTTTTATCCGTGCCTTGTACCGTGAAGTTAAAGTTGAAAAAGGAAGTTTGCAGGTTGCAGGTTTTAATCTTGTTAAGATTAAAAAGAGAGATATCCCGCTTTTGCGTAGAAACGTAGGCGTCGTCTTTCAGGATTACAAACTCTTGCCAAAGAAAACTGTTTATGAGAACATTGCTTACGCAATGGAGGTTGTCGGTGAAAGCCGTCGCAATATCAAAAAACGTGTTATGGAAGTTTTGGATCTTGTCGGCTTGAAGCATAAGGTTCGTTCATTCCCTAATGAATTATCAGGTGGTGAGCAACAACGTATCGCCATTGCTCGCGCTATCGTAAACAATCCTAAGGTATTGATTGCCGACGAACCGACAGGTAACTTGGACCCGGATAACTCATGGGAAATCATGAACCTCTTGGAGCGCATCAATCTCCAAGGTACGACTGTTTTGATGGCGACCCACAACAGCCAAATCGTAAATACCTTGCGCCACCGTGTCATTGCCATCGAGAATGGTCGTGTGGTTCGTGACGAAGCGAAAGGAGAGTACGGATACGATGATTAGTAGATTTTTCCGCCATCTATTCGAAGCTTTAAAGAGTTTAAAGCGTAATGGGTGGATGACCATTGCTGCTGTCAGTTCAGTAATGATTACCTTGACCTTGGTTGCAATTTTTGCCTCAGTTATCTTTAATACTGCAAAATTGGCAACGGATATCGAAAACAACGTCCGCGTCATGGTTTATGTCCGTAAAGACGTTGAAGACAATAGTGAAACCATCGTCAAAGAAGGTCAAACAGTTACTAACAATGACTACCACAAGGTTTATGATGCCCTCAAGGCTATGTCAGCTGTTAAAAGTGTAACTTTCTCAAGTAAAGAAGAGCAGTACCAAAAGCTGACTGAAACCATGGGTGACGAGTGGAAGGTTTTTGAAGGAGATGCCAATCCTCTTCATGATGCCTACATAGTAGATACCAATTCACCAAGTGATGTGAAACCAGTAGCTGAAGAAGCTAAGAAAATCGAAGGAGTTTCTGAGGTTCAAGACGGTGGTGCCAATACGGAGCGTCTCTTCAAGTTGGCTTCCTTCATCCGTGTTTGGGGATTGTTCATTGCAGGACTCTTGATTTTCATCGCGGTCTTCTTGATCTCAAATACCATTCGTATTACTATCATTTCACGTAGTCGTGAAATCCAAATCATGCGTTTGGTTGGTGCTAAAAACAGCTACATCCGTGGCCCATTCTTGCTAGAAGGTGCCTTTATTGGTTTGTTGGGAGCAGCTCTTCCCTCAGTTCTGGTTTACTTTATCTATAACCGAGTATTCCAATCTGTCAACCCATCCTTGGTTGGACAAAACCTATCCTTGATTACCCCAGATACCTTTATTCCACTGATGATCGGTCTTTTGTTCCTCATTGGAATCTGTATCGGTTCACTTGGTTCAGGAATCTCAATGCGCCGATTCTTGAAAATCTAAGTAAGATAGTTTACTAAAATCTATAAAAGTAGGATACCATCAAGGCTTCTCCGAGTCTGATGGTCCTACTTTTTATGTTGAACTTATAAATCATACTCTTCAAAAATCTCTTCAAACCACGTCAGCTTCGTCTTGGCGTATATTTGTTACTGACTTCGTCAGTTCTATCCACAACCTCAAAACAGTGTTTTGAGCAACCTGCGGCTTGCTTCCTAGTTTGCTCTTTGATTTTCATTGAGTATCAGTTGCTTGCCAATTTTTGGGAAACAGTGTATGATAGGAAAGGACCTTTTTGCTAAAAGAGTGATAGGGACTAGATGAAAGAAATCTTTGATCTCTAGAGTAATATCTAGCTCTTTTGACTTAACATAAATAATGAATGAGGATAAAATGAAACAATTTTTGGAAAAAGTGAGTATACTTTCCCTGTCGTTAGTATTGATCACATCATTTTCAATATCGAGTGCCCTACCAGCCATGTTTGACTATTATCAGGGCTACTCGACAGGTCAGGTCGAGCTCTTGGTCAGCCTTCCATCCTTTGGGATTATGGCCATGCTCCTTTTAAATGGAGTTTTAGAACGGATTTTTCCTGAACGACTTCAGTTGACCTTGGGACTTTTGATTTTATCAATCAGTGGAACAGCTCCCTTCTGGTATCAGGGATACTACTTTGTTTTTGCCACTCGTCTTCTCTTTGGGATTGGAGTGGGGATGCTTAACGCCAAGGCTATCTCTATCATCAGTGAACGGTACCATGGCAAGACTCGTATCCAGATGCTTGGTTTTCGTGGTTCAGCTGAGGTGGTGGGAGCCTCTATCTTGACCTTGACAGTTGGTCAGCTTTTGGCCTTTGGGTGGACTGCAACCTTCCTAGCCTATGCTGCAGGTTTAGTGGTTCTTGTACTCTTCCTTCTCTTTGTCCCTTATAACAAAGAAGAAGTTCATGAGTCCAAGCAAAAGACAGAAGAAGCAGCGAAACTAACTCGCTCCATGCTACAGCTGATTTTCTTCCTAGCTGTCGGAGCAGCAGTCATTGTATGTACCAATACAGCCATTACCTTCCGTATTCCTAGTCTCATGATTGAGGCAGGCTTTGGAGATGCTCAGTTGTCTAGTCTGGTACTCAGTGCCATGCAGTTGATTGGGATTCTGGCGGGAATTAGCTTTTCTTTTCTCATCTCTGCCTTTAAGGAAAAACTTTTATTGATTGCGGGTGTAACCTTTGGAATTGGGCAAATCATCATCGCTCTTTCCCCTTCACTCTGGGTGGTAGTTGCAGGTTCGGTCTTAGGAGGATTTGCCTATAGCATCGCTCTGACGACTGTCTTTCAATTGATATCTGAAAGAATTCCAGCAAAACTCCTCAACAAAGCAACTTCCTATGCTGTTTTGGGATGTAGTTTTGGTGCCTCCTTAACACCTTTTGTTCTTTCAGGAATTGGCTTAGTAACAACGAATGGTCGAATGACCTTTATCATTCTAGGAGCATGGATGATTGCGACATCAGTCCTTGTTTCTCTCCTATTGAAAAAAGAAGCTTAACAAAAAGAGGTTGAGAAAAAAACTTTACAATCAGAAAAACGCATACTATCAGGTGTTGAAAACCTTGATACTATGCGTTTTATTTTTTTCATTTTCTGATAATACTCTTCGAAAATCAAATTCAAACTGCGTCAACGTCGCCTTGCCGTATATATGTTACTGACTTCGTCAGTTCTATCCACAACCTCAAAGCAGTGCTTTGAGCAACCTGCGGCTAGTTTCCTAGTTTGCTCTTTGATTTTCATTGAGTATAAAATTGAGTTTTTGATCAACTTTTTTTAGTGATCAGGCGAACATTTGCCAAAAGTAATCAATGATATAGGTCAAGCCGTATGTGTAAACGACCAGGGTAAAGGGCTTGGTCAGGATGATAATGGTCATGTAACGCTTGAAGCTCATCTTGGTTAGAGCTGCCAGCATACAGAGAAAGTCCGCTGGACTAACCGGCCAAATCATCATAAAGATAAAGAATCGATCAAAGCGATTGCCCTTGTCTAACCAACCTATGTACTTATCATAGGTACGCTTGCTGACGACAGACTGAACAAAGGGTGCTCCGTAGAGGCGAACTAGGTAAAAGATAATGGCGCAACCAATAACGATTCCAATATAGTTATAAATAGTTCCAATAATGTGACCGTAGATAAAGACACCTGCCACAGAGGTTAGAGCACCAGGAATGATAGGAACAACCGTCTGCAAAATCTGCAAAAAGATAAAGAGTGGTGGTCCCCAGATACCGGCCTGTTGGATAAAGGCAGATAGGGTTTCCTTGGAATGCAAAACGCCAGCCTGATAGGCCCAGATACAGAAAATCAAAGTACCAACTCCACCGATGATGGAAGAAATATTAATTGCTTGCTGTAGAAGGGGAGAAACAGCTTTCATTTCTTTATCGTGTGACATGTAAACTCCTCTTGAGTAGTATGATTCTACTATACCATATTTTAAGGAGAAAGACTATATGGGGTACTTCATGTGACTTTTCCTCAAGTATGGTAAAATGGGAATAAGAAAATGGCAGCTTAGAATGAGGAAAATCATGTTAGGATTGAAGTTTAATGGCACTTGGCGCAACTACCAAAGACAGGTCTTGGATAACTTTCAGGAATATCAAGCAGATGGACATGTCCACTTGGTGGCAGCACCAGGTTCTGGGAAAACAACCATTGGTATCGAGTTGATTGCCCGCTTTGATAAGCCAGCTCTGGTTTTGGTGCCGACGGTTACCATTCGGGAACAATGGGTGGATAGGATTCGCCAGGCCTTTTTAGAGGATGAGGACCAGATCACAAGTCTCGTGTCTCAAAATCTTAAGGACATGAAGCAAATCACTATCGCTACCTACCAAGCTTTTCACAGTGCTATGCAACAGGCCCAATCTCAAGAAGATAACGGTGAGGTTGAAGACTTTGTCGGATTTGACCTAATTGCCAGCCTCAAGGAAAGGGGCGTTGAAACCCTCTGTCTGGACGAATGTCATCATTTGAGAAATGAATGGTGGAGAAGTCTAGAAGAATTCCGTAAGAAATATCCGCAACTGCAGGTCATTTCTCTAACCGCAACCCCTCCCTATGATAGTGAGCCAGAACTCTGGGATCGCTATCTCCAGATGTGTGGCGAGATTGACCAAGAAATCACGGTGCCAGAACTAGTCAAGGAAGACACCCTCTGCCCTCATCAGGACTTTGTCTATATCTGTTTTCCAACCAAGGAAGAAGACAAACGCCTGGAAGAATTTGAGGACACCAAGTGGCAATATGTCAGCCAACTAGTCGTTGATCGTGATTTTCAAGAGTTGATTAAGAGTTCCAAGGTTCTCAAAGGGGAAATCTCTGCGGATATGCTCCTGGAAGATCCCAAGTATCTATCAGCCCTCCTCATTTATCTACAGGCTCAAAAGCTAGAAATTCCTAAGCACTTACGAGATTTACTGGGGGCGGAAGGCTTGCCTGCTCTTAATTACTACTGGCTGGAAGTCCTCTTGCAAGGCCTTCTCTATCAGACACCTGATTGGTATGAGGATCCACAGGGGACAAAGAAAAAGATAGAAGCCGAATTGAAATCAAGAGGATTGATTGAAAAACGTCAGGTCTTCTTGGTAAAATCCAAGGCCAATGACCAAACCCTCAATCAATCTCTAGGAAAACTGGCTGGCATCGCATCTATCTTTGAAACCGAGTATGCTAGTCTAGGTCAGGACTTGAGACAGTTAGTCTTGGCGGACTATATCCGCAAGGATTTTGCTAGTTATCTGGGAGATGACCAAGCACCGATCACGCAATTAGGTGTACTCCCCTACTTTGAAACTATTCGCCGAAGTGCTCAGAAACAGGGGATTTTTGTTCCCCTAGCAGTGCTTTCGGGAAGTGTGGTTATCGTGCCAACTAGTGTTAGGGAGGAACTCCAAGCACTCTTGCCAACAGTCGCTTTGACCTTCTCAGCTATTGGTCAACTAGATCCAGATGCCTATCTTCAGGTAGGTTTCCCCTCAACCTGTAAAGGTATGGTAGGGGCTGTAACTGAACTCTTTCAGAGGGGTGCCATCCAGGTCTTGGTCGGCACTAAGTCTCTCTTGGGAGAAGGATGGGATGCGCCTTGCGTCAACTCTCTCATCTTAGGAAGTTTTGTCGGAAGCTTTATGCTCAGCAATCAAATGCGGGGCCGTGCTATCCGTATCTGGCCAGGGCATCCAGATAAGACCAGCAATATCTGGCACCTGGTCGCTATCAAACCCTATACAAAAAATTTTTTCTTGCGGGAAAAGGAAAATGAAGAGGAAGTAGAGAAGGATAATCCCTATCAAGATTTACTGAGTCTAATTCGTCGTATGGAGCATTTTCTAGGTTTATCCTATAAGGAGGATACCATCGAGACAGGTCTGGATCGCTTGGACTTCCCTAAACCCCCCTTTAAGAAAAATAAGATTCAAGCCTATAATCAGAAAATCAAGGAATTGTCCAAGGACCGTACCACCCTTCGCAAAAAATGGCAGGAGGCGTTGGTAGTTGCGGATAAGCTAGAGATTGTCAATGAGGTAGCAACAGATCGCAAGCAGATCCCTCTGCTCACTCTTGTTGATGCTGAAAAATGGCTCCGTTATTCCTTTATGCTAACGGCCCTCAATCTCCTCTTTTATATCTTTAGGGTCCGTGGAACTAGTATTCGCTGGTTGTTTGGACTGAGCATCCTCTTTCTAGCCTACACCGTGATTCGCTATTTCTTTTACAAGAGTCCTTATGTACGCCTACGGCAGGCGGGTGAAGGTATTCGTAATGCCATGCTAAAGATGGGGCATTTGTCCGATGACCAGTCGCGCGTGCAGGTAGAGGAAGATAAGGAAAGTTATAGCATTTTTGCCTATCTTAAGGGGGGCAGTATGAGAGATAAGGAACTCTTTTCTCAGACCTTGGGTGAATTCTTTGCACCCGTGGACAATCAACGCTACCTGTTAGTAGCTCAAAAAGCCCCAGCCGGACAGTCCAAATATTTCGTAGTCCCTAGCCTCTTTGAAAAACGCAAGGAAGATGCCCAGCTCTTTCTGGACTCCGTCGCACCACACATAGGCAACTACCAACTCGTCTACACCCGAAACGAAGCAGGCAGAAAAATCCTGCTCGAAGCCCGACTCAAATCCCTAGCTAACAAAAACGACCGCCTCCTCACCAAGAAGAAGGTCAAAAGTGCTTTGAAGTAGGGAGGGAGAGGAAGTTTTTCTGATAGGACTATGATATAATAATAACTAGAATGTAAACCTCTGAAGGAGAAATATAGATGCAGGTAAAACCAGAACTGGAAATAGAAAAACAACTGATTAACCAGCTGGTAACTGGTGAAAGCCAATGGACTTATAGAGAAGACCTAAAAACAGAAGAACAACTATGGGACAATTTCTTTGAGAAACTAGCCCAAAACAACGTTGCTCTGCTGGCAGACCATCCCTTGACTGAACAGGAAAAACGCCAGATTCAAAACCAACTCAACTTTGTCAGCTACTATGATGCGGCTAAGTGGTTGGTCGGTGAAAACGGCATTGCTAAAGTCGAGGTTCAAAGAGAAGATGCGAGCCTAGGGACCATCCGTTTGTCAGTCATTTGGCGAGATAATATCGCAGCAGGAAAGTCTAGCTACGAAGTTGTCAATCAAGTCCAACGAGAAAAAGTAAATCCTTTGGATCAAGACCGTAGACTGGATGTTACCCTGCTAATCAATGGCTTACCCATGATTCAAATCGAGCTCAAGAGTTCCCAAGCAGCATTTATCGATGCCTTTCACCAGATTAAAAAATATGACCGTGAAGGTAAATTCCGTGGCATCTACTCTAGCTTGCAGATGTTTGTTGTGACCAATAAAGTTGACACACGCTATATAGCTGCAGCTCGTGAAAATAAACTCAACAAGCAATTTCTAACCAAATGGGTGGATAAGGACAATCATCCTGTGACAAATATGACCAACTTTGCGCATGAGGTCCTTTCTATTCCTCGTGCCCATCAGATGGTTATGCAGTATTCTGTTATTGACGATAGCAAGAAATCTCTCATCCTTTTACGTCCCTATCAGATCCATGCTATCGAAGCGGTGCAGGAAGCCTCTCGCCAACAAGCATCAGGCTATGTTTGGCATACGACAGGTTCAGGGAAGACCTTGACCTCTTATAAGGTGGCTCGCAATCTCCTCCAAATACCGTCCATCCAAAAGACTATTTTTGTCGTTGACCGCAGAGACTTGGACCAACAAACCACTTCATCCTTTCTCTCTTATGCGACCAATGACGTCATTGATATCGATGAGACGGATAATACACATGATTTGGTCAAGCGACTAGGAAGTAATGATAAACGTGTCGTAGTGACGACTATCCAGAAAATCACTACTATGATGCGCAAATTTGACCAAGGTCTTTACCAACGAGATGAGGACAAAATCAAGGGACTTCGAGTAGCCTTTGTCGTGGATGAATGCCACCGTGCCGTGACACCACAAACACAAAAAGACATTAAAGCATTTTTCCCACAGTCCCTATGGTATGGTTTTACAGGAACACCAATCTTTAAGGAAAATAAACGCCAGCAGGTCGGCGACCTCGCCCAAACTACCCAGCAACAGTATGGAGACCGTCTCCATGAGTATACAGTCAAGGAAGCCATCCATGACGGAGCTGTCTTAGGCTTTAAGGTAGACTATCGCAATACCCTCATCACAGAGCAGGCTGAAAATGAAATACCAGATACTGTCTATGAAAATGAGGAGCACATGCTGGAAGTCTTGGACGCCATTATCAATAAATCCCGCCAACAACTGGGTTTACAAAAAGGAGTCGGCAATACCTACAATGCCATCCTCACTGTAAAGTCTATCCCTCAAGCCCAAGCCTACTATGACCTTCTCAAAAAAGTCAAAGCGGGACAAACACGAGTCAAGGTGTCTGAGAGAGTCAAGATGGTCCTTCCAGACTTTCCAAAGGCGACCATCACCTACTCCGTTACAGAGAATGAAGAAGACTCAAGAGCCAACCAAGATCACATGAAGCAGGTCTTAGAGGACTATAACCAAGAGTTTGATACTCACTTTACCATGGCGGATCTTCGTGGCTTCAATACCGATGTCAATAACCGCCTAGCCCGAAAACAGGACAAGTATCTCTATCGCAATGAACAGTTGGACTTGGTCATCGTGGTCAATCGTCTCCTAACGGGTTTTGATGCCCCTTGTCTATCGACTCTCTTTATCGACAGAAAGCCCATGAAACCGCAGGATCTGATTCAGGCCTTTAGTCGAACCAATCGTATCTTTGATTCTAGTAAGAACTATGGCCATATCATCACCTTCCAAAAGCCTCTAGCCTTTAAGGAAGCAGTTGATAATGCCCTCAAGCTTTACTCAAATGGTGGTGAAAATGATGTCCTAGCGCCTAGCTGGGAAGAGGAAAAGAGAAACTTTTTGAGAAGTTGTAGCGACTTCCAAAATCTCATCACTGATGATCCAGTAGAAGGACTTCAACTGGAACAAATCTCTACACCACAGTTGAGAAAAATCGCCAAGGCCTATCAAGGATTTGATAAGTACCTAGCTTCTATCCGAGTTTATAAAGAGTATGATGAGGACGAAATCTACGCTCAGACTGGACTCAGTGCAGAAGAGTTGGAAGTTTATCTTGGCTTTTATCAGAATATCCTAGCAGAGTTGAAAAGCCGAATCGAAGATGATAACGACGATGGCGAACCACTTGATATCCACTATGAACTAGAGTCCATCCAAGTAGATGAGATTAACTACGCCTATATCCTGACCTTGATCCAAAGCCTGATTGAGCAAGAGCAGAGTCCGGAAAAGAGTCTCAGTGCGCAAGATAGAGAAGCAGTGGATACCTATATCCAAAGTCTGGAAAAGACTAATCCAAATCTGGCACAGATCATCTCAGAGCTTTGGCAAGAAGTACAGGCAAATCCTGACCGCTACAGAGGTCAATCCATCGCCAATATCCTTGATCAGATGATTGAGGCAGTCATCCAGCAGCAGATCCAAGACTTTAGTAAGACCTGGTATGTCGGTGAAGATGAACTCCGCTACTATGTCAATCACTACCGCAAGGGCGCTAAAAAGCAACTAGGAGAAAGCCAACTGACCAAGAGTCAGCGCTACAAGGACTATAAAGTTGAGGTGGCAGATGCCCTCAACCCACTCCTCTATAAAAAACACATCAAAGAAGCCTATACCCAACTGATAGAAGAGGTGATTGAACCGTTGAGAGTGGGGAGATAGTCCTTCGAAGTCTCGTAAATATGAATCGTCCAAAATTTATATGTATTCTAAACTTAGAAAGATAAGAAATGCATAAAATTATTGGTATTCTAAGCTTCGAATGCTCAAGCTGAAAAAGTTTTGAGGTCTTTGAAATTTCGAATATTCGTGTTTCCTAAAGTTTATATGTATTCTAAGGCTAGAAAGGTTAAAATCTAAAAATAGTAAAAGTCTCTATCTGACAGACAAGGTATTTGTCCAGTCAGATAGTTTTTTTTTCTTTCTGAAATGTCAGATTTGTCCTGTGAACGTCACAAAAATCCTAAAAGTGTGCTGTTGAGCTGAAAAAAGAGTTAGTTGAGCCAACGGAGCTTAAAATTTCATTTTTATCTGTTACTATTTATTTATAAATTTAAAAAGGAAATTCTGATGAAGAAAAACAAAACAGTTGATGATGATTGGTACTCTAGTTTTATGATGCTATGTCTAATCGGACTAATGGCTATTTTAATACAGGCCTATAAAACAGAGGGAAGTTCTTTGGTTCCAAAGGATAGACAAAGAAGTATCGTAAAGACAAATCAAAAACATTTTTATCTGTCAGAGTTAATCCACGATTTGTTTGAACAAATAGAAGCTAAATAATTAAAAATAGAAAGGTCACAAAATGACAAAAACTTATAACATCCGCCCCCTTAGTTACACTAACTTTACTAATCGAGAGTTCGAAAGTCTCATGATTGATACAAGTCAAGTCTTAGAAGATTTCACAAAATCTCACAAGGATGAGACTATGTACGGCAAGCATCTTGATTCCTTCAAAAGTAAGTTATCAGATTATCAAGCTCAACTTGCTAGTGTGGAGAAGAAGGAGTCTACTAGTTTGACAACAGTGGATAAGGAAAGAGATAGTGCTTTAGTAGGTCTCTTTACCCTTCATAGAGGATTTGCTAAAATCAAGGAAAGCAGTCTTAAGGAAGCCTATGAGACACTTAAAGCAGTCTTTACTAAGTATAAGGATATCACCAAGCACAGTAACGATGTAGAAACGGCAGAAATCAAGAGCATGCTCAAAACGCTTAGTGAAACACCCTATCATGAGGCGGTGACCAGTCTAGGACTGACTCCTATGCTGACGGCGGTGGTCAATGCTCAAGAGGAATATGACCAAGTGGAGAGTAAGGCGCGTGCTTCTAAGTCTGTCAAGGAAGTAGGCAAGACCAAACAAGTCCGTACCGAACTAACTAGTATTTACAACCTCTTTATGCGCTATACCGCAGCCAGCGCAGAAGCCTATCCTGAAAAGGAACACCTGACTCAACTCCTCAAGGAACTCAATAGCATCCGAGATAGCAAGCGCCGTCTCATCACTAGTAGCAAGAAAGATAAAAAGACCAAACCAGCAGAACTAGCCCAAGCAGCAGGATAAAGACAACCCCTTAGAAGCGGATTTCTAAGGGGATTTTTGTGGTTTCGTGGTATAATGATAGATGAAAGGAAAGCGCTATTTTTATATAAACTTGAAATTATTAAAATTTATATTCGGTAGATTAAAGAATATATCGTTAAGCAGGAGTAACAAGTTATGAAGATTGATAAACACATTGTAGATATAAATGAAAATATTTGTAAAAATATAGAACAGATGAATATGAGTGGAGAACGTGGCTTTTCTTCTCAAAATATTATGAATGCTTTAAGAAATTTTGTAGAACATATTGCTGTTAAAATATATAATCATGATAAAAATGTTGATTTGGAATGGAATTATTCTAATATAGACTTGAGCGTAAAATACATCAATGAAAAATCAAACTATGTATTTTTAAGAAAAATTCATAGATTTCTTCAAAAATCGGCTTCACATTATACCCTGGATGAGAATAATTCAGAGAGATTATTGCTTAAATATTATGAATATATGCTGAAAATAAAAAAGTTTTTACTAACTAATTATGAATTTGAGGTTTTAGAGAATCTAGAAAAATTTCCACTTTACACTGATACAATGTCTGAAGAATATTATGCGAAAATTGCTGATGTAATTGATAATCCTAAATATCCAATAACCGAGAGTGAGAGATATTATATCCAAAAAATCAAGCCTTTTTTTGTGAATCAAAATATTTATTATGAAGTAACATATACTAGTACATATGGTAACTGTAAAAAATCTGAGAGAATAACAGCGTACACAAATAAAGAAATTATGTCAAATTATGCAACGAAGCTATATATAAGAAATGAAAAAATAAATATATATGGTTCCGCCTTAACTATATCAGTAATTTCTGATTGGGATGTTGCTATTCGTCCATGCGAATTTCATTCTTTAAGCCGTATCCTAAAAATTGGGAGAGATGAGGTGAAGTCTTCACACTCGGAATATAGAATTTTAATGGCATTTCTAAAGAAAAATCAAATAAATTTAATTGATATTATAGAACTAAATCAGGAGTTATATCAAAAAACCAAAGCTTATGTCAATCAAAAATCAAAGGTATCTTACATCTTTGATATCTTAGATAATGCTAGAATGATAATTCAGGCAAATAAGCCGGGATCTAATATCCTAAAATACTTATTATTTCATATGAATAATGAGATTTTAAAAGAACAGTATTTTTATGATAATCACCCGTACAATAAATGTGAAGGAGGAAATATAAAATTATCTGGTCTTCGATTAAAATGGGGTTGTATTCCATTTGATGAGATGCCGTTTTGCTCTTCTTTAATTAATCATAATCCTAAAATATATGATCTATTAACTTGTATTGATGATGATGGGAAAGATAGTGAATTTCTAGCGAGACTAATAAAAAATAATACTGAAATTCATGGGAAAATATATACATCAATAACTGAATTGCCAGAAGAATACTCTGAGAGAGTTGAGGATTTAGTTGGGCAATATAATAGAAAAATAATAAGTAAACATGCAGGAAGAAAATTAAAAATTGAAAATGGACAAGTTTTTATTTCACAATATGAAACTGATTCACTTGAAGTTTTGAATAAATTAATAGATTTCTCAAGAGGCAGTAACAAAAATCATGCTCAATCAGTTGAGAGATGGTTAGAAAAAAACGAACATAATATTAATGATGCTTTTAAAAAAGAAAAACTAACCTCACTATTTTCTGATTCTGCAGTTGCTTTGATATATGGTTCAGCTGGAACGGGTAAGACATACTTTATAAATCATATTGCACAATTTTTTAATTCAGCAGATAAATTATTTTTATCTGTGACTCATACAGCAGTTGAAAATTTAAGGAGAAGAATTAGTTCATCGAATTGTGAATTTTCAACGATTCAGAAAATTAAATATAAAACAGAAATAAAATGCGACATACTATTCGTTGATGAGTGTAGTATGGTGAGTAACTCTGATATGGCAAAATTACTAAAAAAAATCTCGTGTAAATTCTTAGTTTTAGTGGGAGATATTTTCCAAATTGAGGCTATTCAGTTTGGGAATTGGTTCGAACTTGCTAAAAAAACTATAAAAAATGAGGCTATAATAGAATTAGCTAAACCATATAGAACGCGAGATGATGGTTTGATTGAGGTTTGGAATAAAGTAAGAAATATTGAACCAGATATCATGGAGTGTTTATCTAGACAAGATTTGAATTTTCCATTGGATGACAGTATATTTGAAAAAATTCATGAAGATGAAATTATTTTAAGCTTAAATTATGATGGACTTTATGGCATTAATAACATAAATAGATTGTTACAAGCATCTAATCCTAATCAAAGTATCAAATGGAATTCCAAATTTTATAAAATTAATGATCCTATAGTTTTTAGTGAGTCAAGTAGATTTAATGGAGTTTTGTATAATAATTTAAAGGGAATTATTAGAGATATTCAAGTTATCGAAAATAGTGATAAAATAATTTTTACTATAGAATTATTAGGAGTAGTTTTAAATGGATTAGATGTTTCTGATAGTGAGCTAGAACTTTTGGAAAGTAGCGACATTAACAATTCTGTTATTAGGTTTAGTGTAGATAGATATAGTAGTGCAGATGAGGATATAGAAGATAATTCAGCGACTGTTCCTTTTCAAGTATCGTACGCAATTTCAATCCATAAGGCTCAAGGTTTGGAATATGAATCTGTAAAGATTGTTATCACTAATGAAGTAGATGAACAAATTAATCATAACATTCTATATACTGCTATGACACGAACAAAAAAATATCTTAAGTTATATTGGAGTCCTGAAACAGAGAATTTTGTTATTTCAAATTTAAAGAAAAAAGATATAAATAAAGATTTTAATTTATTAAAAATGAAGTTATAGTATATAGTGAGGTATATTAAGATTATGGGGAATAAATCCATTCCTAGAATTAGATTAGATGAATTTAATAATATTTGGACAAAATCTAAATTAGGAAAACTATACGAAGTCTATTCCGGAAACACTCCGTCACGTTCTGATAATAGAAATTATCAAAATGGAGAGATTCCATGGGTAAAAACAACAGATTTAAATAATTCTATAATACGTTCTAATGAGGAAAATATATCAGTATGTGGAGCATCAAAATTAAGAGTTTTACCTAAAAATTCAGTATTGATAGCAATGTACGGAGGATTTAATCAAATTGGAAGAACGGGGTTACTATCTTATCCTGCTACGATTAATCAAGCTCTAGCAGCTTTGGTGCCAGTCAATGAAATTGATCCCAATTTTCTGCTAAATTTTTTAAATTTTAAAAAAGAAAGTTGGAGAAATGTTGCAGCGAGTAGTAGAAAAGATCCTAACATTACAAAAAATGATGTAGAAAAATTTACAATATCTTTTCCATCTCTTCCCGAACAATCTGCCATCGGATCTCTTTTCCGTACCCTCGACGACCTTCTGGCTAGCTACAAGGACAATCTCGCTAACTACCAAGCTCTCAAGGCGACCATGCTCTCCAAAATGTCTCCCAAAGCTGGACAGACAGTCCCTGAGATTCGTTTGTGCGGATTTGAAGGTGATTGGGAGATAAAACGTGCAGATGAAATTTTTAAGTCAGTATCTAAGAAAAATAGGGCTTCATTACCTGTGCTGTCGGCTTCTCAAATTGATGGTATGGTTTTGAGAGATGAAATTGGTATTGATATTAAATATGATGAAGCTACTCTCAATAATTACAAGGTAGTCAAACCAGGTCAATTTGTGATTCATTTACGTTCTTTTCAGGGAGGTTTTGCTTTATCTAAATTAGAAGGAATAACCTCTCCTGCATATACAATTATTGATTTTATTGATAAAGCAAATAACTTACCAGATTTTTGGAATTCAATTTTAACTTCAAGGGATTTTATAAAACGATTAGAGACAGTCACTTATGGAATCAGAGATGGGAAAAGTATCAGTTTTAAAGACTTTTCTAGCTTGAAATTTATATTTCCAGAGTTCGAAGAACAACAAGCCATCGGTGCTTATTTCTCTAGCCTCGATAACCTCATCGTTGCTCACCAAGAAAAAATTTCTCAGCTAGAAACATTGAAAAAGAAACTCTTGCAGGATATGTTTATATAGGAGATTAATTTTGGGTAATGAAGACTTATTAAATACAATAAATTCACTAACTAATACATATTATGCTGCCTTAGGTTTTGTTGCGACTGTCATATTAGGTGTTTTGGCATTTGTGTTTTGGGACAGAGTAAATTTTAAAAAATCTCTTGAAAAAGAATTTAAAACTATTTTAAAAGAAGAACTTAAGAATCAAAAGTTTGAAATAGATTATTACTATTTGAAATATTTGCCATTCATTAAAAGATTAGAAACACACTATAAGGGTATGGGGATTAAAAAAGGTGGAATGATACGACCTTTTCTGAAATATTGTGATGAACCATTGAATGAGATGATAGCCTTGTATAATCGTTGTGTAAATACGTCTTTTCAACCATTTTTCAAAAGTTATTCAAGAGATTATTACGATATCTGTTACAATATAATAGAAGACACAAGAGAATTTGCAACTTATAGATTAGATACGTTAACAGAAATGGAGCTAAACGCTATAGTAAAAGTGAATAAGTATATACCACAATTGAATTATATATTTACAAAATATGATTATTTAGAGTTTAAAGCAATTGTATTGGATAAAGCTAATTAAACTATTTTTATGTATTGTTGAAACGATTAAGGATAGAAAGAAACATTATGGAAACAACACAAACTTCCCAGTCGCTCTATCAAGCCCTGTGGAACTCAGCGGATGTTCTCCGCTCTAAGATGGATGCTAATGACTATAAGTCCTATCTTTTGGGTATGGTCTTTTATAAGTATCTGTCAGACAAGATGCTCTTTTTCGTGGCGGAGACTATGGAGGAGGGGAGTGAGAGCCTAGAGGCTGCCCTTGAGGTCTATCGTAACTACTATGAGGATGCGGATACCCACGAGGATCTTCTTGCAGTCATGAAGGACGAACTCAACTACAGTATCAAGCCTGAGTTGACCTTTACTGCTCTGGTAGCACGTGTCAATGAGGGGACTTTCCAGTTGGAAGATTTGGCTCAGGGCTTTCGAGATATTGAGCAGAGTGACGAACTCTATGAAAATCTCTTTGAAGATATTGACCTCTATTCTAAAAAGCTAGGGGCAACTCCGCAAAAGCAAAACCAAACGGTGGCGGCGGTCATGAAGGAGTTGGCTGTGCTAGATGTGGCTGGTCATGCTGGTGATATGCTGGGGGATGCCTATGAGTATCTGATTGGTCAGTTTGCGACGGACTCGGGGAAGAAAGCTGGTGAGTTCTATACACCTCAGCCTGTTGCCAAACTCATGACTCAGATTGCCTTTTTGGGTCGTGAGGACCAGCTAGGTTTTACCATCTATGATGCGACTATGGGCTCAGGCTCTCTCTTGCTCAATGCCAAGAAATACTCTCATAAACCGCAGACAGTGGTCTACTTTGGTCAGGAGCTCAATACTTCGACCTATAACTTGGCTCGGATGAACATGATTCTACACGGTGTTCCTGTTGAAAATCAATTTCTCCACAATGCCGATACACTGGATGAAGACTGGCCGACCCAAGAGCCGACCAACTTTGACGGTGTTCTCATGAACCCTCCCTACTCTGCCAAGTGGTCTGCAAGCTCTGGATTCCTGAATGACCCTCGTTTCTCTCCATTTGGGAAACTGGCGCCCCAGTCCAAGGCTGATTTTGCCTTTCTCTTGCATGGGTATTACCATCTCAAGCAAGATAATGGAGTTATGGCTATCGTCCTTCCTCACGGGGTTCTTTTCCGTGGAAATGCAGAAGGGACCATTCGCAAGGCCTTGTTAGAAGAAGGGGCTATTGATACGGTTATCGGTCTACCTGCTAATATCTTCTTTAATACCAGCATTCCGACCACGGTTATCATTCTCAAAAAGAATCGTACCAACCGTGATGTCTACTTTATTGACGCTTCTAAGGAGTTTGATAAAGGGAAAAACCAGAATATCATGACGGATGTCCATATCGAGAAGATTCTGGAAGCCTACAAGTCACGTGAGGAGATTGACAAGTTTGCCCATCTGGCAAGCTATGAAGAAATCGTCGAAAATGACTACAACCTCAATATCCCTCGTTATGTAGATACCTTTGAGGAAGAAGAAGTCGAGCCACTAACAGATATCGTCAGCAAGATTAACACGACAAATGAAGCAATCCAAAACCAAGCCGCTTCCCTACTTGAAATGCTCAACCAACTCCACGGAACCACACCAGAAGCCGATGCTGAACTCAAAGAGTTTTTGAAAAACTTTAAAGGGTGATAGGCTTAATTGATTCGCTCATTATTAATTTACAACTTTGTTTCCGTATTTCCTGGGAACTAGTAGAAAGTTAGGAGAAATATGGAAAATAACAACCAACGTGCCCTTTGTCAGCAACTCTGGGCGGAAAATAAATACCTTGTTTTGAGCCATTCCAGCAATATTTACAAGGAGATTCGCCAATACTTGAAGAATGAACAGGTGGAGGTGAGTCAGGTTCAAGAGATGATTGATCGTGCCTGCCAGATTCCAGAGCACAGGGGTCAGGTTTGCAATGCCTTTCAGCATATTTGGGGCTATTTCAAAAAGAAAGCGACAGATGCTGAGCGTAAGGACTATATGATCTTGCTGGATCGCTATCGCTTTGGTCAAGCTTCCAAGGAAGATTTGATTGCTAGGACTCGAGACTTGCTTGAACGCTATCCAAATACCTATTTGCAACATTCAACGTTACTGAAAGGAGACTCCCATGAGACTTTGGCATGAGGCCTTAATTTCACAACTTCCCCGTCCTCAACTTTTGGGGCAACATCGAGAGTGTTGCGCCCTGCGTGGCAATGGCTGGGGCAGAAAGCATGCGACGGTTGACTATGTCTTTACCCACTCGCCCTATCGTCTCTATGCCTATCATCGCTTGATCATGGAGGAGATGACTGACCGTGGCTACAATGTAAGTCCAGAGTGGCTGGATAAGAACTACCGTGGCAAGACCTGCCCTCCTTATGAAGATTTGGTAGAAGAGAAGTTGAAAAGTCCGATCTATAGCGAACATGACGATACCTACTATGAGGAGTGTCTGTCTAATCTCCGTGAAAAAGGGATCAAGCTATAGTCTTTTCTAATAACAAGCCATAGTCAGCTCTCGGTTCACTAATATTTTGTTCTAAACGTAGATATTTAAAAACTCTATTAATCATTGTCTACCAAAGGATTTGGGGAATCTTCTCCAAATCTTTTTTTGTGCTTCAAGTAACGATATAGTTTCAAACTATATCAAAGCCTAATTTTTTACAATTATACAGACGCTTTCTTTTCTGTTAAGATAGTTTCAACAACAATTTTTGGAGGACAAAACATGTCAACTACAATTATCGGTTTCCCACGTTTGGGTGAATTCCGTGAATTAAAATTTACAACTGAAAAATACTTTAGAAAAGAAATCTCAGAAGAAGAACTCTTGGCTGCGGCTAAAGAATTGCGTGCAAAACACTGGAACATCGTCAAAGAAAAAGGCATTTCTGAAATCCCATCAAATGACTTTTCTCACTATGACAACTTCCTTGATGCTGCCTTCCTTTTCAACGTAGTTCCTGCTTCAGTACAAAACTTGGACTTGTCAGATCTTGAACGCTACTTTGCTTTGGGACGTGGTTACCAAGGAGAAAAAGGGGATGTTCGTGCCCTTCCAATGAAGAAATGGTTCAACACCAACTACCACTACATCGTTCCTAAATTTGAAAAAGACACTCAAGTAAAATTGGCTGGTCACAAGATTTTCGATGAGTTCCAAGAAGCAAAAGAGCTTGGACTTAACACTCGTCCTGTCCTTGTAGGTCCATTCACGTTCCTTCAATTGTCAGACTTTGAAGAAGGTGTGAAAGCAGAAGACTTCGTAGATAGCTTAGTAGCTGCTTACCAAGAGGTTTTTGCAAAATTGGCTGAACTTGGTGCAACTCGTATCCAACTCGACGAAGCTGCTCTTGTCAAAGACTTGACAGAAGAAGAAAAAGCCCTCTTCTTGAACATCTACAACAAACTCTTGGCTGACAAAAAAGGTCTTGAAGTCTTGCTTCAAACATACTTCGGTGACGTTCGTGACGTTTACGCTGACCTTGTGAAATTGCCAGTAGATGCGATTGGTCTTGACTTTGTTGAAGGTAAGAAAACTCTTGAACTAGTTAAAGGTGGATTCCCAGCTGACAAGACTCTTTATGCAGGTATTGTCAATGGTAAGAACATCTGGCGTAACAACTACGAAAAGAGCTTGGCTGTTCTTGAGCAAATCCCAACTGA
Source organism: Streptococcus sp. SO4 (assembly GCF_030440055.1). Taxonomy (NCBI): domain Bacteria; kingdom Bacillati; phylum Bacillota; class Bacilli; order Lactobacillales; family Streptococcaceae; genus Streptococcus; species Streptococcus sp. SO4. Next base: position 149,460 of record NZ_JAQFJI010000001.1, read on the forward strand.
AAACATCGTTTTGACAAGCTCATGCTCACTTCTTCATGTGCCATTTACAACTGCTAATGAAGAATTTGAACCAGCTATCTTGAACCACTTTGCTTTTGCAGTTGAAAAATTGGATGAGATCCGTGACTTGGATGCTATCCGCAACGGTCAAGGTGCAGAAGCTCTTGCAGCAAACAAAGAACTCTTTGAGACTGAACGTGTTGGTGAAAATGCGGAACTTCGTGCGCGTATCGCTGGATTGACAGAAGCAGACTACACTCGTTTGCCAGCCTTTGCAGAACGTGAAGCAATCCAAGAAGAAGCTTTCAAACTTCCAGCTCTTCCAACAACTACCATCGGTTCATTCCCTCAAACTAAGGAAGTTCGTGCGAAACGTTTGGCCTTCCGTAAGGGTGAATTGTCACAAGAAGAATACGATGCCTTCCTTGCTGAAACGATCGACGAATGGATCAAATGGCAAGAAGAAGTTGGATTTGACGTGCTTGTACACGGTGAATTCGAGCGTAACGACATGGTTGAGTACTTCGGTCAAAACTTGTCAGGTTACCTCTTCTCTAAAAACGGTTGGGTACAATCATACGGTATGCGTGGGGTTAAACCACCAATCATCTGGGGTGATGTGACTCGTCTCAACCCTATCACTGTGAAATGGTCTAGCTATGCACAAAGCCGTACGGACAAACCTGTTAAAGGTATGTTGACTGGACCTGTTACAATTCTTAACTGGTCATTCCCACGTGAAGACATCTCTATCAAGGATTCTACTCTTCAAATCGCTCTTGCTATCAAGGATGAAGTTCTTGACCTTGAAGCTGCAGGCGTGAAAATCATCCAAATCGACGAGGCTGCTCTTCGTGAAAAATTGCCACTCCGTCGTAGCGACTGGTACGAAGACTACCTTGACTGGGCTATTCCAGCCTTCCGTTTGGTACACTCAACAGTAGCACCAGACACACAAATCCACACTCACATGTGTTACTCAGAATTTACAGATATCATCCCAGCTATCGACAACTTGGATGCAGACGTTATCTCATTTGAAGCTAGCCGTTCAAACCTTGAAATCTTGGACGAACTCAAAGCGAAAAACTTCCAAACAGAAGTTGGACCTGGGGTTTACGATATCCACTCACCTCGTGTGCCTAACGAAGGCGAAATCGACCACACAATCGAAGCAATCCTTGCGAAAGTACCAAGCAGAAAAGTTTGGATCAACCCTGACTGTGGTTTGAAAACACGTGGTATTCCAGAAACGAAAGAAAGCTTGATCCGCCTTGTAGAAGCTGCCAAAGCTGCGCGTGAGAAATTGTAAGAAAAGATATTTCTCCATACATGGTTGATCAGTAAGAAATCAACTAGAAAAGGTTCATAAATATGTCACGTCAAACACCGTCCCTCTCATTTGAAGTTTTCCCTCCAAACCCAGCAGTAGGCAATGACAAAATTATTGCAGCCCTGAAAGATATGCAGGACTTGGCCCCACACTTTATCAGTGTGACTGCCAGCAATAATAAATTTAATATCAAAGAGACGACGGTTCGTTTGGCAGACTATATCCAAAATGACTTGGAGATTCCAACTATTGCTCACTTGCCAGCTATCTATCTAACTAAGGATAAGGTGGCTGAGACCATTGCAGATTTGGATAAGGTTGGGGTTCAGAAAATCTTGGCTCTTCGTGGAGATCTCATCCCTGATGTGGAACCACAAAAGGACTTCCGTTATGCGACGGACCTGATTGAATTCATCAAGGAGCAGGCCCCACATTTTGAAATTATTGGCGCTTGTTACCCAGAAGGGCACCCTGATTCACCAAACCAAATCTCAGATATTCAAAATCTGAAAAGAAAAGTGGATGCAGGCTGCTCAAGCCTTGTTACTCAACTTTTCTTTGATAATGAGCGTTTCTACGATTTTCAGGATAAGTGCACCTTGGCTGGTATTGATGTACCGATTCATGCGGGTATCATGCCAATCCTGAATCGTAACCAAGCTCTTCGTCTCTTGAAGACTTGTGAGAATATCCATCTTCCACGTAAGTTTAAAGCTATCTTAGACAAGTATGAGAATGACCCTGAGTCACTCAGAGCAGCAGGACTTGCCTATGCAGTGGACCAAATCGTGGACTTGGTAACTCAGGACGTGGCAGGTGTGCATCTCTACACCATGAATAATGCAGATACTGCTCAGTACATTCACCAAGCAACTCATGCCTTGTTTAATCACCAATCTTTAGGATAATAAAAAGCAAACCATTCTTCTTTTCATGGAGGAATGGTTCCTTTTTAATAGAAAAGACAGCACTTTTTAAGAAAAATATGATAAAATAGACTCTGTACGTACTTGATACAAAGATGAGGGTATAAACGATATTTAAGCAGTCTTAATCTTATGTCGAAGAGATGTAAGTTAAAGAATCAGAACTAAAGTAATTTCGGAGTTGAACACGGGCTAAATCCCTAGTGAAAAAGATAGATTTCCTGGTGTGCATCGCACACAGCGTCAATCTCCTATTTTCATACGGGATTCTTAACGCCCTTTGTATCCTGATTTTTGTAGGCAAGGCGTATAATATTATCAATCCAAAAGGGGATTAAAATGACAAAACAAGTGTTTCAAACGACTTTTGCGGGTCGTGAGTTGATCGTAGAGACTGGTCAGGTTGCTAAGCAAGCAAATGGCTCTGTTGTGGTGCGTTACGGTGAGTCAACTGTCTTGACTGCTGCCGTTATGTCTAAGAAGATGGCAACTGGGGATTTCTTCCCACTTCAAGTCAACTACGAAGAAAAAATGTATGCGGCTGGGAAATTTCCTGGTGGCTTTATGAAACGTGAAGGACGTCCTTCAACAGATGCGACCTTGACAGCGCGTTTGATTGACCGTCCGATTCGTCCTATGTTTGCGGAAGGTTTCCGTAATGAAGTGCAAGTGATCAACACAGTCCTTTCTTACGATGAAAATGCATCTGCACCAATGGCAGCGATGTTCGGTTCATCATTGGCTTTGTCTATCTCAGACATTCCATTTGACGGACCAATCGCTGGGGTACAAGTAGGTTATGTTGATGGCCAAATCATCATCAACCCAACGCAAGAACAAGCTGAGCAATCGCTTCTTGAATTGACAGTAGCTGGTACTAAGCATGCTATCAACATGGTAGAGTCTGGTGCAAAAGAATTGTCAGAAGAAATCATGTTGGAAGCCCTTCTTAAAGGGCATGAAGCTGTCAAAGAATTGATTGCCTTCCAAGAAGAAATCGTTGCGGCAGTCGGTAAAGAAAAAGCAGAAGTAGAATTGCTTCATGTGGATGCTGAATTGCAGGCTGAAATCATTGCAGCCTACAACAGCGATCTTCAAAAAGCGGTTCAAGTAGAAGAAAAATTGGCGCGTGAAGCTGCAACTCAAGCAGTTAAAGACCAAGTCACAGCAATTTACGAAGAAAAATATGCAGACCACGAAGAATTTGACCGCATCATGCGGGATGTGGCTGAAATCTTGGAACAAATGGAACACGCAGAAGTGCGCCGTTTGATCACAGAAGACAAGGTTCGTCCTGACGGCCGTAAGGTCGATGAAATCCGTCCTTTGGATGCACAAGTGGACTACCTTCCTCGCGTACACGGTTCAGGACTCTTTACGCGTGGACAAACTCAGGCTCTTTCTATCTTGACCTTGGCGCCAATGGGTGAAACGCAAATCATCGATGGTTTGGATCCAGAGTATAAGAAACGCTTCATGCACCATTATAACTTTCCACAATACTCTGTTGGGGAAACTGGTCGTTACGGTGCACCAGGTCGTCGTGAAATTGGTCACGGTGCTCTCGGTGAGCGTGCTCTTGCTCAAGTTTTGCCAAGCTTGGAAGAATTCCCATATGCGATCCGCTTGGTCGCTGAGGTCTTGGAATCAAATGGCTCTTCTTCACAAGCGTCTATCTGTGCGGGAACTCTTGCCCTTATGGCTGGTGGTGTGCCAATCAAGGCCCCAGTAGCAGGGATTGCCATGGGTCTTATCTCAGATGGAAACAACTACACCGTATTAACAGATATCCAAGGTTTGGAAGACCACTTTGGAGACATGGACTTCAAGGTTGCAGGTACGCGTGACGGGATTACAGCCCTTCAGATGGATATCAAGATCCAAGGGATTACTGCGGAAATCTTGACTGAAGCTCTTGCTCAAGCTAAGAAAGCGCGTTTTGAAATCCTTGATGTGATTGAAGCAACCATTCCAGAAGTTCGTCCAGAATTGGCTCCAACTGCTCCGAAAATTGATACCATCAAGATCGATGTGGACAAAATCAAGATTGTCATCGGTAAAGGTGGAGAAACCATTGATAAGATTATCGCTGAAACAGGCGTTAAGATTGACATCGACGAAGAAGGAAACGTGTCTATCTACTCTAGCGACCAAGCTGCCATTAACCGCGCTAAAGAAATCATTGCTGGTTTGGTTCGTGAAGCGAAAGTGGACGAAGTCTACCATGCTAAAGTTGTGCGTATCGAGAAATTCGGTGCCTTTGTCAACCTCTTTGACAAGACGGATGCCCTCGTTCACATCTCTGAAATGGCTTGGACTCGTACCAACCGTGTCGAAGACTTGGTAGCCATCGGTGATGAAGTGGATGTCAAGATTATCAAGATTGACGAAAAAGGTCGTGTCGATGCTTCTATGAAGGCACTTCTTCCTCGTCCTCCAAAACCGGAACATTCAGAAGAAAAAGGTGAAAAGGGTCATCGTCATGGCGATCGTCCTCGTCACCATCACAAGGACAACAAACCTAAGAAAGAAACTACAGAAACACCAAAAGACTCAGAATAAGAAAAGGAGAATTGTATGGGATGGTGGCGTGAAACCATTGATATCGTAAAAGAAAATGATCCAGCGGCTCGCACCACTTTGGAGGTTCTTTTGACCTATCCTGGTGTAAAAGCCTTGGCTGCCCACCGTCTCTCTCATTTTCTCTGGAAGAATGGCTTTAAGCTCTTAGCTCGTATGCACAGCCAGTTTTGGCGTTTTTGGACGCAGATTGAGATTCACCCAGGAGCTCAGATCGAATCAGGTGTCTTTATCGACCATGGTTCTGGCCTTGTGATTGGGGAGACGGCTATCGTTGAAAAAGGGGTTCTTCTCTACCACGGGGTAACTCTTGGTGGGACAGGGAAGGATGTTGGCAAACGCCATCCGACCGTGCGTAAGGGAGCTCTCATATCTGCACATGCCCAAGTTATCGGGCCTGTAGAAATCGGTGAAAATGCCAAGGTCGGTGCTGCAGCAGTTGTTGTGGCAGATGTTCCTAGCGATGTAACGGTTGTCGGTATTCCAGCCAAGATTGTCCGAGTGCATGGGCAAAAGGATGAACCAACCATTCATGAAGTTGAAGGAAAACGGGAATACTACGTCAATAAACTCGAGCAAGCGAGAGATGCCAGTCACAGATCGTCTGGGCTTTAACATTTGATTTCGTCCGTTTGAAAAGATTGGCTTTGTCAAACAAACCCAAGTGGTTTATCTGAATGCGAAAGAGTAATAAATGCTATTAGAAGAATTTGAAAATGTACCTGCTGTTATCGAGCCAACTGATCGAAGCCTCCGTAGTGGTGGAGAAATCTGTGATACCATAATCTTGTCTTTTAATGGAGAAATCCTTGAACGAGTAAAGCAGATAGATGGTGTCTACGAAGGTGGCTATCTTACCAATCTAAATGGCAAACTGCCATGGTATATCTATGAAAAAGATGGGAGTAAGGTAGCAGTTGCTATGGCTACGATTGGTGCTCCAATGGTTGTTGGACTCTTAGAAGAACTCAAAGCAAGAGGATTTAAGAACTTTATTGTTTTGGGATCTTGCGGAGTTCTAGACCAGTCTATTCAAGCAGATAAGATTATCCTACCAAGCTCGGCTTTACGTGATGAAGGTACTAGTTATCACTATGCTCCAGCAAGTGATGAAATAGCCTATGAGCGATCTCTACTCTTAACTATGGAAAAAGCCTTGGATAAAGCTGGTATTGAGCATATTCGAACAAAGTCTTGGACCACAGATGCCTTCTATCGTGAGACAGCTGCTAAAGTCAAACGAAGACTAGCAGCAGGAGCTAGAGTTGTAGATATGGAAGCTTCAGCTATCATGGCCTGGGCTCAATATCGACAAGCCAAGGTTTATCAATTTTTCTACACAGCTGACTATGTCGACCATCACAATCACGAATGGGATGCTAGACGCGAGGATAGAAAAGCGGATGCTATGACTTTCTTTGAGATTGCCCTAGTCATTGCTCAAGAGTTAGTTTAGACTAGTCTTTACGATAAATTTGAAACAAGAAAGGAAGGGAGCCTAACGGAAAACATAGAAATAAAACTTCCGTAGTGACTCCCTTCATCTTTTTACTTCATTCTTCTTTTATGTTTAGAAAGGAGCAAGGAAATCCGATTTGTGACAGGCAATCGGACTAAAATTTAGTTGAACAGTTAGTTATGAAAATATCTGTTTATGAATTTTAGCTTTCCTGACTATTATTTTATGATTAAAATCTATGACACAATGTCTCGTGATTTGCGAGAATTTGTCCCAATCGAGGACGGCAAGGTTAAGATGTATGTCTGTGGGCCGACAGTTTATAACTATATCCACGTGGGGAATGCCCGTTCAACAGTAGCCTTCGATACCATTCGTCGCTACTTTGAGTATCGTGGTTATGAGGTTGCCTACATTTCCAACTTTACCGATGTAGATGACAAGATTATCAACCGTGCCAAGGAAGAAGGCATCACACCTCAGGAAGTAGCGGACAAGTACATTGCTGCCTTTCGTGAGGACGTGACGGCTTTGGGGGTGAAGCCTGCGACTCGTCATCCTCGTGTAGTCGAGTTTATGGATGATATTATTCGTTTTGTTGCTGATTTGATTGAAAAAGGTTATGCTTATGAGAGTCAAGGGGATGTCTATTTCCGTGTAGAAAAATCCCACAACTATGCTAAGTTGGCCAATAAAACCTTGGAAGACTTGGAACTAGGTGCTTCAGGTCGAACGGATGAAGAAACAGCTCGTAAGGAAAATCCTGTGGACTTTGCCCTCTGGAAATCTGCCAAACCAGGTGAGATTTCTTGGGACAGTCCTTGGGGACCTGGTCGTCCAGGCTGGCATATCGAGTGTTCGGTCATGTCAACGGAAATTTTGGGTGATACCATCGATATTCACGGTGGTGGAGCTGACCTTGAGTTTCCTCACCATACTAACGAGATTGCCCAGTCTGAAGCTAAAACAGGCAAGACCTTTGCCAACTACTGGATGCACAATGGTTTTGTCAATATCGACAATGTCAAGATGTCTAAGTCTTTGGGTAACTTCATTACGGTACATGATGCCCTCAAGACCATTGATGGTCAAGTATTGCGTTTCTTCTTTGCGACTCAGCACTACCGTAAGCCTATCAATTTTACGGAAAAAGCAGTGCGTGATGCGGAGACAAATCTCAAGTATTTGAAGAACACCTATGAACAACCATTTACTGGGACAGTAGATGCTCAGGAGTTACAGGCATTTAAAGATAAGTTTGTAGCTGCTATGGATGAGGATTTCAATACAGCTAACGGAATCACAGTTGTCTTTGAAATGGCTAAATGGATCAACTCAGGAAACTATGATACGGTTGTTAAGGAAGCTCTTGCAGCTATGTTAGAGGTCTTTGGTATTGTCTTTGTCGAGGAAGTTTTGGATGAAGAGATTGAAGCCTTGATCCAAAAACGCCAAGAAGCGCGTGCCAATCGTGACTTTGCGACTGCTGACCAAATCCGTGACCAACTAGCTGAGCAAGGGATTAAGCTACTTGACACCAAGGATGGAGTGAGGTGGACACGTGATTGATGTCAATCTCATTAATGGGATTGCGCTAGCTTTTGAAGGGGATGCGGTGTATTCTATGTATATTCGCCGCCATCTCATTCTCAAAGGCATGACCAAACCCAATAAACTCCACCAAGAAGCCACTAAGTATGTGTCGGCCAAGGCTCAGGCACACTTGATTTCCCTCATGCTGGAAGAAGAAGTCCTAACGGAAAAAGAAGAAGAAATCTATAAACGGGGTCGCAATACCAACAGTCATACCAAGGCTAAGAATGCGGATGTGGTGACCTATCGTATGTCTACTGGTTTTGAAGCGGTCATGGGCTATCTTCATATGACTGAAAATGTGGAGCGCCTCGAAACCTTGATTTCTTGGTGCATCCAAAAAGTGGAGGGCTAGAAATGATTGCAAAAGAACTACTGGATTGGTTTCCTGATGGTAAAATCTTAGATCAGCCAGTTGATAGAGAGGGCTATCTAAGTCTACCTCTGTCAAATTATCAGTGGCTTTTGCTTGAGAAAGCTAGTCTTAGCGAGCGTGAAAAACAACTGGTGGCTCTCTTAACCAAACAGGAGCAAACCATTTCCCTCAATCCTTGGTATAGTTATCTCATTGAAGGCAAAGGACAGGCACCGCAAAACTTTAAAAAATTGCAGCTTGTCTATTGTCACCTATCTTATTTTCAACAGGAAAATTTAACGTCTTGGTTAGAAATGATGGGAACTCTCTTTCCAAATTGTCAAACAGTGCTTCAGGTGGGAGCGCAAGATTACATTTTTGTTCTCCAACAGGATAAGTACACATCCGTTCGCTCTATCTTGATGGATACCTTGGAAGCTGTAGAGTACGACTTTGGAGTTCGTCTGTCTATTATGCTTGGTCAGGTCTGGTCTCAAACAGGAAATCAGAGTTTGACAGATCTCATCAAAGCAGAACGTGACTTGTTTAAAAACTGGTGGCGTCAAGGTCATCAAGGATTCCATACTTTTTCTCAACTCTATCTTTGGAGTATGGGTGAAAGAATTGTGGATCTCCGAGTTATCAAGGAATATCTGCATCAGATGATTGTGGACCAGGATCAGATTCAGGAAATCATCCTTTCACTGTGGGAAAATAGTGCAGTCCTGACAAAAACAGCTCAACAGCTCTATCTGCACCGCAATTCTCTCCAATACAAGATTGATAAATGGGAAGAATTGACAGGACTGCAGTTGAAAGAATTGACAGATTTAACCTTGTGTTATCAGTTGATTTTACCAGATATTATTTAAAGTTTTGTGCAAGTTGCACAGAACTTTTTTATTTTTTTGGTCACCTTGCCATAGAAATGTAAAGCGTTTTCATCTATAATAAAACTATCAAATGACAAAAGGAGTTCACCGAAATGGTAGAATTAAATCTTAAAAATATTTACAAAAAATATCCAAATAGCGAACACTACTCAGTTGAAGATTTCAACTTGAACATTAAAGACAAAGAGTTCATCGTTTTCGTAGGACCTTCAGGATGTGGTAAATCAACTACTCTTCGTATGATTGCAGGTCTTGAAGACATCACAGAAGGTACTGCATCTATCGATGGCGTGGTTGTCAACGACGTGGCTCCAAAAGACCGTGACATTGCCATGGTATTCCAAAACTACGCTCTTTACCCACACATGACTGTATACGATAACATGGCCTTCGGTTTGAAATTGCGTAAATACAGCAAAGAAGACATTGACAAACGTGTACAAGAAGCAGCAGAAATTCTTGGTTTGAAAGAATTCTTGGATCGTAAACCAGCTGACCTTTCAGGTGGTCAACGTCAACGTGTTGCCATGGGTCGTGCAATCGTCCGTGATGCCAAAGTATTCTTGATGGACGAACCTTTGTCAAACTTGGATGCAAAACTTCGTGTATCAATGCGTGCTGAAATCGCTAAAATCCACCGTCGTATCGGAGCTACAACTATCTACGTAACTCACGACCAAACAGAAGCGATGACACTTGCAGACCGTATCGTTATCATGTCAGCAACTAAAAACCCTGCTGGTACAGGTACTATCGGACGTGTTGAACAAATCGGTACTCCTCAAGAAGTTTACAAAAACCCAGTGAACAAATTCGTAGCAGGATTCATCGGAAGCCCAGCTATGAACTTCATCAACGTTAAATTGAACGGTGACCGCATTGTTGCTGACGGATTTACTTTGAAAGTTCCAGAAGGTGCTTTGAAAGTTCTTCGTGAAAAAGGTTACGAAGGTAAAGAATTGATCTTCGGTATCCGTCCAGAAGACGTAAATGCTGAACCTGCTTTCCTTGAAACATTCCCAGAATCAGTTGTGAAAGCAACAATCTCTGTATCAGAATTGCTCGGTTCAGAATCTCACCTATACTGCCAAGTTGGTAAAGATGAGTTCGTTGCAAAAGTTGACGCTCGTGACTACTTGCAAGCAGGTGCAACAGTTGAGCTTGGATTTGACTTGAACAAAGCACACTTCTTCGACGTAGAAACTGAAAGAACAGTTTACTAAGATAGATTTTAATCAATGAGCACTACTAGAGTTTTTCTAGTAGTGTTTTTTTATCAAGTTTAGCAAACTCTTACAGAATGGGCTTTACTAGTTTTCATATCCTCAAAAAAGTGTTAAAATGGTAGGAAGAATTGGAGAGTATGCATGCCGAAAGAAGTAATTTATTCAGGCGATGAAGTTGTCGCTTTAACGCAAAAATATTTATCGAAAGAAGATGTGGCTTTTGTACACAAGGCCTTGGTTTACGCTGTAGAATGCCATAGTGGCCAATATCGTAAATCAGGTGAGCCTTACATTATCCACCCTATTCAGGTAGCAGGTATCTTGGCTAAACTCAAGCTAGATGCTGTCACTGTTGCTTGTGGTTTTTTGCATGACGTGGTAGAAGACACAGATGCTACTTTAGATGACTTAGAACGCGAATTTGGTCACGATGTTCGAGTGATTGTAGATGGTGTTACCAAGCTTGGTAAGGTTGAGTATAAGTCTATCGAGGAGCAGCTGGCTGAGAATCATCGCAAGATGCTCATGGCTATGTCAGAGGATATCCGTGTTATCTTGGTCAAACTCTCTGACCGCCTACACAATATGCGCACCCTCAAGCATCTTCGTAAGGACAAGCAGGAGCGTATTTCCAGAGAAACCATGGAAATCTATGCGCCACTTGCTCACCGTTTGGGGATTTCAAGTGTGAAGTGGGAACTGGAAGATCTCTCTTTCCGCTATCTCAATCCAACTGAATTTTACAAGATTAGTCACATGATGAAGGAAAAACGTCAAGAGCGTGAAGCCTTGGTCGATGAAGTTGTGACGAAACTCGAGGAATACTCATCTGAGCGCCATCTTACAGGAAAAATCTACGGCCGTCCAAAGCATATCTACTCTATCTATCGCAAGATGCAGGATAAGAAAAAACGCTTTGAAGAGATCTATGACCTGATTGCCATTCGTTGTATTCTAGACACTCAGAGTGATGTCTATGCGATGTTAGGTTACGTTCATGAGCTATGGAAACCAATGCCGGGACGTTTTAAAGACTATATTGCCAATCGTAAGGCCAATGGTTACCAGTCTATCCATACGACCGTTTATGGTCCAAAAGGGCCGATTGAGTTCCAGATTCGTACTAAGGAGATGCACGAGGTTGCTGAGTACGGGGTTGCGGCTCACTGGGCTTATAAAAAAGGAATCAAGGGGCAAGTTAATAGCAAGGAATCTGCTATTGGAATGAACTGGATCAAGGAGATGATGGAACTCCAAGATCAAGCAGATGATGCCAAGGAGTTTGTAGATACTGTCAAAGAAAACTATCTGGCTGAGGAGATTTATGTCTTTACTCCAGATGGGGCGGTTCGTTCACTTCCAAAGGATTCTGGACCGATTGACTTTGCCTATGAAATTCATACAAAGATTGGGGAAAAAGCGACTGGTGCCAAGGTTAATGGCCGTATGGTTCCTTTGACGACCAAGTTAAAAACAGGTGATCAGGTAGAAATCATCACCAATCCAAATTCATTTGGACCAAGCCGTGACTGGCTCAATATGGTCAAGACCAGCAAGGCTCGTAACAAAATTCGTCAGTTTTTTAAAAACCAAGATAAAGAATTGTCCATCAATAAAGGCCGTGAATTGCTGATTAGTCAGCTCCAAGAAAACGGCTATGTGGCCAATAAATTTATGGACAAACGTCACATGGATGAAGTCCTTCAAAAAACCAGCTACAAGACAGAAGAAGCGCTATTTGCGGCGATTGGTTTTGGAGAAATCGGAGCTATTACTGTCTTTAACCGTTTGACGGAGAAGGAACGTCGTGAAGAAGAGCGGGCCAAAGCTAAGGCAGAAGCTGAAGAATTGGTCAAGGGTGGCGAAGTCAAGGTGGAGAACAAGGACACGCTTAAGGTTAAGCATGAGGGTGGAGTAGTCATCCAAGGTGCTTCTGGGCTCTTGATCCGGATTGCCAAATGTTGTAACCCTGTTCCAGGTGATGATATCGTCGGCTATATTACCAAAGGACGCGGAGTTGCCATCCACCGTGTAGACTGTATGAATCTTCGATCACAGGAAAATTACGAACAACGTCTACTCGATGTTGAATGGGAAGACCAATTCTCAAGTAAGGAGTATATGGCTCACATCGATATCTACGGTCTCAACCGTTCTGGTCTATTGAATGATATCTTGCAAGTCTTATCAAATACAACTAAGAATATCTCAACAGTTAATGCCCAACCAACCAAGGATATGAAATTTGCTAATATCCATGTTTCCTTTGGGATTTCAAACCTTTCAATGCTGACCACCGTGGTTGATAAGATTAAGAGTGTACCAGAAGTCTACTCGGTTAAACGTACCAATGGTTAAGTTGGCTTGATATAATCAGAAAGGATTGCTATGAGAATTATCGTTCAGCGTGTCAAGAAAGCTCAAGTTTCTATTGAAGGTCAAGTATATGGGAAAATCCAGCAGGGGCTCTTACTCTTAGTAGGTGTTGGACCTGAGGATCAAAAAGAAGATTTGGATTATGCAGTCAGAAAGCTTGTCAATATGCGAATTTTCTCAGATGCTGAAGGCAAGATGAACTTATCGGTTAAGGATATCCAAGGCCAAATCCTCTCCATCTCTCAGTTTACTTTGTTTGCAGATACCAAAAAAGGCAATCGCCCAGCCTTTACAGGCGCTGCTAAACCGGATATGGCGGAAGCTTTCTATCAAGAATTTAACCAAGAACTAGCCAAGGAAGTTCCTGTTGAGACAGGAGTCTTTGGAGCAGATATGCAGGTGGAACTGGTCAATGATGGCCCAGTAACCATCATCCTTGACACCAAAAATAGATAAGAAAAACCAAGCTCGCGGGCTTGGTTTTTTGCTGATAAAGACTTTAGTTCATTTTTTCAACATAGAGCTGTTTGGCGATTTCTAGGCTGACTTGGAGTTCTTCATTCTTGTGAATGAGAGTGAAGGTATTAGAGAAGCCATCAAACTGCTTGACTTGGAGTTTGTCTCCAATATGGATACTGTGTTTTTCCAAATATTGGAGAAGTTCAAAGCTATCATGGACCCGAGTCAGTAGATAGGTCCCTGCTTCTTTGATATCAGAGAGTGGAAGGTTATTGATCTCAACTAAAAGCTCTCCCTTGGCAGGAATGGTTCCTCCATGGGGACAGGTTTTTGGAAAGCCTAACATTTTGTCTAATCTCTCGACAAAAAAGTCTGAAACCGTATGTTCTAATACCTCAGCTTCATCATGAATCTGATTACTGGTATAGTCCAGATGGTGAACCAGAAAAACTTCAATGAGTCGGTGCTTTCGGTAAAGGTCAGATACAAGTTTTAAACCAATATCCGTTAGTAAGTAGCCCTTTTTCTGATCTTTTAGGATAAGATTTTCGGATTGCATTCGCTTGATCATTTCAGTTACAGCTGGAGGTGATACCTGCATTCGAGCAGCGATTTCCTTATTGGTAATCTTAGGAAGTTCCATGCCAATCTCATAAATACATTTTAAGTAGTCTTCTTTATTAGGTGTCATTCGCATTTCCTTGTTTATTATCTCCATCTAGTATACCAAAAAAAGCTAGATTTCTCTAGCTTTCTGCCTTGTTATAAGTGGGCTTTCTTTTATTCAAGCGACTTTGCTGCTTCAATGGCTGCTTCAAAGTTTGGCTCGGAATTGATATTGTCCACATACTCAACATAACGGATAATATTGTCAGCATCAAGGACAAAGACCGCGCGAGCAAGTAAGTGCCACTCATTGATTAAGAGCGCGTAATCACGTCCAAAAGAGTGGTCGAAGTAGTCTGAGAGCATGATGGCATTTTCAATTCCCTCTGCGCCACACCAACGTTTTTGAGCAAATGGAAGGTCCATAGAAACAGTAAGGACAACAGTGTTGTTCAAGCTAGCCAATTCTTGGTTAAAGCGACGAGTCTGAAGTGAGCAGATCCCAGTGTCGATAGAAGGAATGACACTCAAAATCTTTTTCTTACCATCAAAGTCAGCCAGTGATTTTTTAGAAAGGTCAGTTGTTGTTAGAGAAAAGTCAAGAGCCTTGTCTCCTACTTGTAGTTGTTTACCTGCAAAGCTCACAGGATTTCCAAGGAATGTAGTCATAAGCTACTCCAATCTTTTTTCTTTCATTTTACATTGAATCGTCAGATTTTCCCAATAATTTGACCGGAATTTTAATCAAAAAAAACGCCAATTCAAGGAGACTGACGTTTTTAGAAATTTATTTAGACAAACCTTCAGCAATCTTTTCAAGATTGTATTTCATCATGTTGTAGTAGCTATCGCCTTCTTTGCCTTCTTCAGCGATAGAATCTGTAAAGATTTGAGCATAGATTGGGATGTTTGTGTCTTGTGAAACAGTCTTCATTGGACGGTCATCGACACTGGATTCGACAAAGAGTGATGGAACTTTTGTTTGACGAAGTTTTTCAACCAAGGTCTTGATTTGGTCTGGTGTTCCCTCTTCTTCGGTATTGATTTCCCAGATGTAGGCACTTGGTACGCCGTAAGCTTTAGAGAAGTATTTGAAGCATCCTTCGCTGGTTACGATGAGTTTCTTATCAGCAGGGATAGTGTTAAATTTCTCTTTGGCTTCCTTGTCTAGAGCATCAAGTTTTTCAGTGTATTCTTTGAGATTTTTTTCGTAGAATTCTTTGTTGTCAGGGTCTTTTGCGATGAGCTGTTTGGCAATATTTTGCGCATAAATCATCCCGTTTTCAAGGTTGAGCCAAGCATGTGGGTCTTCTTTGCCTTTTTCGTTTTGGCCTTCAAGGTAGATAACATCAACGCCTTCGCTGACTGCAAAGTAGTCTTTGTTTTCAGTTTTCTTAGCATTTTCTACCAATTTTGTAAACCAGGCATTTCCACCTGTTTCAAGGTTGATGCCGTTGTAGAAGATTAAGTCGGCTTGAGAAGTTTTCTTGACGTCTTCAGGAAGTGGTTCGTATTCGTGAGGGTCTTGACCAACAGGAACGATACTGTGAAGATCAATCTTGTCACCAGCAATATTTTTAGTAATATCAGCGATGATTGAGTTTGTCGCAACAACTTTTAGTTTTTGACCAGAAGCTGCATCTTTTTTTCCGCTAGCACATGCTACAAGAGCAATAACGGAAAGAAAAAGAACGAACAATGTACCTAATTTTTTCATTAGATCCTCCAATTTATTGGGGCTTTACCCCTTATTCTAACAAATGTTTATTTTTCAGTTTCAAATATCGTTGTTTTGGAGCGATAAAGAAGCTAATGAGAAAGAAACTAGCGGCTGTAAGCACAATACTAGAACCTGCCGCAACGTTAAAGCTATAACCGATAAAGAGTCCCAAAACTGAAGCAGTAGCTCCAAAGGTTGAGGAAAGGAAAATCATGCTTTTCAGGCTATTAGCATAAAGATAAGCAGTTGCAGCTGGGGTAATCAGCATGGCTACAATCAGGATAGTTCCGACACTTTGCATGGCTGTCACAGACACGAGAGTCAAGAGTACCATGAGAAGGTAGTGATAGAAATTGACAGGCATTCCCATGGCTTTAGCCAATAGTTCATCAAAGGAAGTTATCAAGAGTTGCTTGAAGAAAATCCAGATTAACAAGAGAATGACTGCTCCAACACCCATAGTAATAAACATATCCGTATCTTGTACGGCCAGGATATTACCAAAAAGGATATGGAAAAGGTCAGTTGAACTTTTAGCGACACTAATCAAGATGATACCGAGGGCTAAGAAAGAAGAAAAGGTAATGCCGATGGCGGTATCGCTTTTGATAATCGAGTTCCCCTTGATGTAGGTAATGATGATGGCAGCTAGCAATCCAAAGACAATGGCTC
This sequence comes from Streptococcus sp. SO4, assembly GCF_030440055.1. Lineage (NCBI taxonomy): Bacteria > Bacillati > Bacillota > Bacilli > Lactobacillales > Streptococcaceae > Streptococcus > Streptococcus sp. SO4. Next base: position 165,658 of record NZ_JAQFJI010000001.1, read on the forward strand.
CGATAAAGAAGTCAACGCCCAAGATAAAGGAGAGGGCAACACCTGGCAAGACAGCATGTGAAATGGCATCTCCCATGAGTGACATCCCGCGTAGGATGATGAAACATCCCACAGCTCCAGCAACGACCCCAACGACAATAGCTGTTATCAAGGCATTTTGTAAGAAATGGAATTTTTGCAATCCATCGATAAATTCTGCAATCATAGGTCACCTCCATTGAAAAAGAGTCGATTACCGTAAGCTTCTTTGAGATTGGCTTCGGTAAAGGTTTCTTTGGTTGGACCAAAGGCAATCACTTCTCGATTGACAAGCAAGACTTGATCGAAGTAGTGGGGAACCTTGCTGAGGTCGTGGTGGACGATGAGAACCGTCTTCCCAGCTTTTTTTAAATCTCTCAGCGTATTCATGATGATTTCCTCACTGACAGAGTCAATCCCAACAAAAGGTTCATCCAAGAGGATATAGTCGGCTTCCTGAACCAAACATCTGGCAATCAAGACCCGCTGGAATTGACCTCCAGACAGTTGACTGATTTGACGTTCAGCGTAGTCAGCTAGGCCGACGATTTCAAGGGCTTCTTGCACTTTCTTCCAATGTTTAGCATTTAAACTACGAAAGAGAGGGATAGAAGGAAAGAGTCCTAGCGAGACACATTCCTTGACCTTGATAGGAAAGTTGTAGTCGATATTGATTTTTTGTTCGACATAGGCAATTCGGTGTAAGGATTTTTTCACTTCCTTGTCATCGAGAAATGCCTGACCTTGATGTGGGATAATTCCCAGCATCCCTTTTAATAGTGTTGATTTCCCAGCACCGTTTGGACCAATAATTCCGGTAATCGTTGGTCCTTGGAGCACTAGTGAAATATCCTTTAGTGCCAACGTTTCTTTGTAGGAGACACTGAGGTTTTCGATACGTATCATACAGTTGTATTCCTCCTATCTTTTAATATACCTTAAAATAAAAATTAAGTCAAGTTAATTTTTTTGAAATATTTAAAATATTAACTAGAAAACAATCAGGAAAAGACGGCATTTTTAATTGCATTCCCAAGGGATTTTTGCTAAGCTAAGAATAAGTGAAAAATGAAAGCGAGAACAAGATGACACGTTATCAAGATGATTTTTATGATGCTATAAATGGTGAGTGGGAAAAGACTGCAGTTATTCCAGCCGATAAATCGAGAACAGGTGGTTTTATTGACCTTGACGAAGAAATCGAAGAGTTGATGCTAACGACGACTGACAAGTGGTTGGCAGGAGAAGATGTGCCTGAAGATCCTATCCTAGCAAACTTTGTCAAGTACCATGCCATGGTGAGAGATTTCGATAAGCGAGAAGCTGATGGAATCGACCCAGTCCTTCCAATGCTTAAGGAATACCAGGATTTGGAAAGTTTTGAGGATTTCGCAAGTAAACTAGCAGAATTTGAATTAGCTGGTAAACCAAACTTCCTTCCATTTGGAGTATCACCTGACTTTATGGATGCTAGAACCAATGTTCTCTGGGCCAGTGCGCCAGGAACTATCTTGCCTGATACGACCTACTATGCGGAAGACCATCCACAGCGTGAGGAATTATTGAACCTTTGGAAAGAAAGTACTGCTCATCTCCTCAAAGCCTATAACTTCTCAGATGAAGAAATCGCAGATTTGCTAGAGAAACGATTGGAATTGGACCGTCGCATTGCGGCTGTGGTGCTCTCTAACGAAGAAAGTTCAGAATACGCCAAACTCTATCATCCATACTCTTATGAAGATTTCAAAAAGTTTGCACCAGCTTTACCTCTCGACGACTTCTTCCAAGCAGTGATTGGGCAAGTACCTGATAAGGTTATCGTAGATGAGGAACGTTTCTGGCAAGTGGCAGAGCAATTCTATAGTGAAGAAGCTTGGCCTTTGCTCAAGGCAAGCTTGATCTTGAGTGTGGTCAACCTTTCAACTAACTATTTGACAGATGAGATTCGTATCTTGTCAGGTGCTTATGGCCGTGCTCTTTCAGGTGTTCCAGAAGCCCAAGATAAACGCAAGGCTGCTTACCACTTAGCGCAAGGACCATTCAAACAAGCCCTTGGCCTTTGGTATGCCCACGAAAAATTCTCTCCAGAAGCCAAGGCGGATGTAGAGAAAAAAGTAGCAACTATGATTGGCGTTTATAAGGAACGCTTGGCTAAGAACGACTGGCTGACTCCTGAAACACGAGAAAAAGCTATCGTTAAACTCAATGTCATCAAGCCCTATATCGGTTATCCAGAAGAATTGCCAGCTCGCTACAAGGATAAGGTAGTGGATGAATCTGCTAGCCTCTTTGAGAATGCCCTAGCCTTTGCGCGTGTGGAAATCAAGCATAGCTGGAGCAAGTGGAACCAGCCAGTTGACTACAAGGAGTGGGGCATGCCTGCTCACATGGTCAATGCCTACTACAATCCTCAAAAGAACTTGATTGTCTTCCCAGCTGCTATCCTACAGGCTCCATTCTATGACTTGTATCAGTCATCTTCTGCCAACTATGGTGGTATCGGAGCAGTTATTGCCCATGAAATCTCTCACGCCTTTGATACTAACGGAGCTTCCTTTGATGAAAATGGTAGCCTCAAGGATTGGTGGACTGAGAGCGACTATGCAGCCTTTAAAGAGAAAACTCAGAAGGTTATCGACCAGTTTGATGGTCAAGAATCTTACGGCGCAACCATTAACGGGAAATTGACCGTATCTGAAAACGTTGCTGATCTTGGAGGAATTGCCGCAGCGCTAGAAGCTGCTAAGAGAGAACCAGACTTCTCAGCCGAAGAATTCTTCCACAACTTTGCGCGTATCTGGCGTATGAAAGGCCGCCCAGAGTTGATGAAACTCATGGCCAGTGTCGATGTGCACGCGCCAGCTAAACTCCGTGTCAATGTCCAAGTGCCAAACTTTGATGATTTCTTTACAACTTATGATGTCAAAGAAGGCGACGGGATGTGGCGCTCACCAGAAGACCGTGTGATTATTTGGTAATCAAAAAACCAAGGATGATTGATCCTTGGTTTTTAGCTTGCTAGAAAAATGGATTAAAGGTTTTTTCGTGGGCAATAGTCGTAGCTGGACCATGTCCTGGATAGACATCGTAGTTCGGAAGGGTGAAGAGCTGGGTTTGGATACTATGAAGGAGTTGTTCCATGCTACCAGTAGGTAGGTCTGTTCGTCCAATAGTTTCTCGGAAGAGAGCATCACCCGTTAAGACTAGCTGGGCATCTGGAAAAACAAATGAAACTCCTCCGATAGAGTGGCCTGGAGTTGGTAATACAGTAAAGCGGAACTCATCAATCTGGTATTCTTCATGAAAGACAAAGGTATGTTCAGCTGGTTTACATACGACATCTGCCATATCGTCGTGTCGAGGAAGACCAGAAAGGTTGTCGACTGGAGTGTAGAGCCAAGAAGCTTCGCTTTCCGCTACATACACTGGAGGATTTCCAAAAGTATCTCTGACCAAGTCCAGACTCATAATATGATCGTAGTGGGTGTGGGTTAGGAGAATTGCACAGATGGGTTTGTTAATGTTCTCGATAGTCTTGCGAATAGCCTCCCAATGGCTACCAGGATCAACAACAATCAGGTGTTGGTCTCCTTCAAGATAATAAGTGTTTTCATAAGCAACAGGGTTCACAGTTTTATGGATTTTCATAGGATTTCCTCTTTCAAAGCATTTACTCCTACTAGTATAACACAGAAGAATAAAATAAGGAATCAACAAGAAAGTCCCTTCCTTTATGGAGGGACTTTCTTGTTATTAAAAATGATTTTTCCAGGCTTGGAAACGAGCATCCAGTAGGAGTTGTGTCAGATTTTTTAAGATTTCAACTTGCTCGGGCTCCAGTGTCTGGGCTTGAGAAACAAGTTGTCGAACATGGTCAATAGCATTTTTAGAAGACAGTTCATTAATGGAACTGATTCCAGATTCTAGAATGGTACCAAAGAAGAGATCGAAGTAGAGCTCCAGTTCCTCATCGGGAACACTATCCACCCATTCTTTGAGAGTGTCTTTAATTTGGAGACTCTCGCTACTAATTGCCTCAAGTTGGACAAAGTGGTGTCCTTCAGTTTGCCAGCTAAAGGTGCTATGTTGAGCAATACCCCCGAGAGCCGTAGATTTGACGACGATAGGAGTATCAGGAACTTCCAGCATCATGCCAATGACAGAACCTTGTGGGACGAAACGGTGAATTTTTGGAATAACATCTTGATAACCAGTGGTCTCAGTCAGATGAGCCTGCAAACCAGGTGCGTCATAGGTATAAACTGCGGAGATTTTTTCTTGCAATTCAGACTGGATTTGACTGGCAGCATAGACAGCCAGATTCCCACCTTTAGAATGTCCAGCAACAATCACTTTCTGTTTTGGATGTTGGGTAAAGAAATCCTCCAAGTATTCAAGAGCGTGCTTTTGGGCAGGGATTTCCTTCATGTAGGTCATGTGGAAATCTTCCTTCCAACCAATAATACTATCGTCTGTACCTCGAAAGACAATCAGATAAGTATCTAAATCAAGGCGATAGGTCATAGCAGCAAACTGTTTCTGTTGCTCAGTGTCAATCTCGTTAATAAAGTTTGATAGCTTGCAATTTCTAAAACGTTTGTGTTGGGCAAGCTGGTCTAAAAGTTGCAGACGTTCTTTATTGGTCAACATGGTGCTTTCTCGAGGGACGCGAGTTGCGACATCACTTAAACGATTGACAGGCTGTTCCAATAAGTTATCAAAAGGAAGATAAGTCAGCTCTGTAAAAGCAAGTATATCCAGTTCATTCAAGGGAACATCATAAAAAGAATCGTATTGAACGTCAGTTAGGTAGTCGAAAATATTGGACATGGGAACTCCTTTCTTTACTTTTATCTTATCAGATTTGCATCAATTTCGCTAGTAGTCAGGAGAATTTTGCTATAATATAGAAAAAGGAGGAGCAGATGCATAAGATTTTACTAGTAGAAGATGATCCAGTTATCCGTCAACAAGTTGGGAAAATGCTCTCCGAATGGGGATTTGAGGTAGTCATGGTAGAAGATTTCATGGAGGTTCTAACACTATTTGTTCAGTCTGAACCTCACCTGGTTCTCATGGATATCGGCTTGCCTCTCTTTAATGGTTATCACTGGTGCCAGGAAATTCGCAAGATTTCCAAAGTTCCTATTATGTTTCTATCTTCGAGAGACCAGGCCATGGACATCGTTATGGCTATTAATATGGGTGCGGATGATTTTGTAACCAAGCCTTTTGACCAGCAGGTTCTTTTAGCCAAGGTACAGGGCTTATTGCGTCGTTCCTATGAGTTTGGACGGGATGAAAGTCTCCTTGAGTATGCTGGAGTTATTCTCAATACCAAGTCTATGGATGTGCATGTCAATGGCAAAGCTATCAGCCTAACCAAGAATGAATTTCAGATTTTACGAGTTTTATTTGAGCATGCAGGTAATATTGTGGCACGTGACGACCTGATGCGGGAGCTCTGGAATAGTGACTTTTTTATCGATGATAATACCTTGTCCGTAAACGTCGCCCGCTTGCGCAAGAAGTTGGAAGAAGAAGGTTTGATTGGTTTTATTGAAACCAAGAAAGGAATAGGGTACGGATTGAAACATGCTTGATTTCAAAAGTTATTTTCTAGCTTATATCCGTTCGCGTAGCCGTTTTTTCGTGTTTATTCTCTTACTTACAGGTTTACTTTTTCTCTTTGAGGTCTTATTTGATAACCAAGTGCCTTACTTTAACTATTTCTTCTTTCTATCTACCTTTTTGACACTTTTGTTTTTGGTCTATGATTTCTTGATAGAATTGCAACGCTATCGTAAGGAATTATTTTACGGAAAAAGAGAAGCCAAGTCACCAATGGAGGCTCTATTGACTGAAAAATTAGAGAAAAGTGAAGAGGAACTCTACCAAAAGAAATCAGATGCTGAAAACCGCTATAATGACTTGGTGGACTACTATACTCTCTGGGTGCATCAGATAAAAACACCCATTTCAGCCAGTAAACTTCTCGTGAGTGAGGTGGAAGATCGCCAACTAAAACAACAGTTGGAACAGGAAATTTTTAAGATTGATTCCTATACAAACCTCGTTCTCCAATACCTACGCTTAGAGAGCTTCCATGACGATCTGGTGTTGAAGAAAGAAAATGTGGAGGATTTGGTCAAGGAAGTCATTCGCAAATATGCCATTTTCTTTATCCAGAAAGGATTAAGTGTTAATCTGCATGACTTGGATAGAAGCATTGTGACGGATAAAAAATGGCTGTTAGTAGTTATTGAACAAATCCTTTCAAATAGCCTCAAATACACAAATGAAGGTGGAATTGAGATCTATATGGAAGATCAAAAACTTTGCATCAAAGATACTGGGATTGGCATTAAAAACAGTGATCAATTGCGAGTTTTTGAACGCGGATTTTCAGGCTATAATGGGCGTATGACCCAGCAGTCATCTGGACTTGGGCTCTATCTAACCCAGAAAATCAGCCAAGAATTAGGACATCAGATTCAAATAGAATCCGAACTTGGGCAAGGAACAACTGTGAGGATTAAGTTCTCTGAAGTGAATTTACTGATTGAATGAAAAGAATTGTGAAGAGCTTGGAAGAAACCTTTCAAGCTCTTCTTTAGACCTTGATATGGTGAGAAAAACGGCTTCAATTAGATAAAAAATGTAATCTTACAAAAATGTAAGATTAAAGGCCTCTTTTGTAAGGTTATGTTATGGCAAGCCATCTTTTTTTGGAGTAAACTTAGAGCATAAAGAAAAAGGAGAGAAACCATGAAAACAATTTTACAAAAGAAACAAACAAGTAAGCCGAGTCCAAAGGATATCGAGCGAGTTCAGCTTGGCATCGAAATGATGCAAGCTCAGTTTCAATTAATGGGATATTAAAAAGGAGATTATCATGACACTATTAGATGTAAAACACGTTCAAAAGATTTATAAAACACGTTTCCAAGGCAACCAAGTAGAAGCCCTGAAAGATATTCACTTCACTGTAGAAAAAGGCGACTACGTTGCCATTATGGGTGAGTCTGGTTCTGGGAAATCAACCCTACTCAATATTCTCGCCATGCTTGACAAACCAACTCGTGGTCAGGTCTTCCTAAACGGAACAGACACAGCTACCATTAAAAATACTGAAGCATCAAGCTTCCGTCGTGAAAAGTTAGGCTTTGTCTTCCAAGACTTCAATTTGTTAGATACGCTTTCTGTTAAAGACAATATCTTACTCCCTTTGGTATTGTCTAGAAAGCCTATTACTGAAATGATGAAAAAATTGGTAGTGACGGCTGAAAATCTTGGCATCAACCAATTGCAGGAGAAGTACCCTTATGAAATCTCTGGTGGACAAAAGCAACGGGTAGCAGTAGCCCGCGCTATCATTACAGAACCAGAAATTCTCCTTGCTGATGAGCCAACAGGAGCTCTAGATTCTAAGTCATCTGCAGCCCTCCTTGATATTTTTGATCAGATCAATGAACAAGGACAAACCATTCTCATGGTAACCCATTCAACAGCTGCAGCAAGTCGTGCGAAACGTGTCCTCTTCATCAAGGACGGCATTCTTTACAATCAAATCTACCGTGGTGAAAAGACTGAACGTCAGATGTTCCAAGAAATCTCTGACACCTTGACTGTTATGGCAAGTGAGGTGAACTAGTATGTTTCGATTAACCAATAAGTTGGCCGTATCCAACTTAATCAAAAACCGCAAACTCTATTATCCTTTTGCACTAGCAGTTCTCCTTGCAGTTACTATCAGCTACCTATTTTATTCATTAACTTTTAATCCTAAAATGGTAGAAATGCGGGGTGGATCTTCTATTCAATTTACCCTACAACTAGGTCTCATCGTAGTAACACTTGCATCTGCCATTATCGTCCTTTATGCCAACAGTTTTGTCATGAAAAATCGTTCCAAAGAACTGGGTATATATGGCATGTTGGGACTAGAAAAGCGACATTTGATTGGTATGACCTTCAAGGAACTCCTGATTTTTGGTCTAGTAACAGTCACTGCTGGGATTGGGATTGGTGCCCTCTTTGACAATCTGATTTTCGCTTTATTGCTCAAACTTTCAAAGATGAAGGTGGAGTTAGTCGCAACCTTCCAATGGCCCGTAGTCCTTTCCATCCTTCTGGTATTTGGTCTTATCTTTTTAGTCATTGTCTTCCTAAATGCTATCCGCATTATCCGTATGGATGCTCTTCAACTATCTCGTGAGAAAGCAAAAGGTGAGAAGAAGGGCCGTTTCCTAGTGTTTCAGACAATCTTGGGACTACTCTCTTTAGGTAGTGGCTATTATCTAGCTCAAAGCGTAACAAATGCTCTATTAGCTATTTCTACCTTCTTTTTAGCTGTAATACTGGTCATTTTAGGAACCTATCTCTTGTTCAATGCTGGGATTACAGTTTTCTTGAAAATGCTCAAGAAAAACAAGAAATATTACTACAAACCTAACAATCTCATCTCTGTTTCTAACCTTATTTTCCGTATGAAGAAAAATGCGGTTGGTTTAGCGACTATCGCCATCCTTTCCACCATGGTTTTGGTCACCATGTCGGCAGCAACCAGTATCTACAATGGTTCTGAAAATATTAAAAAACTCCTGTATCCTCACGATATGTCAATTTCAGGACAAAATGTAGAAGTTGAGGATTTAGACCAACTTTTAACTCAGTATGCCAAGGAAAAGAACCTAACAATCAGCACTAAGGATGTTCTTAGCTATGCAAGTTTCGGCCTTTCTAGTCAAGATGGTATCAAATTAACCACCTTTGCAAAAGGTCAAAATAGTGTTATGCCCAAGACAGTTTTCCTAGTTTTTGATCAAAAAGACTATGAAAAAATGACTGGACAAAAGCTGAACCTTACGAATAATGAGGTGGGACTATTCGCTAAGAACGATGGCCTTAAAGGTCAAAAAGCATTCAGTCTGAACAATCAGAACTATACGATCAAGCAAGAAATCCAGCAAGATTTCCTCAGAGACCATGTTGCTAACCAGTATGTACTTTTGATCTCAGATTATAACTACCTTGTTGTCTCAAATTTGCAGGACTTTTTAGATAAATACCAGGATTCTGCTATATACACTCAGCTATATGGTGGAATGGATGTGACAGCAAGTAAAGAGGAACAGTTAAAGCTATCTGATGATTTCGATGCGTATGTGAATAATTTCAGTCACAATCTCAAGAACGAGGATGGTATGGTTTACGGTGCAAACATTGCGAGTGAGTCAACTGTCGAAATGAACGCTCTCTTTGGTGGAGTCCTCTTTATCGGTATTTTTCTCTCTATCATCTTTATGGTTGGTACTGTACTCGTTATCTACTATAAACAAATTTCAGAAGGTTATGAAGACCGTGAACGCTTTGTCATTCTGCAAAAGGTTGGTTTGGATCAAAAACAAATCAAGCAAACCATTAACAAGCAGGTCTTGACTGTTTTCTTCCTACCTCTGGCCTTTGCCTTCCTTCATCTGGCTTTTGCTTATCACATGTTGAGCCTGATTCTCAAGGTCGTTGGTGTTGTTGATTCAGCCATGATGTTAAGTGTAACCCTTTCTATCTGTGGTATCTTTGCTTTAGTCTATGTTCTAATCTTTATGATTACTTCAAGAAGCTATCGCAAGATTGTTCAAATATAAAAATAAAGGATATAATGTAAAGTCTGAAAGTTATTTTGACGGAGGAATCCTAGATTATATTGAATACTCTATCTTAGTAGTCATAATTTGCGGGTTTACCTTGGGGATCACACCACCTTGGGTGGTTTGCATGATACAAAATTGGAAAACCAAACACACTCATCATGTTTAAACATTAAAACGTTATCTTCTTTCAAAGGAGATAACGTTTTTTTCTTCTTTGGATAAGGAAACAAAAATTTCTACCTTTCTCTATCTCTTAAATTGATTGAGTTCTTCAGAGAAAGACCGTAAAATTTTTGATATAATATGTAGGATGGACTGATGGATATTTAAAGGATAATTTTCAAAAGAATGACAGGTGAGAATAAAAAATATGTAAGATTGGACAGAAGTCTCTCTGCCATCGTCTTTGCAGAAACAAGATTATATGAAATAAAAGGAGTAACCAATGACCGGAAACTATTCAACACGTGAATACCGTGAGAAATTATATGATGACCTTCATGTTCGATTAAGAGATACAGTGATTTTGATGTGTGCGATTTTTATTGCCTCTATAGGTCTAAATATGAATTCAACAGCTGTCATTATTGGAGCCATGCTGATTTCCCCTCTTATGACACCGATTGTTGGACTGGGATTCGGTTTAGCTATTTTTGATACGCGTTTAATCAAGCAATCTCTAGAGGTTTTATTTACTCAAGTATTGGTCAGTTTGCTTGTCTCGACTCTGTATTTCTGGATTTCTCCCTTATCTTATGCAAGTAGCGAGTTGATTGCACGAACCTCTCCAACTATTTGGGATGTTCTCATTGCTATTGCTGGTGGGATAGCAGGTGTAATTGGTTCAAGGAAAAAAGAAGCAAATAATATCGTGCCTGGAGTAGCCATTGCAACAGCTCTGATGCCACCTATCTGTACTGCAGGTTATGGTTTAGCTAATGGAAATGTACGATTTTTATTTGGGGCTCTCTATCTTTTCTTGATCAACTGTGTTTTTATCATGCTAGCCAACATTGTTGGAACAAGAATTTTGATGAGAAAATCTCCTTTAAGTTCATTTAAAGAGCTAAATATTAAAATGAAAATTGGGTTGATATCCTTGATTGTATTATTGGTTCTTCCAGCCAGCTATTCAGCAGTCACTCTGACGATGGATCAAGCGCGAAAAGAAGGGATTAAACAGTTTGTAGGAAAAGAGTTCGCCAATCATACGGTCATTAATCAAGTCTACAAGTCTAGGGATAATGAATTGGTCTTGACAGTTGTTGGAGATCCGATTTCAGAAGAAGAATTAGAAACCATTTGCCAAAAACAAGCCTCTTACGGTATTCAATCTGTTCAATTGAAAGTCAATCAAGTCCATAATTCGACAAAATTAGATAGTGAAATGACCAAGGAATTTTATGAAACCATTAACAAGTATATCGATCAAAAACTCTCTGAAAAAGATTCACAAAAAGATCGCGTAAAAGAAAATGAAGCAGACAATGATTGAGGATATTGAACTTATCTAAGTCGAGGAAGCAAATCTTGGGAGGATATCCTATATCCAAAAGTTAATGGATAGAAAGGATTGTTGATGAGTCTACTATTTGTGGTGGTTTGATCAATCACTACTAGCTTAGGTTAAATAAAGAAGCAACAACGTTTTCAGTTGTTGCTTTTTTAGCTAGCTGGAAATATTATCCCAGATTTTATCGTTTATTTTTCAACTCGTGATTTGTTGGCAATATCTGCAAGAATCAATTCTACAAATGCATCTACCGGCATTGTTTCTGTTTCTTTTTGACCATAACGGCGAACGTTTACAGCCTTCTCTTCCATTTCCTTGTCACCGACGATCAATTGGTAAGGAATTTTTTGTGTTTGAGAAGCGCGGATCTTGAACTGCATTTTTTCATTGCGTTCATCCACATCAGCACGGACCCCACGGTCACGTAGTTTCTTCGCTACTTCCCAAGCGTAGTCCACGTGTTTTTCGTTAGATACTGGGATGAGGGTTACTTGGTGTGGTGCCAACCATGTTGGGAAGGCACCCTTGTAGTTTTCAATCAAGATAGCTGTAAAGCGTTCCATGGTTGAGATAACCCCACGGTGGATCATAACTGGACGGTGCTCTTCACCATCAGCTCCGATGTATTTAAGGTCGAAGCGTTCTGGAAGCAAGAAGTCAAGCTGGATAGTAGAAAGAGTTTCTTCTTTACCAAGAGCTGTCTTGACTTGGATATCCAATTTTGGTCCGTAGAAGGCTGCTTCACCTTCAGCTTCAAAGTAGTCAAGTCCCATGTCATCCATAGCTGATTTCAACATACGTTGAGCGTTTTCCCACATTTCATCATTATCAAAATATTTGTGAGTATCTTGAGGGTCACGATATGATAAACGGAAACGATAGTCAGTCAAGTTGAAATCTTCGTAAACGTCGATAATCAATTGAAGTGTACGTTGGAACTCATCTTTGATTTGTTCAGGTGTTACGAAGGTATGACCGTCATTAAGGGACATTTCACGTACACGTTGAAGTCCTGTAAGAGCACCAGATTTTTCATAACGGTGCATCATACCGATTTCAGCAATACGGATTGGCAATTCACGGTATGAGTGAACGTGGTGTTTAAAGACCTCGATATGGTGAGGACAGTTCATTGGACGAAGAACGAATTCTTCACCATCACCCATATCCATGGTTGGGAACATATCTTCACGGTAGTGATCCCAGTGACCAGAAGTCTTGTAAAGTTCAACTGAGGCAATTGGTGGAGTGTAGACGTGTTGGTAGCCAGCAGCGATTTCCTTGTCGACGATGTAGCGTTCCAACTCACGACGGATAGTCGCTCCATTTGGCAACCAGAATGGAAGACCTTGACCAACTTCTTGAGAAATCATGAAGAGGTCAAGCTCTTTCCCAAGTTTACGATGGTCACGTTCTTTGGCTTCTTCACGCATTTGAAGGTAGTTCTTCAAGTCTTTCTTGTCAAACCAAGCTGTACCGTAGATCCGTTGCATCATAGCATTGTCGCTATTACCACGCCAGTAAGCACCAGCTACATTAAGAAGGTGGAAGATTTGGATGCGACCTGTTGATGGGACGTGTGGGCCACGGCAAAGGTCTACATATTCACCTTGACGGTAGATAGTCAAACCGCCCTCATCTTCTGAGTGTTCTTCAATCAATTCCAACTTGTATGGATCATTTTTGAAGATTTCACGCGCCTCGTCTTTAGTCACTTCTTCACGGATTGATGGGAAGTTTTCTTTAACGATTTTCTTCATTTCTTCTTCGATACGAGGAAGGTCTTCGTTAGAGATTTGACCCGCTTGGTTGTCTGTATCGTAGTAGAAACCATCTTCGATAGCTGGACCAACACCCAAGTGAATATCTGGGAAAAGGCGACGAGCTGCTTGGGCAAACAAGTGAGCTGCTGAGTGGCGCAAGATTGGAAGAGCATCTTCGTGATCAGGTGTCACGATTTCGATGCTTCCGTCTTCAGTGATGGCACGAGTAGTGTCGATGAGTTTGCCGTTGAATTTACCAGCAAGGGCTTTTTTAGCTAGGGAATTGCTGATAGATTGAGCAATTTCAAAAGTTGTAACGCCAGATTCGAATTCACGAACAGCGCCATCTGGGAAAGTAATTTTAATCATGATTTTCTCCTTATATTATTAGTTATCAATTATTTTTATAGCAGAAGTGTTTCCCTATTTTTACAGACTTAAATCAAGAAAAACAAAAAGCGACCTCCTCGAAAGGACGTCGCAACGTGGTTCCACCTTCATTTATGTACAACAAAACTGTTGACACCTCTGATTGGCTCTAACGTGGCCACCGTTTTATGTTTGCATAAAAGTTAGTAGAGTAGTATCAGTTTAGACTTCCTATGCGTTCTCAGCAACCACGCACTCTCTAAAAGAAAGATTCTAAGCGACTTGTCTCTATGCATTATTATAGCATGATTGCGAGATTTTTCAAGGATTTTGTGAAAGTTTTTTGTTTTTCAGTTTTTGAACCAGATACCTGATAGTGGCACCAATAACTGTACCTAGTAGAATAAGGATTTCATAGGCTAGGAAATAAACAATGATAAATTCTCTGAAAGGAATGATAGTAAATCCATAGAGTAAGCAACTACCTAAAAGCCAATGAAGTGAAAAACCAAATCGGTAGCTATAAAGAAGAGAAACTATAAAAACTATGATGGGCGAAATGATGAATATATTTAGAAGATAGAGCTCCGTTAGTTTTGGATTCTGTAATAGTAGTATAAATAATCCATAAAGTGGACAATAAAAGAAAAATACGACCAGATAGTAGGGGAGATATTTGAACAATTTACGCATGGTAATCACCTCGTTATAAAACTATCAACTTAGATATCCTTCCTATGAATATTATAGCATATTTGCAGTAAGAATAGTAAATCAGTTGACAAAGAAGTTAGTTACTGGTAGAATAGAAATTGTCGTAAAGACAAATAACTTCTTCTTGGTTACAGGCATGCCAACCTGTCACTCGGATGAAGCCAAATAAAAAGGAGAAACATCATGGCAATCTCAAAAGAGAAAAAAAATGAAATCATCGCACAATATGCACGTCACGAAGGTGATACAGGTTCAGTAGAGGTTCAAGTTGCTGTCCTTACTTGGGAAATCAACCACCTTAACGAACACATCAAACAACACAAAAAAGACCACGCTACTTACCGTGGATTGATGAAGAAAATCGGTCGCCGTCGTAACTTGCTTGCATACTTGCGTAAAAACGACGTTAACCGTTACCGTGAGTTAATCAACTCTCTTGGACTTCGTCGCTAATCTTGCGTCTAAAACGTTTCTATACTTCGTTGGCTTCGCCTCGATGTACCATCAGTACAATCTTCGGCTTTCCGCCTAGTCTATAAACGTTTTATCCAGCAAGAATCATGATGCTAAGGGCGTTAAAAATCCGTATGAAAATAGGGAAAGGACACAGTGTTCGATGAACACAAGGAGTTTCATCTTTTTCACTAGGATTTTAGCCCGAGCTCAAATGAGTTCTCTGACTTCAGAGGGCTTTTTGTTTTTGCCAAGTGCTAATGCCGTGTTCAATTGAGCATATCTTGAACATAAGGCTACTCGATTGAGTAGCCTTTTTTTAATTTTGTCACCTTACCTCGATATACTCAAGTATGTTCTTCGGTTACGGTTCCTAGCACTGTAAGGTAAAATAAACCAGATCTTCTCCCTTCGGGGAGATTTTTTTGTTTCACTAAAATTTTTGTACAATCTTCGGCTTGCCGCCTAGTCTATAAACGTTTTATCCAGCAAGAATCATGATGCTAAGGGCATTAAAAATCCGTATGAAAATAGGGAAAGGACACAGTGTTCGATGAACACAAGGAGTTTCATCTTTTTCACTAGGATTTTAGCCCGAGCTCAAATGAGTTCTCTGACTTCAGAGACCTTTTTTTATTTTTTCACCTTGCCTCGATATACTCAAGTATTATCGTCGGTTACGGTTCCTAGCACTGTAAGGTAAAATAAACCAGATATGTCTCCCTTGGGGGAGATTTTTGGTTCACTAGGATTTTAGCCTGAGCTCAATCAGCTCTCTAATTTCAACAGTCTTTTTATCTGTATCTTTCTAGCCTTGTTCCTGTCTTGGAAATATGGTATACTATTTATGAAAATTGTCTAAATTTTTAATTTTATTAAGGGAGGGTTTCATGATTTCCAAATCTTCTGGAAGCCATCAAAACCTGCGATATGTTTTTCTCCTAGCTCTGTTGCTCGGAGTTTTGGGTGTCTCTCTGTTTCTAGCTGTTTCTATGGGGTCTGTTCAGATTAGCTTGAGTGATACTTATAGAATTATTTTAAGTAAGATGGGGGCCCCTCTGGATATAGGAGACCTTTCGAAGTCTACACTTGCTATTGTTTGGAATATGAGATTACCACGGGTTTTTCTTGGTTTGATAGTTGGTGCAGGCCTTTCCATGTGTGGTAGCGTCATGCAGTCAACGGTCAATAATCCAATCGCAGAACCCTATGTTTTAGGAATTTCAGCTGGGGCAACCTTTGGTGCGACTTTGAGCATCATTCTCGGGTTTAAGGTCATGATTGGTCTTGGCTCTTTCCTTGGAGCGCTTGTGGCAACAGTTGCAGTCCTTCTGATTGCTTCCATGCAAGGCAGGATGACAACTTCCAGCCTGATTTTATCAGGAACGGTTGTAAATGCACTATTTTTGGCTTTTTCAAACTTTATTATCTCAATTGGCGCTAATGCTGATAGTGTTATGACCATCAAGTTTTGGACCATGGGTTCTTTAGCGGGGACTTCCTGGGCTCACTTAACCCTGCCAACTATAATCGTGGGAATTGCTTTTTTATTTTTCTCTACCCAATATCGTGTTTTTAATGCCATGATGATGGGTGATGAGGCGGCTTTGACCTTAGGGATTCCCCTACGTTTTTACTGGTATCTTTATGTGACGATTGTGGCTATAATGACAGCAATCTTGGTATCGACCTGTGGGATTATTGGTTTTGTTGGTCTCATCACACCTCATTTGGCACGAAGCTTGGTGGGGACAAATTACAGAAGACTTTTTCCGATAGCTACTTTGCTCGGCGCACTATTTGTTGTTTGGGCAGATGTCCTTGCTCGTGTCTTGATTCAAAATGCTGAACTGCCGATTGGGATTTTCACAGCCCTAGTAGGTGCCCCTTTCTTTATTTACATGGTTGGAAGTAGACGAGGGGAGGTGAAGGTCTGATATGGACTTAATGTGCCAGGATATTCACTTTGAAATCGGAGAGAAAAAAATTCTCAAAGGAGTGTCGCTCAAACTGGAGGGCAAGCAATTTCATACCATTTTGGGACCCAATGGAAGTGGGAAGACTAGCTTGCTGAAACTCCTCTATCGACAGGAAAAGCCTGATCAAGGCTTGATTTCTCTAAATGGAAAACCCTTGGAACAAATGAGCGTCAAGGAAACGGCAAAGCAGATGGCAGTCGTCACGCAGTTTAATCAGTTACAATTTGATTGTAAGGTCGAGGAAATCGTCATGCTGGGCAGAACACCCCATCTCTCTTTCTTACAAAAGGAAAAAGAAAAAGACTTTGCCTTGGTTGAGGATGCTCTGATCAAGGTAGATATGTTCGAAAAGAGAAATCGACTCTACTCTTCTTTGTCAGGAGGAGAGAAGCAGCGGGTTTTATTGGCACGCGCCTTGGCTCAAGAGCCGACCCTCTTGCTTTTGGATGAACCAACCAATCATTTAGATATCAAGTACCAGCTAGACTTGTTAACCATTGTCAAACATCTCCATATCAATGTACTAGCAGTCTTACACGATATTCAGCTAGCTTGTCGCTATTCAGACTATCTCTATCTGATGAAAGAAGGAGAAATTGTTTACCAAGGAACTCCAAAAGAGACCATCACACCAGAGTCTTTGCAGGCTGTCTATGGCGTCCAAAGTAGGGTTACTTGGACGGAAGACCAGCAAGCCATGATTCACTATTTATAAAAAATGAAAAGGAAAACAAAACATGAAAAAATCACTCAGTATTTTGCTCCTAACAGTAGCTACCTTAACTTTAGCAGCTTGTGGAAATAGTTCAACAGAAAAAGCTACCACACAATCAAGCGCAGAGACAAGTCAAAAATCTACTACAGAAACCAACTATCCTGTAACCATCAAAACTTATGATGCCAAAGGAAATGAAGTCGAACAAGTTTTTGAAAAGGCACCTGAAAAGGTCATCACCAACAATCTTTCAACAACTGAAATCCTGCTTGAACTTGGTTTGAAGGATAAAATTGCCGGTATGCTCAATCCTGATAATGCCGTAACTGGTAAATATAAGGATGCCATTGAAGCCATCCCTCACATTGGCGATAAAAAATCTGTCTCACAAGAAACGGTTCTTTCTTATGAACCAGATGCCTTGATGGGACGAAACATGATGTTCTCTGAAAAGTCAATGGGAACGATCAGTGCTTGGAATGAAAATAAAATCCCTGTTTATACGCAAAAAGCCTCACTTTCAACTATCCAACAGGATTTGGGAAATATCGTAGAAGACGTGAAGAATCTTGGTACCATTTTCAATGTTCAAGACAAGGCTAATCAATACGCAGAGCAATTACAAGCTAAAATCGATGCGGTTAAAAAAGCCAATCCAGAAACACAGGGTGAAAAGAAAAAAGCTCTGATTATGGTTGCTTACAATGACGAAACCTTTGGTGCCTACAAGTCAGCCCTTCAAGAAAGTTTGCTCAACCAACTTGGTTATACCAATGTCGCAACAGGAACATCTGGTTTGACCTTGGAAAACTTAGTATCAATGGATCCAGAGTTGATTATCTATGTAACCAGCGACCGCAATCAAAAATTGGATGAAAAAGCAGTGGATTTGATGAAGGCAAATGCTGTTTTGGAAAATGTCCCAGCAATCAAGAATCAAAAAATCATGACCATCTCTTACGATGAGTTGATGGACTACGGCCCTGCAGTGATTGATTCCCTTGAAAAGATCAATGACTTTATCAAGAAATAGGGAGTTTAACTGGGAAGGGATTCGTGTTAGAGTCAGTCTTCCTTCAAACTATGACTCTAAACAAACCTACCCAGTTGTGCTCTTAAACGATGGGGAACTGGATTATTTATCAGACCTGTCCCAATCTGTGATTTTGGTGGGCTTGATTCCAGAAAATCGCTTGAATGACTTTACACCCTGGCAGTCTAAGGCGTTGAAAGAAGGGGCGCCAGATTTCGGTGGGAAGGGAGACGACTACCATCAGAAGCTCTTTCAAGGAATTCTAACAACTCTGAAAAAGGACTACTTGATTGATGAAAGTAGGATTGCTTATGGTGGCTATTCACTGGGCGGTCTTGCAGCTGTTTATAGTCTCTATAGTAGTCATCTTCCTGCGACCTGTATCTTTTCTATCTGTGGTTCTTTCTGGTATCCAGACTTTATAGACTTTTGTAGGGAACATGACTTGATACAGAGTCAAAGCCTTATTTATCTGCAAAATGGTCAGACAGAAGGTGCCAATCATTCCAATCGTCTGTCTAAGGCTCCTCTTTTTGCAAGGGAACTTCATGATCTGATTTCAGAAGCAGTTCCCTCAACATATTCCACCTTTGATGCATATGGGCATCATGAAGCTCTCGACCAACGCTATCAACAGTTTTGTGATTGGCTAATGAAAGAATGGGAGCTTAAATAAAAAAGCGATACTCTCTGTTTAGGATGGATAGAGAGTATTTTTCTTGCCTTTAATCGGGTATGTTTTTACATTTCGGAGTGATTATCCAAACCGAAAGTTTAACTGAAATGCAGCAAAATGTGGTATAATGAGTAGATAGATAGAATCGAGGATATTATGTCATTTACGAAATTTAAATTTAAAAAATATATAGAAGAAGCTTTGGAGGAGTTGAAGTTTACGACTCCTACCGAGGTGCAGGAAAAGTTGATTCCTATTGTCTTGGCAGGTCGAGACTTGGTTGGTGAATCAAAAACAGGTTCAGGGAAAACCCATACTTTCTTGCTTCCAATTTTCCAACAGTTGGATGAAGAGAGCGATAGTGTGCAGGCGGTTATTACAGCTCCAAGTCGTGAGTTAGCAACACAGATTTATCAAGCGGCTCGTCAGATCGCATCACATTCAGATGTTGAGATTCGTGTTGTGAACTACGTTGGTGGAACAGACAAGGCCCGTCAGATTGACAAATTAGCAAGCAACCAGCCCCATATTGTTATCGGAACACCAGGTCGCATCTATGATTTGGTAAAATCGGGTGATTTGGCTATCCACAAGGCTAAGACCTTTGTAGTCGATGAAGCTGATATGACCTTGGATATGGGATTCTTGGAAACAGTTGATAAGATTGCAGGAAGTCTTCCAAAAGACTTGCAGTTCATGGTCTTTTCAGCAACTATCCCACAAAAATTGCAACCATTCTTGAAAAAATACTTGTCAAATCCTGTTATGGAGAAAATCAAGACCAAAACAGTTATCTCAGATACTATTGATAACTGGTTGATTTCGACTAAGGGACGTGACAAGAATGCCCAGATTTATGAATTGACTCAAGTCATGCAGCCATATCTAGCCATGATTTTTGTCAATACTAAGACTCGTGCAGATGAATTGCATACATACTTAACAGCTCAAGGCTTGAAAGTAGCTAAGATTCATGGAGATATTGCACCTCGTGAACGTAAACGTATTATGAATCAAGTGAAGAACCTTGATTTTGAGTATATTGTTGCGACTGACCTGGCTGCGCGTGGGATTGACATTGAAGGTGTCAGCCATGTTATCAATGATGCTATTCCACAAGACTTGTCCTTCTTTGTCCACCGTGTTGGACGAACTGGACGTAATGGTCTACCTGGTACAGCCATTACCCTTTACCAGCCTAGTGACGACTCAGATATTCGTGAGTTAGAGAAACTAGGGATCAAGTTTGTGCCTAAGATGGTTAAAGACGGAGAATTCCAAGATACCTATGACCGCGATCGTCGTGCCAATCGTGAGAAGAAACAGGAAAAACTGGATATCGAAATGATTGGCTTGGTTAAAAAGAAAAAGAAAAAAGTCAAACCAGGATATAAGAAAAAAATCCAGTGGGCCGTCGATGAAAAACGCCGTAAAGCCAAGCGAGCAGAAGGTCGTGCTCGTGGACGTGCAGAGCGAAAAGCTAAGCGCCAGACATTTTAAAAATAAGACAGTAGGACCAAGTCGGTTTTACTGTTTTTTTGAGCAATGAAAAGGCTATTTCTTAACATTAAGATTAGTTTTGTGAGATAATACTTCTTACTGTGGTTCAGGCTTGTTCGATAATAGCAGAGTAGTGAGAGGAACGCTATAAAGTTCAATTAAGAAAGTACCAAAATTGTTAAAAGTTCTTAAGGGCAGAAGAAGATTAAGTTTTTTAGTTGTAAAATGTTGTCAAAGTAAAATAAAAAGCCTTAGAAATATTGATTTCTAGGCTTTTTTTAACTTATTTACTCTATTCCCACTCAACAGTTGCAGGTGGTTTACTTGTAATATCGTAGACGATGCGGTTAACGTGGTCAACTTCATTTACGATACGAACTGAGATTTTTTGAAGAACTTCCCATGGAATCTTAGCGAAGTCAGCTGTCATTCCGTCGATAGAAGTGATGGCACGGATAGCGATGGTATAGTCATAAGTACGACCATCTCCCATAACCCCTACTGAACGAACGCCAGTGTTAACAGTGAAGTATTGCCAGATATCGCGGTCAAGACCAGCTTTGGCGATTTCTTCACGGAGGATTGCGTCTGATTCACGAACAGTTTCAAGTTTTTCTTCAGTGATTTCACCCATGACACGGATTGCAAGACCTGGACCTGGGAATGGTTGGCGCCATACGATGTGGTCTGGCATACCAAGTTCAGTACCAAGAGCACGAACTTCATCCTTGTAAAGAGTGTTGAGTGGTTCGATCAGTTCAAACTGCATGTCTTCTGGAAGTCCACCCACATTGTGGTGAGACTTGATGGTTTGAGCAGTATCAGTACCTGACTCGATAACGTCTGTATAAAGAGTTCCTTGCGCAAGGAATTTCACATCTTTTAGTTTGCTTGCTTCATCATCAAAGACATAGACAAATTCGTTACCGATAATCTTACGTTTTTGTTCAGGATCAGACACACCAGCAAGTTTATCCAAGAAACGTTTAGCAGCATCTGCTTTGACAATGTTCAAACCAAACTTACCACCAAGCATATCCATAACTTGGTCAGCTTCTCCTTTACGAAGAAGACCGTGGTCTACAAAGATACAGATCAATTGATCTCCGATTGCTTTTTGGAGAAGAACCCCAACAACTGAAGAGTCAACACCACCTGAAAGACCAAGGAGAACACGTTTATCTCCAACTTTTTCACGGATTTGTTTGATTTGCATCTCGATGAAGTTATCCATAGTCCAATCACCTTTGGCACCACAGATGTTCAAGGCAAAGTTACGAAGGATATCATAGCCATGAACTGAGTGACGAACTTCGGGGTGGAATTGGATACCGTAGATGTGTTTATCAGGATTTTCAATCGCTGCATATGGACAGTCAGCTGATGTACCAGTACGAACGAAATCAGCAGGAATTTCTGTAACCGCATCCCCGTGGCTCATCAAAACAAGTTGTTCTTCTGGAGTACCCGCAAAAAGAGCTGATTCTGTGTGAGTAAGAGTTGATTGTCCATATTCACGGTTACCAGCGTCCCCAGCAGGAACAACTTTTCCTCCAAGCTTGTGTGTCAATAGCTGCATACCGTAGCAGATTCCTAAAATTGGAATTCCAAGTTCAAAAATCTCTG
This sequence comes from Streptococcus sp. SO4, assembly GCF_030440055.1. Lineage (NCBI taxonomy): Bacteria > Bacillati > Bacillota > Bacilli > Lactobacillales > Streptococcaceae > Streptococcus > Streptococcus sp. SO4. The sequence goes on from NZ_JAQFJI010000001.1 coordinate 187,670, forward strand.
GATCAATATCAAATGAGCCTTCTTCATAAACAGAGTTTGGACCACCTGAAAGTACAATCCCGATAGGATTGATAGCACGGACTTCGTCAGCCGAAATCTTGTGACTTTTTAGTTCTGAAAAGACACCAATCTCACGGATACGACGTGAGATAAGTTGGTTATACTGGCTACCATAGTCCAGTACGATGATCTTTTCGACATCTTGCAAATCAGTTGAAATGTTGGTCATCTTTTCCCTTTCTTAAAAGAAATATCTTCTTGAATATTCTATCATAAATGACCCAGAATTACCAACCAAACAAGTGCAGTTTGACTTTTCCCCATGAGATAGGGTACAATGGAAAAAATAAAGAAAAGAAGTGAGCAAGCATGTTACCAGCTTATATGAAAATTCACGACCAAATCAAAAAAGGTATTGATGAGGGAAATTGGAAAATTGGAGAGAGACTCCCAAGCGAGAGAGACTTAGCTGAGGAATTTGAGGTTAGCCGTATGACCCTTCGTCAAGCCATCTCCCTTTTGGTCGAGGAAGGAGTTTTGGAGCGTCGTGTGGGTAGCGGGACCTTTGTTTCTAGTACTCGTGTTCAGGAAAAAATGCGTGGAACGACCAGTTTTACGGAAATTGTGAAGGCTCAGGGGAAAACACCATCGAGTCATCTGATTTCCTATCGTCGGACTATTCCTAATGAGCAAGAAGTTGAAAAATTAGGGATCAAGGCCACTGAAAATATTATTCGGATGGAACGTGTTCGTTATGCAGATCAAGTTCCTGTAGTCTACGAGGTGGCTTCTATACCTGAGAAATTTATCAAGAATTTCAAGAAAGAAGAAGTAACCAAGCACTTCTTTCAAACCTTACAGAAACATGGTTATCGGATTGGGAAATCTCACCAGACTATTTATGCTCGCTTAGCCAAGGAAAAGATTGCTCATTATCTGGAAGTAGAAAAGGGGCATGCTATTTTAGGACTGACTCAGGTTTCTTACTTTGATGATGGTACAGCTTTCGAGTATGTAAAGAGCCAATACGTCGGAGAACGTTTTGAGTTTTATCTAGAAAATAATTAGTTTTTAAGAATTCTCTTGAAGTTGGAAATCCTATCCACTTTAAGAGTTTTTATTTGGTTAAGATTAGAAAACATTTTCCGATTAAGAAAAATAGTAATCATACGAGTATTTTTCAAAGATTCGTGTTATAATAGTTAGGTTATATGGTCCCGATAAGGTGGTAGTGAACGTCGTTTAACGATTCTCTACCAGTACTTTGTAACTCTATAACGAATATTTTTTAAGGGGGGACATTTTTATGTCAGAACGTAAATTATTCACGTCTGAATCTGTATCTGAGGGGCATCCAGATAAGATTGCAGACCAAATTTCAGATGCTATCTTGGATGCTATTTTAGAGCAAGATCCAGAAGCCCACGTTGCTGCTGAAACAGCTGTTTATACTGGTTCAGTTCATGTTTTTGGTGAAATTTCGACCAATGCCTATGTAGACATTAACCGTGTGGTACGTGATACGATTGCAGAGATTGGCTATACTAATACAGAGTATGGATTTTCTGCTGAGACCGTAGGAGTTCACCCATCATTGGTAGAACAATCTCCTGATATCGCCCAAGGTGTTAATGAAGCCTTGGAAGTTCGTGGAAATGCTGATCAAGATCCACTTGATTTGATTGGAGCTGGAGACCAAGGTCTCATGTTTGGTTTTGCGGTTAATGAAACTGAAGAACTCATGCCATTGCCAATCTCACTCAGCCACAAGTTGGTTCGTCGCTTGGCAGAACTACGTAAGTCTGGTGAAATTAGCTATCTTCGTCCAGATGCTAAATCTCAAGTTACTGTTGAATATGATGAAAATGACCAGCCAGTGCGCGTGGATACAGTCGTTATTTCAACCCAACATGATCCAGAAGTGAGCAATGAACAAATTCATGAAGATGTGATTAACAAGGTTATCAAAGAAGTGATTCCAGCTTCTTATCTTGACGATGAGACTAAATTCTTCATCAATCCAACTGGTCGTTTCGTTATCGGAGGACCTCAAGGAGACTCAGGTTTGACTGGTCGTAAGATCATCGTAGATACTTATGGTGGTTACTCACGTCACGGTGGTGGTGCCTTCTCTGGTAAGGATGCGACTAAGGTTGACCGTTCAGCTTCTTATGCAGCTCGCTACATTGCTAAAAACATTGTTGCTGCAGGTCTTGCTAAGAAGGCAGAAGTGCAATTGGCATATGCAATCGGTGTAGCTCAACCTGTATCTGTTCGTATCGATACTTTTGGTACTGGAACAGTAGCTGAAAGCAAGCTTGAAAAAGCAGCACGTCAAATCTTTGATCTTCGTCCAGCAGGAATCATCCAAATGCTTGACCTCAAACGTCCAATCTACCGTCAAACAGCGGCTTATGGACACATGGGACGTACAGATATCGATCTTCCATGGGAACGCTTGGATAAGGTTGATGCCTTGAAAGAAGCAGTTAAATAAAGTAAAAAGGAGTTGATTTCAACTCCTTTTTAGTTATGATTTATTGAGCGATATTCTTCAAAAAAGCCCAGTTCCCAATGGACTTAGTCCCATACTCTAACTCCATAAAATCTAGCAATACATAATCATTCTTTTTATAGAATGGAACATTTTTTTCTGTACTGGTAATGAGTCCTAAGCGCTTGCAACCCTTGGATTTGACATAAGGCTCAACTGCGTCTCTAAGAAAAGCACTGCCCACACCTTGTCCTTTAACGGATGGATTGACTGCAAGGAGCATCAAATACCAGTCAAAGCTATTAGATTTTTTCAAATGTTCTTCGGAACGGTCTACTAAATCAAGATACTTCAAAAAATTTCGTGGGCTAATGTAGCGAAACAGTTTTATGACACCATTTAGCAAGTATGATAGGATAGAAAAATCATTTTGTTGTAATAAGGCGACAGCTAGGATTTCTCCGTCTTGTTCAGCTACTAAGCAGGTCTCTTCTTTGATATAGAGGCGAGTCAGGAGACTTTCTAATAGTTCTAAAAAAGCAGGATAGTTTTCAGGTTTCTTGAGATCATCTATGATTAGAGTTAAAAATGGATAATCAAAGAAGCTATCGGCTATTACTTTTCCAATTTTTGGGTATTCGTCTAGCCTTGCTTTTCTGTATACTATGTTCTCCATTTATGAGCTCCTTTTTTAATGTTAGTAAATTATAATAGTAAAATTAATTGTTTTGATGATCAAGTACCGAGTTTTTACAAAAATATTGCCAAACTTAGTCAGTTGAAGGATTGTTAGAAAACTCTTTCTGTAACACTAAATCTGATTCTAGAATATCGGATTAGACAGACAAAGAACACTCTAAAAAGTTAGAATTTTTAGAGTGTTGTCCAAATATAGCTAAGTTTTATTTTGTTGGGATTGAGATTTCAATCAATTTTTCAGAGTAGAGGGTCTTGATATTAGCTTCATCGATATTTTGCTTTTCGATCTTGCGATTCAAGAAAAATTCTTGGATTTTTTCTATTTCTTGTTCGCGGATAGCACGATGTTTATTGGAAATGAGGATTTCATAATGAAGCGGTGCCTGAGTAAAGATAACATCAGTGTTGCCTGCAGAGTACACTTCTACGAGTGTAGCGTCGGTACTCTCCAGTTGGCTTTTAACAAGGTTTGAGTGAGAATTAGTAGTGTTGATGAGCTTCATAGGCTTTCCTCCTGTGTTTCTATTTCTATTATAGCACTTTTTGGAAAAATTGGAAAAGTTAATTTAAACTTGATACTGTTTTTTCCAAGCTTCAATTGCCCATTTATGACTGCCACGCTTTAAGTTAGCAATGGCTTCATCGATTGGGAACCAAGCTAGATGATTGAAGTCCTCCAAAGGTTTTTGGATTTCTTGATAAGAAGTAGCTTCGTAGAGATAGGCTGGATTGTAGTAGTAAGTATCACGATGGCTGGAATAGAAATACTCATCTGCTTGACCATAATAAGTGCCAATCTCAGCTGTAAAACCTAATTCTTCAATTAGTTCTCGTTTGAGAGCTTCAAAATGATCTTCACCTGCTTCGATCTCGCCACCAGGCAAGAACCATGCACCATTTGGAGCTTGAACGAGGATAATCTTTTCATGTGCTGAGTCAGGGATGACTGCATAAACACCATATCTAGTTTTGTAGGTTACACCCTCTTTTTTTTCTCCAAAGGTTGGATTCGTCATAAATTTCTCCTTTATGTGTGCGCTTTCTTTCTATCATATTAAAGAATGCTCTTACTGTCAAGTAAGAACATTCTTTTAGTATGTGGAATTAGTCATTTGAGTCAACTGTTTCCAATTTATTTTTTGATTTAATCATGATTTTACCATTGCTAGTCATGACGGCTTTGAGGTTTTTCTCGCTTGGATTTTCAAGGTAATAGTCCGTGATTGCATCTTCGATATGATCTTGAATGGTACGACGGAGTGGGCGAGCTGTTAAGAATAAATTTATGACGAGAAACCTACTTTATCTTGATAAATATTTTTTGGGATAAACTTTTCAGCCCTACTATTTTAACTGGTATAATAGAAGGGAGGTGATTTTATGGCAGAATCAAGATTATTTCGTATCCTATATCTACTTTTAGAAAAAGGCAGTACAACGGCTCCCGAATTATCCCGATTATTTGAAGTATCTGTACGAACGATTTATCGTGATATTGAGCGGTTGAGTATGGCGGGAATCCCCCTATATTCAGTACCTGGAAAGTCGGGCGGAATCTTTTTAATGAAGGACTTTGTTCTGGATCGTACTCTAGTATCTGAGGATGATAAATTAGAACTTCTGTCAGCTTTGCAAGGAATTCAAGCCCTGACCGATGACAGGCGAGATCTGTTACTTGAAAAATTGGAATCTATTTTTCAAGTTTCTACCAGCCCTTGGATAGAAGTAGACTTGACTGACTGGAGAAAGCGAGAAGGTCAAAAAGAATTATTTGATAACATTAAACATGCTATTCTAGAAAAGAGGAGACTGGTGATCGCTTATCTAGGTGGGTGTGGTCAGAAAACGATTCGTACAATCGAGCCTTTTAGACTCATATTTAAAAAGAGAGATTGGTATCTTCATGCCTACTGTTGTTTGAAAGAAGAGTTGCGTTTTTTCAAATTATCCAGAATTAGGAATTATCACCTAACAAATGAAACAGTGAAGCAGAAAAATGTGCTGGATTCCGTCGATAGTTCAGATCAAGTGGCAAATCAAGTCGAAGTTTCCTTGAAGTTTAGTCCCAAGCTTGCTTTCCGGGTTTATGAAGATTTTTCAGAAGATGAGATTAGCTTGGGGAAAGATGGATGTTATTATGTCAAGACAGTCCTACCAGAGCATGATAGTCTGTATATTTACCTTCTGTCTTATCTTGATGGGGTGGAAATACTCGCCCCCAATCATCTGAAGAAGGAACTGCTTTCTAGAGTAGAAAAAATCCAAAAACTTTACAAACCTTGACAAAAGATGTCAAGGTTTTGGTGCTATACTAGAGATAGAAAGGAGAAGAACCAAATGAAATATGAATGGAGAAAAGAAGCAAAAGCTCTTTATCAAGTGAAGGCTAGGCCCAGCATCTTGCAGGTGCCAGTTCAATCCTATATCGTGATTGATGGTAAAGGTGACCCAAATCAAGAAGATTTTTCAGAACGAGTAGGGGCCTTATATGCCTTAGCCTATGCGATAAAGATGAAGTATAAAAAAGAACCTTTAGATCAAGTCTACACGGATTTTACAGTCTTTCCTTTAGAAGGTGTATGGAAAAAGGAGAAGGAGGGAGAACTGATAAAAAGTGAGCTTTCTTATAGCATTATGATTGGGCAACCCGATTTTATTACGAGAAAACTATTTGAGAAAGCTATGGAAGAGGTGAAAATCAAGAAGCCAAATCCTCTCTATGAGGCTATTCGTTTTGAAAAAATAGAAGAAGGCCAAAGTCTTGCTATGCTTCATGTAGGATCTTTTGATTCAGAAAATGAAACTTTTGCAGAGATGGAGTGTTTTTGTCAACTCCATAAACTCAAAAGAACTACGGAGGTTCACCGAGAAATTTATCTAAATAATCTTCATCGAACAGATTCAAGCAAATTGAAAACAATTCTTCGCTATCAAGTTCAAGAGGAAAATTAAAAAAGAACAGGAAATCTTGTTTCCTGTTCTTTTTATGAGATTTATTCATCTTTTTCAGAAGTAATCTTTTCAGTTTTTTTGGCAGATTTAATTTGAATCGTACCATTGCTAGTCATGACAGCCTTGAGGTTTTTCTCGCTTGGATTTTCAAGGTAGTAGTCCGTAATGGCATCTTCGATGTAGTCTTGGATGGTACGACGGAGTGGACGAGCTCCCATTTTTGGATTGTAACCAAGGTCTACAAGTTTTTCTTTAACCTTATCTGTTACATCTAAATGGATGTTATTGCTTGAGAGTCGTTGATTAACATCATCTAGCATGAGGTCAACGATTTGAAGAAGATTTTCCTTGCTGAGAGCCTTAAATTCAATAATGCCATCGAAACGGTTCATGAATTCGGGGCTAAAGAAGTTGCCTAATTCCCCAAGGACTGAGTTGGTACGGCCTTCACGAGCAGCACCAAATCCAACACTAGCTTCTGCCTTACCTGTACCTGCATTTGAGGTCATGATAATGATGGCGTCTTTAAAGCTAACGGTACGACCTTGCCCATCCGTTAAACGACCATCGTCCAAGACTTGAAGGAACATATGCATAACATCTGGATGGGCTTTTTCAACTTCATCCAAGAGGATCAGTGAGTAGGGGTTACGACGAACTTTCTCAGTCAATTGACCAGCTTCATCATAGCCTACGTATCCTGGAGGGGCACCAACGAGTTTAGCCACGCTGTGTTTTTCCATGTATTCACTCATGTCAAAGCGAATCATGCTGTCAGCAGAACCAAAGAGTTCGATGGCCAGCTGTTTAGAAAGTTCTGTTTTACCGACACCGGTAGGACCAACAAAAAGGAAGCTACCGATTGGACGGTTTGGAGTACCGAGTCCAACACGGTTACGACGGATAGCCTTAGCGATCTTATCAACTGCATCATCTTGACCAATAACATGAGCCTTGAGGTCATCTGCTAGGTTGATCAGTTGAGATTGCTCTTTTTCTTTCAAATCACCAACTGGAATATTAGTCTTTTGCTCGATGATGTGTTCGATTGTTTTTTCACTGATGATTGGGGTATCCTGATCCGTTACCTTGGTCTTTTGCATTTCCTTGTATTTGGCAATCTGGTCACGGAAGTAGGCTGCTTTTTCAAAATCTTCATCGCGGGTTGCTTGTGCCTTGAGATTTTCTGCTTCGATTAAGCGTTGGTCGATGACTTTAGGATCTACAAAATTCAAGGTTAAGTTCATTTTTGAACCAGCTTCATCTAGAAGGTCAATGGCCTTGTCTGGCAAGAAACGGTCTTGGATGTAGCGGTTAGAAAGGGTAGCGGCCGCTTCGATAGCCCCGTCAGTATAGTGAACATGATGGTAATCTTCGTATTTCTTTTGGATACCTTTCAGGATAATGATGGTTTCTTCAACAGTTGGTTCATCAACCTTGACCGGTTGCATACGACGTTCAAGGGCAGCATCTTTTTCGATGATGCGGTATTCATTGAGGGTAGTAGCACCAACTAGTTGGAGTTCGCCACGAGCAAGAGCTGGTTTTAGGATATTTCCTGCATCCATATTCCCTTCTCCTGCAGAACCAGCACCGACAATCTCATGAATTTCGTCAATGAAGAGAATAACATCCTCGCGCTCACGAATTTCTTCCATGAGTTTTTGCATGCGTTCTTCAAACTGACCTCGGATACCTGTTCCTTGAACAAGGCTAACGACATCTAAACGGATGACTTCTTTGCCTTGAAGCTTATGGGGAACATCACCGTCAACAATTTTCTGAGCTAAACCTTCGACAACAGCTGTCTTACCAACACCGGGCTCACCGATGAGGACAGGGTTGTTTTTTGTTCTGCGGTTGAGGATTTCAATGACACGGATAATCTCTTCGTCACGGCCAATTACAGGGTCAATATTTCCACGACGGGCAATCTCAGTGACATTGATACCATATTCATCCAAGAGTCCTTTTTCCTGGATTGGTGGTGGTGTTTGAGCAGGACCACGATTTTGGGCACCATAGCCACCATTTCCACCGTATCCACCCCCTGACTGAGTTGGGGGGATATTGTTGTTATTAGAAGAAGGTCTAAAGTTGTTGAGATCGTTAAAGAAGTCTCCAAAGGGATCAAAATCACGGTTGTTTAAATCTGTAATGCCCTTGAACAAGCTATTGTTAGGATCTGTTTTGATAATTTTGTAGCAATTTTGACAAAGGTCGATTTGCTTTTGTTGTCCATTGAGATTGGTATAAAGATGAATCGTTGAGTCATTGATTTTACAGTTTTGACAGAGCATACCGCCACCTCATTTCTTTCTTAGTCTTGACTAAATCTAAAAGGTCAAAAATAGTCAAACAAGTATATAATTTAATTATATCATGATTATTGGGCAATTCAAGTAAAAAGATTGGATACTAGCACTATAAATAGTAGAGCGCTAATCTGGAGAAGATTTTGATAGCAAGAAAAAAATCCTATTTGTCATGCAAAAAGGATTCTCGTTGGTGAAAGGCGGTGGGACAGAAATCGATAGACAAAGTCTCGATTTCGTAGTCCCAGCCCCGCGAAGATGATTAGGAGTTTTGGGAGTCTAAAAGACGAACGAAAAGTCCAATCAGCTACCGCGTCAAAGTTTGATTGCTAATAAAAAGTGAGGTCGGGATCTTTTGTCCCAACCTCTGTATATCTATTATTAGTATAGAAGTTCGTAAATTTCCATCGCAATCAAGTCGATGCTGTCAAAAGTATATGTTTCACGAGCTTCAACATCACGAAGTGTAAAGATTGGGCCATTTTCTTCATCATGGTTAAAAGCAACTTCAGCTACAACAACTCCCTCGCGCTCAAAGTTACGTTTTAAGTTACCACCATCTTTTGTCATTGCTTCTAGGCGGTTGATGATTCTAACCAAATGTGATTCCATTTTGATTCTCCTCCATTTCTTATCGTTACTATTTTACCATAAAGAGTATCCACTTGACTAGAAAAAACTAAGATTTCTCGCTATTTCTGTTTTCTTTGAAATTTTATTGAAAATAAAAGGAAAAAGTTTGAATTTTTATTCAAAATATGTTATACTCATACAAGTTTTAAGTTAGAAATTAGAAAGTAGTGGATTTATGAATTTTTCTTTTTTACCTAAATATCTGCCATATTTTAACTATGGTGCTCTTGTAACAGTCTTGATCTCTGTTTTGGTTGTCTTTTTGGGGACAATTTTAGGGGTAGTCTTGGCTTTTGCTCAACGTTCTAAAATAAAGCCCATAGCTTGGCTTGCTAATGTTTATATTTGGATTTTCCGTGGAACACCTATGATGGTACAGATCATGATTGCTTTTGCTCTTATGCATATCAATGCTCCGACAATTCAGATTGGAGTTTTGGGAGTTGATTTTTCACGTTTGATTCCAGGGATTATCATTATCTCTATGAATAGTGGTGCCTATGTATCAGAAACAGTTCGTGCTGGTATCAATGCAGTACCTAAAGGTCAATTAGAGGCGGCTTACTCTCTAGGGATTCGTCCTAAAAATGCCATGCGCTATGTCATCTTGCCACAGGCTATCAAGAATATCTTGCCAGCCTTGGGGAATGAGTTTATTACCATTATCAAGGATAGTTCACTCTTGTCAGCAATCGGTGTTATGGAATTGTGGAATGGAGCTACTACGGTGTCAACAACCACCTACTTGCCTTTAACTCCACTCTTATTTGCAGCCTTTTACTACTTGATTATGACCTCTATCTTGACACTAGCCTTGAAAGCTTTTGAAAATCGTATGGGACAAGGAGAGAAAAAATAATGACTGAAACGCTTATAAAAATTGAAAACCTTCATAAAAACTTTGGGAAGAATGAAGTTTTAAAAGGGATTGATCTTGAAATCAAAAAAGGGGAAGTTGTGGTGATTATCGGACCGTCAGGTAGCGGGAAGTCAACTCTCCTTCGCTCTATGAATCTCCTTGAAGAAGCGACAAAAGGAAAGGTTATCTTTGAAGGAGTAGACATTACAGATAAGAAAAACGACCTCTTTGCCATGCGTGAAAAGATGGGAATGGTTTTCCAACAGTTCAATCTCTTCCCTAATATGACAGTGAAGGATAACATCACGCTTTCTCCTATCAAGACCAAAGGGGAAAGTAAGGAAGTTGCTGAGAAGAGAGCGCATGAGCTCTTGGAAAAGGTTGGTTTACCAGATAAGGCAGATGCTTATCCACAAAGTTTATCTGGTGGGCAGCAACAACGTATCGCTATTGCTCGTGGTCTTGCCATGGAACCAGATGTCCTACTCTTTGATGAACCGACTTCTGCCCTAGACCCAGAAATGGTAGGGGAAGTACTAGCGGTTATGCAAGAACTTGCTAAGTCAGGAATGACTATGGTCATCGTGACGCATGAGATGGGCTTTGCGCGTGAAGTGGCAGACCGTGTCATCTTTATGGCTGACGGTGTTGTTGTTGAAGACGGAACTCCAGAGCAAGTCTTTGAACAAACCCAAGAAAAAAGAACCAAGGATTTCTTGAGTAAGGTTTTGTAAGAATATCGTAATTTAGAGAGAGTGGGACTGTAAAAGCTGATGAAATCATCGTAGTAGAGCCCACTCGACCACTGCGTCTTGCTCGACAATCCAAAGACAATTGAGAGGCTAGGACTTTTGTCCCAGCCTCTTTCTTATAGTTTCAGACTATAAGGTCTCTTAGGTAAGAAGTGTTAGAGGGACAAGCATATTTTTGATATAATAGAGGATATTTGTTAGAAAAGAGAAAACACATGACACAGATTATTGATGGGAAGGCCTTGGCGGCCAAGTTACAGGGACAATTGGCTGAAAAGACTGCGAAATTGAAAGAAGAGACAGGCTTGGTGCCTGGTTTGGTCGTTATTTTAGTCGGAGAAAATCCAGCCAGCCAAGTTTACGTTCGTAACAAGGAACGTTCAGCTATTGCAGCAGGCTTCCAAAGTGAAGTCGTGCGCGTTCCTGAGACAATTACTCAAGAGGAATTGTTGGATTTGATTGACAAATACAATCAAGATCCAGCTTGGCATGGGATTTTGGTTCAATTGCCTTTACCAAAACACATCGATGAAGAGGCTGTTTTACTAGCCATTGATCCAGAAAAGGATGTGGATGGTTTTCATCCGCTCAACATGGGACGCCTTTGGTCTGGTCACCCAGTTATGACTCCTTCAACTCCTGCTGGTATTATGGAAATGTTTTATGAGTATGGGATTGACTTAGAAGGTAAAAATGCTGTCGTTATTGGTCGTTCTAATATTGTCGGTAAACCAATGGCCCAGTTGTTATTAGCTAAGAATGCAACTGTAACCTTGACCCACTCACGAACACATAATCTTGCCAAGGTAGCTTCTAAGGCCGATATTCTTGTCGTAGCAATCGGTCGTGCTAAGTTTGTGACTGCTGACTTTGTCAAACCTGGAGCAGTTGTCATTGATGTGGGGATGAACCGAGATGAAAATGGCAAGCTCTGTGGAGATGTTGACTATGATGCTGTTGCGCCAATCGCTAGCCATATCACACCTGTACCTGGTGGAGTTGGGCCTATGACCATTACCATGCTGATGGAGCAGACTTATCAGGCGGCATTGCGTAGTTTGGATAGATAATACAAGCATTGATTTTATATAGTGAAGAAACAAGTTCTAAAAAATGAACTTGTTTTTTTCTTGCACTTCTTTTAATAAAATTGCAGTAAAACTTCTACAAATTATTGAAAAAACTCTACTATTTTGATATATTAAAAGCATCAATATTTATATGGATAAAATAAGTAAGCGTCTAGAGGGAGGTTTATTTTTTGGAGTAAAATGTAATCGCTTACTAGAATATTGGAAAGGAACAATAATGGATAAGAGATTTTTTGAAAGACGGTGTCATTATAGTATTCGTAAATTTGCCATTGGTGCGGCTTCAGTTATGATTGGAGCTAGTATATTTGGTCTTCAGGTGGCTCAAGCAGCTGAAACCGAAACAGCAAGTCCCAGTGAGGAAATAATTCATCAAGTTCAACCTTTAGATAAGCTTCCAGATGAGGTTGCTGCAGCCATTGCAAAAGCTGAGCAAAATGGCCCACAAGATTCCGCTACTGAAAAAGAAAATGATACTGTTGAATCCGCAAAACCAATAACTGAAGAAAAGGTGACTGAGGCAACAAGTCCTAAGGTAGAAAAGGAAGCAGAAGTAGTCAGCCCTAAAGAAGACAAAGTTGAAAAAACTGAAAAACCTGCTGCTGAAGCGAATGGGAAAGAGTCTACAGTTTCAGAAGCAAGTGCTGAAAAGCCAGTAGTTCGAGAAGAACATACAGATACAACTAACCAGAATAAACCTGTAACGGACGATAAAAGCAAGGAAGAAAAAGCTTCTGCAAGTGAATCACCTCAAGCCACAAAAGAAAAGGAAAAAGAAAATCAGCTCCTTGAAGAAAGAAAACAAAATTTCAACAAAGACTGGTATTTTAAACTAAACGCTCAAGGTGACTTTTCTAAGAAAGATGTGGATGTTCATGACTGGTCTAAGTTGAACCTTCCTCATGACTGGAGTATCTATTTTGATTTTGATCACAAGTCTCCTGCTCGAAATGAGGGTGGTCAATTAAACGGTGGTACTGCCTGGTATCGTAAGACCTTCACGGTAGACGAAGCTGCTAAGGACAAGGATGTTCGGATCAACTTTGATGGTGTCTACATGGACTCTAAAGTCTATGTCAATGGTAAATTTGTCGGTCATTATCCAAGTGGTTACAATCATTTTTCATACGATATTACTGAATTTTTAAATAAAGATGGTAGTGAAAATACCATTGCTGTCCAAGTTACCAATAAACAGCCAAGTAGTCGTTGGTACTCAGGAAGTGGTATCTATCGTGATGTTACTCTGAGCTATCGTGATAAGGTACAAGTTGCTGAAAATGGAAATCATATCACAACTCCAAAACTAGCTGAACAAAAAGATGGCAACGTTGAAACACAAATCCAAAGCAAGATCAAAAATACTGCCAAGACATTAGCCAAGGTATTTGTAGAGCAACAGATTTTTACTAAGGAAGGTAAGGCTGTTTCAGATTTGTTTCGTTCTGTAACTAAGAGCCTAGCAGGAAATGAGACAGCTGACTTTAAGCAAACGATTTTGGTTAATAAGCCAACCCTCTGGACAACCAAAAGCTATCATCCTCAGCTCTATGTTCTGAAAACCAAGGTTTATAAAGAAGGTCAGCTAGTTGATGTGACAGAAGATACCTTTGGTTATCGTTATTTTAACTGGACAGCCAAAGAAGGATTCTCTTTGAACGGTGAGAGAATGAAATTCCATGGAGTTAGTATCCACCATGATAACGGTGCCTTGGGAGCAGAAGAAAATTATAAGGCAACCTATCGTAAATTAAAACTCCTGAAAGATATGGGAGTTAACTCTATCCGTACAACCCACAATCCAGCAAGTCCACAGTTGCTCGATGCTGCTGCAAATCTAGGACTTTTGGTTCAAGAAGAAGCCTTTGATACTTGGTATCGTGGCAAGAAAACGTATGACTATGGACGTTTCTTTGACCAAGATGCAACTCACCCAGAAGCCAAGAAGGGTGAGAAGTGGTCTGATTTTGACCTCAGAACCATGGTCGAACGTGATAAAAATAATCCATCTATCGTTATGTGGTCACTCGGTAACGAAGTTGATGAAGCAGATGGTGGTGAGCGTTCGCTAGAAACAGCCAAGCGTTTGAAAGCCATCATCAAAGCAATCGATACAGAACGCTATGTGACCATGGGGGAAAACAAATTCAGTCGTAGATCAAGCGGCTTGTTCTTAGAATTAGCAGCAATCATGGATGCTGTTGGTATGAACTATGGGGAACGGAATTATGATGCGGTTCGTAAGGAACATCCAGATTGGTTGATTTATGGTTCTGAAACCTCTTCAGCGACTCGAACTCGAGATTCTTATTTTGATCCTGCTCATTTACTCTGGCACGACAATCGCCCAAATCGTCACTATGAACAATCAGACTATGGTAATGACCGTGTAGCCTGGGGTAGAACAGCTACTGAATCTTGGACTTTTGACCGTGATCGTGCTGGCTATGCAGGTCAGTTCATCTGGACTGGTTTTGACTATATCGGTGAACCTACACCATGGCATAACCAAGATAATACACCAGTAAAAAGCTCTTATTTTGGTATCATTGATACGGCAGGCTTGCCTAAGAATGATTTCTATCTCTATCGTAGTGAATGGTATAGTGCCAAAGAAAAACCAACAGTTCGTATCATGCCTCACTGGAATTGGACTGAAGAAACGCTCAAGGAACGTAATATGCTGGTCAATGGCAAGGTTCCTGTACGGACCTTCTCAAATGCCGCCAGCGTAGAATTGTTCTTGAACAATGAGTCCCTCGGTAAGAAAGAATTTGTTAAGAAAACAACTGAAGATGGTCGCCCTTATCACGAGGGAGCTAAACCAAGTGAATTGTATCTTGAGTGGTTGGTGGACTATAAACCAGGTACCTTAACAGCTATTGCTCGCGATGAAAATGGTAAAGAGATTGCGCGTGATAGTGTGACAACAGCAGGGGAGCCAGCTAGAGTTCGTCTCACCAAGGAAGAACATGTCATTACTGCAGATGGTAAGGATTTGTCTTATATCCATTATGAAATCGTTGATGAAGACGGCAATGTTGTACCAACTGCCAATAATCTTGTTCATTTCAATCTTCATGGCCAAGGCCAAATCGTCGGTGTGGACAATGGGGAACAAGCTAGCCGTGAACGTTATAAGGCTCAGAAAGATGGTACATGGCAAAGAAAAGCCTTCAATGGTAAAGGTGTTGTCATTGTAAAATCGACTGAAAAAGAAGGTAAATTCACTCTTTATGCGGATTCTGCAGGCTTGGCTTCAGATCAGGCAACAGTCACAACCGTTTCAGGCAAGAAAGAAAATCGCCATTTTGTCGCTTTTGCCCCTGTGAAAGCAAGAACTGATGTCAGCGAAAATCCTAAATTGCCAGAGACTGTGACAGCTATTTATAGCGATGGTAGTGTCGAAGAAAAAGCTGTGACTTGGGACATCCCAGAAGATCTCCTTTCAAGTGCTGGTGAGAAAAAAGTCCTTGGTAGTGTGGAAGGACTCGAAGCCAAGGCTGAAGCCCTTGTCAAGGTAGTTTCGCTTGATAAGTGGTTGCCTAAGGTAGCAACAATCCCAGTGGGAACAGCAGCAGAAGATTTGGATAAGACTGTCACAGCTGTTTTATCAGACGGGAACTTAGTTGATGCGGATGTCGTTTCTTGGACCTTGAAAGATCCTGATGCCTTGAAAAAAGAAGGTGGACGTACTGAAGCAACTGGTAAATTGGAAGGCAATGACTACGAGGTGACAGCAACCTTTATCGCAAGTGATCAGGAAACAGAAAATACTGTTGCAGGTCTCACGGTTGGAGATAAGGCTCTTGAAAACTTTGAGCCTGGAAAGACCTACTACCGAGTATCCCTTCCTTATACTGCTAAGATTCCAAATGTTGGTGCACAAACCACTGGCTATCAGGTAACAGTTCAACAAGCTTCAGCAGCTAATGATTATCAGTCTTCTGTATTTTTGAGTGACCAGAAGGGCGATTTAGTTCAAACTTACTTGATTCAATTTGTGAAAGAAGCGCCTGCCTTGACACGCTTGGAAGTAAGCGTTGAAGGAAAAGAGACTGCAACAGAAGACCAAGTTCTCCCTTATCATGTCATTGGGCACTATGAAGATGGTACACAAACTGAATTTTCAGCGTCAGATATCCATTTGGAAGCTAAGTCAGCTGATGGTGGACATCTTGAAGTGAACGGCCAGAACTTGCTTCTTTACAAGAAAGGTAGTGTAACCCTCACTCCTCGTATTGACAATCAAACTGATAAGACTCAGTCTGTAGCAACTGAACTTGTGATAAAAGAAAATACAGTAGACAAGAAAATTGTCAAGCTACATCCTGTTTCTATCTCTACAGATATCAATCAGCAACCGAATTTGCCTGATCAAATCGGAGCAGAATTTGATAAGGGCTTGCCTCGTAAGGTAGCTGTAACTTGGGACAAGGTAGATGCCAAAGAACTTGGTTACTATCATAGCTTTACCCTTAAAGGTCATGTCGAAGGAACAGATATTGAAGCTGTAGCAAATGTAACTGTTGAAGGTTTGCAGGTTGCAGAAGAAATCAGTTTAACACTACCTAAGGGTGAAACTGTTCAATTGCCAGCTAACGTACGTGCCTACCATTCTAATGGAACAACTGTCTATAAAGATGTCCTTTGGGACAAGGTTCCTGAGAACTTTAGTCAGACTGAAGGTATCTATGAAATCAAGGGTCAATTGGTTGGTAGCCATTTGACTACCAAGGCCCATGTCCGTGTTTCTAGTCAAGTTGTTGCTGGAAACAATATCTCTAAACAGTGGACTGGTTCTCAATTGCCAGCTGCTATTGTATCCAATACGGGTGGTGATGATTCGGCTAATACTTTGAACGACTTGACAGTTTCAAGAGCCAATACAGATGTTAAGAATCGATGGACTACATGGCAAACAGGTACAGATAATGATTGGGCGTCTATCTTGTTTGGTAATTCAGGAGATTTGACTAAACGCTTTGTCGATAATCTTTCCGTTGATTTCTATACAGATGGTGCAATCGGACTTCCAAAAGAATATGTCATCGAATATTATGTTGGTCAAGAAGTTCCAGATCTTCCAAACGATGTCAATCATGCTCAAGGAGATACCAAGCATCCATTTAACAATGCTGCCAACTGGAAAGAAGTTGAACATCTCAAAGCTCCAGGACAATTATCCGCAAGCCAAACTAACCACTTTACATTTGATAAGGTTGAAACTTATGCTGTTCGTATGCGTATGAAGAAGGCAGATGGAAAGGCTGGTGTTGGTTTAACAGAAATCACTATCTTAGGAAGTAAGGTTCCAAGTGCTACCAGCTCAGAAATTTCTATCCAAGTAGATGGTAAGAAGCTCGAACATTTCAATCCATCTAAGACAGATTATTATATTCCTCAAGCAAGCAAGGAAATCACTGCCACAGCCAGCAACAACGGTTTGGTAACGGTTGTTCCTGCAACAAGTGAAAAAGGTGCGACACGTCTTATTTTGAAAGCTGAGGATGGAACTGTTCTTAAAGAATATCGTATCTTCCGTGATGACGAAAAAGAGTCAACACAACCAGTAGCTGCGGAAAATAGTGCCCAGACCTTGAATGTTGGCGATCAACTTCAATTGCCTGCCGAGGTAACAGTCTACTATCCATCACAAGCTGGCTGGGTTAAAGCTAACCTTGCTGTCCAATGGGATGCAGTTCCAGAACATGCGACTGCCCAAGAAGGTAACTTTGAAGTGCTTGGTCATGTTCTAGGAACAGACTTAACAACCAAGATGCAAGTAACAGTTGTTACAAAAGGTAATCAAGTTATCTCTGAGAATGCAAGCAATAATGCGACAGATTCTAAAGCCTTTGCATCTACTACAAATGATACACAAGCAGCTTCTCGGGATAAGATTTTCTATATCAATGATGGTCACTTTAACGAGGATGGACGTTGGACTAACTGGTCTCGAACTCCGAAAGACCAAGAAACTTCTGTGGGAATTCTCTTTAAGAAGAATGGTCAGATTACACCTCAGTCTGTTGGAAAAGTAGCCATTCAGTTCTTTAAAGACAGTGGAACAGATGCACCAGCGACAATGGTATTAGAAAGATATGTTGGGCCTTCCTATACAGAACCAAGTACCATTTCTCGTTATGAAGAAAATGCGGATCATCCATTTAACAAGGCAGAAAACTGGCAAGAAATTCCTTATAAGGCATCTGGAGAAATCGTGGCTGGTAAACCAATCGAATTTACCTTTGATCCAATTCAGACAACAGCTATTCGAGCACGCATGACTCGTAAATCGACAACTAATGGTCTAGCAATGGTCGAATTTAGTGCCTACTCTCCTGCTAAAGCAAACGATGTGGAAACTCCTTCAGTGACTATTTCGGTTGCTGGAAAAGCATTGGAAAACTTTGATCCTGCGGTTTCAGATTATACAGTGAACTTAAATGGCACTAAACCACAGGTGACTGCTCAAGCAAGTGGTCACGGTGTGACAACGGTTGTTGAGTCTAGTCAGGATAACCTTCCTAGCCTTGTTCGTCTTCTTGCTAAGGATGGTAGTCTTGTCAAGGAATATCGTATTCACTTCAAGCCTAGTCACCGTATTGTTCCTGAAGAAGGCGACCAAAGTCCTGTTCTCGAACGACCAAGTTTAGAAGTTGTCAAGACCGAAATTCCATTTAAGGAAATTATTCGTGAAAACAATGATTTAGCTCAAGATGAACGTCGTGTAATCTCAGAAGGTAAGAAGGGTGAAAGAGTTGATTATGTTGAGGTCTTAGGATCTAACCGTACCACTGTGCATACAGATACGACTAAGGCGCAAGATCGAGTTGTTGAAGTTAAGGTCAAACCTGTCATTACTACTAGTAAAGGCGACGAGCCAGCTCCAGTAGTGGAAATCCCAGAATTTGAGGGCGGTGTTAACGCTACTGAAGCAGCCAAGTATGAGTTGCCAGAATACACAGATGCAATTGGGACAGCAGGTGACGATCCAGCTCCGGTAGTAGAAGTGCCAGAATTTGAAGGTGGTGTCAATGCAGTAGAAGCCGCTAAGAATGAGTTACCAGAATACACAGATGCAATCGGCACAGTAGGCAACGAACCAGCTCCGGTGGTAGAAGTTCCAGAATTCAAGGGTGGTGTCAATGCAGTAGAAGCCGCTAAAAACGAGTTGCCAGAATACACAGATGCAATTGGGACAGCAGGCGACGATCCAGCTCCAGTAGTAGAAGTCCCAGAATTTAAGGGTGGTGTCAATGCAGTAGAAGCGGCTAAGCATGAGTTACCAGAGTACACAAATGCAATCGGCACAGTAGGCGACGAACCAGCTCCGGTAGTAGAAATCCCAGAATTTGAGGGTGGTGTCAATGCAGTAGAAGCGGTTAAAAATGCATTGCCAGAATACACAGATGCAGTTGGCACAGTAGGTGACGAACCAGCTCCAGTAGTAGAAATCCCAGAATTTGAGGGTGGTGTCAATGCACTAGAAGCTGCTAAAAATGAGTTACCAGAATACACAGGAACAGTAGCTACAACAGGAAATGAGACTGCATCAAGTCTTGTTAAACCAGCCGAAGAGGTTCAAATCTTGTCTGATAAGGAAACTGGAGTTCTGGTAGCAGGGCTAACTACAGAGTTACCTAAAGACCTCAAGCTTCAAGTGCAAAAGGTTCTACGCCAAGAATTAGCTGGTAAGCACTACGATGCTTATCAAGTGAAATTGCTAGATAAGAACAACCAAGAAGTTGAACTTGAAGGTGCTGTCTTAGTGAGATTGCCAGTCAAGGGTCAGGTTCAAGGAGTTTATCACATGAGCTTAGAACAAGGTTTGCAGCTTCAAAAGGTGACGCTTGTAGGTGACGTGGTTGAATTTGTCACTAAAGATCTAGGACTTTATGCGATTGTCTATAAAGAACAAAACCAAGAACCAGTAAAACCAGTAGAACAAGCTCATGGGCCAGCAGTTAATGTAGAAAACTTTGAAAATGCTTCAGAGAAAGTAGATTCAGCAAGACTTCCAGAAACAGGTGAAAGTCGATCTGATACAGCTGCCTTCCTAGCAAGTCTCAGTCTTGTTTTATCAGTGGCACTACTAACAGTTAAACGTAAAGAAAAGTAAGGTTGAAAACTCGCAACTCTGAAAAAGCAAATCATTATAAAAGAAGAGGCTGGGACAAAAGTCCTAGCCTCTCAATTGTCTTTGGATTGTCGAGCAAGACGCAGTGGTTGAGTGGGCTCTACTACGCTGATTTCATAAGCTTTTACAGCCCTACTCAACTGTGCGGAGGTGGGACGACGAAATCGAATTCTAACGAATTACCGATTTCTGTCCCACTCTCTTTATTAATTGGGTAGTGAGGTGTATAATGAAAGTAAGAGAAAGCATGAAGGAGTAGTGTATGAAAGAGATTGATCGAGCTCTACTGAAAAAAGTTATCATCGAGCGTTCTCGCTCTAGTCATAAGGGAGACTATGGGCGTCTTCTCTTGATTGGAGGGACTTATCCCTATGGGGGAGCGATTGTTATGGCTGCCTTAGGGGCTGTTAAAAGTGGCGCAGGCTTAGTGACAGTAGCAACGGATAAGGAGAATATTTCAGCTCTGCATAGCCATCTGCCTGAGGCCATGGCTTTTGACCTTGATGATAAGCGATTACTGGAGCAACAGTTACAGAAGGCTAATATTGTCTTGCTTGGACCTGGACTAGTGGATGATGAGCGTGGAGAAGAGCTTCTCCAAACAGTCTTTTATCATTCAAAACAAGATCAGACCCTCATACTGGATGGTGGTGCCCTGTCCATTTTAGCGAAGATGAGAATGAAATTTCCCAAAGCCCAGCTTGTTTTAACTCCTCACCAAAGGGAATGGCAAGTCTTGTCAGGCTTAGATTTGGATTCCCAAGGAAGCAAGGAAACAGGAGAGGCTTTGAAGAGCTTTCCTTCAGGAACGATTTTAGTCCAAAAAGGTCCAGCTACTCGAATCTGGCAAGCCGGGCATGCTGATTTTTATCAGCTGGGTGTTGGCGGTCCCTATCAAGCGACTGGCGGCATGGGGGATACTCTGGCTGGGATGATCGCAGGCTTTGCAGGCCAATTTCCACAAGCAAGTCTCTATGAAAGAGTGACAGTAGCGACCTATTTACATTCAGCAATTGCCCAAGAACTAGCTGAGGACAATTTTGTAGTTCTGCCAACCACGATTAGTCAACATATCCCAGCCTTCATGAAGAAAATACAAAAAGACACCTGAGGTTTTCAGGTGCCTTTTAAGGATTAGAAGAGTCCTTTGACCTTATCAACAAGATTACCGATTCCTTCTGAGCCTGAAATCAAAGTTTGTGCTTGGTTAAGATACTCACCGAGTTGGTCCTTGTTTTCTTCGACAAAGGTTTTTGCGGCAGCCAAATCTTTTTTATCGATTAGCTCTTTTACTTGATTAAACAAATCTAATGGGTTCATGATGTCTCTCCTTTTCTAAACTTCTATTCAATCATTTTTTAGAAAAACTTGCAAGAAATTTGACCCTTCCAATAAAGTTCATGGATGTCAAATTGTGTAAATTTTGATATAATTTTTAATGATGAATTTTAGAAATGATCGTTACGTGGTCGTAGATTTAGAGGCGACCAGTACCGGAAGCAAGGCAAAAATTATCCAAGTGGGAATCGTGGTCATTGAAAATGGTGAGATTGTTGACCAATTTGCAACGGATGTCAATCCCCACGAACCCTTGGATTCTCATATCAAAGAATTAACGGGCTTGACCGATCAGCGACTAGCAGAGGCACCGGAGTTTTCTCAGGTGGCTGGAAAAATTTTTGACTTGGTCAAGGACGGTGTTTTTGTTGCGCACAATGTCCAGTTCGATGCCAATTTGTTGGCGGAATTTCTCTTTTTTGAGGGCTATGAATTGCGCACTCCCCGTATCGATACAGTCGAGTTGGCACAGGTATTTTATCCTCAACTTGAAAAATACAATCTGGGGATTCTCTGTCAAGAGTTGGGAATTTCACTAGAAAAAGCCCATACTGCCTTATCAGATGCCCAAGCAACAGCAGAGCTCTTTCTTTGTATGAGACAAAAGATGTTTGGACTGCCAAAAGGATTGTTGGAGCGCTTATTGAGTTTATCAGACAGCTTACTCTATGAATCTTACCTAGTCATCGAGGAAGTTTATCAGAAGCAGTCTATCCTCGTTGAACATGATTTGGTAGAGGTGCAAGGTTTATTTTTAAGAAAAGAAAAGCCAGCCCTTTCTCCACGTAAACTATCTAAAGATTTCCAAACCAATATTGCCTTGTTGGATTTGGAAGATAGAGCTCCACAAACTAGCTTTTCTCAAAAGGTTCAAGATTTTCTACAGAATGAGAAAATTGCTTTTGTGCAAGCTCAGACTGGAATTGGGAAAACCTACGGCTATTTGTTACCCGCTTTATCACTAGAAAACGAAAAAGGAATCCTTCTCAGTGTTCCTACTAAAGTTCTACAAAATCAAGTCATGCAAGAAGAGGCTCGTAGATTGGAAGAGGTCTTTCACCTTTCGATTCATAATCTTAAAGGACCACAGAATTATCTAAAACTAGATGCCTTTCATCATGTACTAGAGGAAGAAGAGTCCAATCGCTTGTACACACGTTTTAAGATGCAACTTCTAGTTTGGTTGACCGAAACAGAAACTGGAGATTTAGATGAGATTGGACAACTTTATCGCTACCAGCAGTTTTTACCAAACTTGGTACATGATGGGAATCTTCCCAAAGCTTCTCTCTTTTGGTTAGAGGATTTTTGGAGACGGGGGCAGAAAAAAGCACGCTCTTGCCAGCTACTTGTGACAAATCATGCTTATCTCGTTACCCGACTTGAGGATGATCCCAGTCTACTAGAGGGCCGTCTCTTGATTTTGGATGAGGCCCAGAAGATCTTACTAACTTTGGAAAGTCTTTTACAAAAGAGTTTCGTTTTAAACGACATAGTAGACCAGCTAGATCAAGCTCTAGTTCGAGAAGAAGGGACGCTTCAGAGACGCTTGATGGAGAGTATTCGCTTTGAGCTTTGTCATTTGATGGACCAGTTCCTATCTGGCAAACGAAGAATGTGTCCTGCGACAACAATGGCACAACTCCAACAGGATTTCTCAGAGTTAGAAGTTCAAGGTTTCAAGGACTGTCAGCGATTTTTCTGCACTGATGGAGAATTTTGGCTATCAGCCTCAGACTTGTCTAGCAAGAAGGTTGTCATTTCTTCCAGTCGCAATCAACGTCTGCTCTTTTCGGAAATCTTTCCAGAGAGTTGTCAACTCTTAGCTGTCTCTGCAACTTTGGAAATTAGTAGCAGAGTATCTTTACCAGAACTAATGGGATTCCCGCATGCGGCCTTTGACAGAATGGATGAGAATTTTCAAGAAAATCAAGAAATTTTGGTTGTTAAGGATTTTCCATTGGTGACTGAAACCTCTCAAGAAGACTATGCTCATGCTCTTGTAGAAGTGCTGGAAGATTTGTCTTATCTTGAAGAGTCCATGCTCGTTTTATTCACTTCAAAAGACCTTTTGTTGCAGGTATCAGATTCTTTATCTCTTTCTCATTTAGCCCAATATAAAAATGGAGATCCGGCTCAACTCAAGAAACGATTTGAAAGAGGAGACTCTCAACTCTTACTAGGGACAGGAAGTTTTTGGGAGGGAGTTGATTTTGCGACTCATCCTCGAGTGATTGAAGTGGTGACACGCCTGCCCTTCCAAAATCCAGAAGATCCTTTTACGAAAAAAATGAATCAGGAACTGCGTCTTGAAGGGAAAAATCCTTTCTACGACTATCAACTGCCAATGGCTATTATTCGCCTCAAACAAGCAATTGGTAGAACCATGCGTCGTCTTGGACAACGCTCCTCTGTCCTTATCTTGGATAGTCGAATGACAAGCAAGCGATATGGAAAGCAGATTGGCAAGGCTTTGTCACAGACTAGTCGAGTGAGAGAAATTGGCAAAGAGCAAGTATTCTCAAAAGTTCAAGAATTTTTACACAAAAAATAAAATAAACATCTGAAAGAATGAAGGAGACCTTTATGAAACGTTCTCTCGACTCTCGAGTCGATTATAGTTTGATTCTACCAGTATTTTGTTTGCTGGTGATTGGAGTTGTAGCTATTTACATTGCTGTCAGCCATGACTATCCACATAATATCTGGCCTATTCTCGGTCAGCAACTAGCATGGATCGTCTTGGGAATTATCATCAGCTTTGTAGTCATGTTTTTTAATACAAAATTTTTATGGCAGGCGACTCCCTATCTCTACGCCCTAGGTCTAGTCCTCATGGTTTTACCCTTGGTCTTTTACAATCCCAATTTAGTGGCAGCAACAGGGGCCAAAAACTGGGTATCAATTGGAGGAGTGACACTTTTCCAACCTTCCGAATTCATGAAAATTTCCTATATTTTGATCTTGGCTCGGGTCATTGTTCAGTTCACACAAAAACATAAAGAAAAAGAACGAACGATTCCTTTAGACTTTCTCTTGATACTGTGGATGATTGTCTTCACGCTGCCAGTCTTAGTTTTACTGGCCTTGCAGAGTGACCTAGGAACGGCCTTGGTTTTTGTCGCCATCTTTGCTGGACTTGTCTTGCTCTCTGGCGTTTCTTGGAAAATTATCATTCCAATTTTTGCGACAGTTGTATCAGGGATTGCAGGATTTTTGGCAATTTTCATCACAAAAGATGGGCGTGCTTTCATGCATCAGATCGGGATGCCAACCTATCAGATTAACCGTATCCTTGCTTGGCTCAATCCCTTTGATTATGCACAAACGACCACCTATCAACAGGCGCAAGGGCAAATCGCCATTGGAAGTGGAGGCTTATTTGGTCAAGGATTTAATGTATCCAACCTCCTCATTCCCGTTCGTGAGAGTGATATGATTTTTACAGTCATTGCAGAAGATTTTGGTTTTATCGGCTCTGTCCTCGTAATTACGCTTTATCTCCTACTTATCTATCGAATGTTAAAAATCACTCTGAAGTCCAATAATCAATTTTATACCTACATTTCAACTGGCTTCATTATGATGCTCTTGTTCCATATCTTTGAAAATATTGGGGCGGTGACAGGTCTGCTGCCACTGACAGGGATTCCTCTGCCTTTCATTTCCCAAGGGGGATCAGCCATTATCAGTAATCTGATTGGTGTTGGTCTGCTTCTATCGATGAGTTATCAAACGCATCTAGCCGAAGAAAAGAGCGGTAAGACAAGATTTAAACGGAAGAAAGTTGTTTTGAAAAAAGTTAAATAAGGAGTAAATCATGGCTAAAGTAGCAGTTATCTTAGCAGATGGCTTTGAAGAAATCGAAGCCCTAACAGTTGTGGATGTATTACGTCGTGCCAATATTGCTTGTCATATGGTTGGTTTTGAAGCCCAAGTGACGGGGTCACATGCCATCCAAGTACAAGCAGATCGTGTGTTTGATGGTGATTTGTCTGAGTACTACATGATTGTCTTACCAGGAGGTATGCCAGGTTCAGCTCACTTGCGTGATAATGAGCAATTGATTGCTGAACTTCAAAAATGTGAGCAAGTTGGTAAAAAAGTAGCAGCCATTTGTGCAGCACCAATTGTACTGAATCGAGCTGGTCTCCTCAAGGATAAAGTGTTCACCTGCTATGATGGTGTCCAAGAGCAAATTGCTGATGGTCACTATCGCAAGGAAACAGTAGTTGTCGATGGTCAGTTGACTACCAGTCGCGGTCCAGCAACTGCACTTGCCTTTGCTTATAACCTAGTGGAACAACTTGGTGGCGATGCAAATGCTTTGAGAGCAGCCATGCTCTATCGTGATGTGTTTGGATTAGATTAACTAAAACGAGAGGAATCTATCAATGAGGGGATTCTTCTCGTTTTTTACTGTTAAAATAGAAGGAAATCGTCGCTTTTTTGATAAAAAAATGCTATAATGAAGGGTATGAAATATCACGATTACATCTGGGATTTAGGTGGAACTTTACTTGATAATTATGAGACTTCGACCGCTGCTTTTGTGGAAACATTAGCTCAATTTGGAATCGAAGAAGAACATGATAAAGTTTACAATGCTTTGAAAGTGTCAACTGCTTTTGCGATTGACCAATTTGCCCCAACAATAGAGAATTTTTTAGAAAAATACAAGGAAAACGAAGCGCGAGAGCTTGAACATCCTGCCTTGTTTGAGGGAGTACCTGCTTTATTGGAGGAAATCTCAGACCAGGGAGGACGGAACTTTTTAGTTTCGCATCGCAATGACCAAGTTTTGGAAATCCTTGAAAAGACTGGAATTTCCAGCTATTTTACAGAGGTGGTAACAGCTAGTTCTGGCTTCAAGAGAAAACCAAACCCAGAGTCAATGATTTATTTGCGAGATAAGTATAAGATTAGTTCTGGTATCGTGATTGGTGACCGTCCTATCGATATTGAAGCTGGACAAGCAGCTGGCTTAGCGACGCATCTCTTTGAAAATATCGTGACATTGAGACAAGTATTAGACATGTAAGAAAAAGGAAAAAAAGAAAAAGGGAAAAAATGACAGAAGAAATCAAAAACCAACAGGCACAGGATTATGATGCCAGTCAGATTCAAGTTTTGGAAGGTCTGGAAGCCGTTCGTATGCGTCCTGGAATGTATATCGGATCGACTTCAAAAGAAGGTCTTCACCACCTAGTCTGGGAAATCGTTGATAACTCTATCGATGAGGCCTTGGCGGGATTTGCTAGTCATATTCAGGTCTTTATTGAGCCAGATGACTCTATTACGGTTGTTGATGATGGACGTGGTATCCCTGTTGATATTCAAGAAAAGACAGGCCGTCCTGCCGTTGAAACTGTCTTTACCGTTCTTCACGCTGGAGGTAAATTTGGCGGTGGCGGATACAAGGTTTCAGGTGGACTCCACGGTGTAGGTTCATCCGTTGTAAATGCTCTTTCTACTCAGTTGGATGTTCGTGTTCACAAAAATGGAAAAATCCATTACCAAGAATACCGTCGTGGACATGTTGTTGCTGACCTTGAGGTGATTGGAGATACTGATAAAACAGGTACAACCGTACACTTTACTCCAGACCCAGAGATTTTTACAGAAACAACAACCTTTGATTTCGATAAATTAAACAAACGTATCCAAGAACTCGCCTTTCTGAATCGTGGCCTTCAAATCTCCATCACTGACAAACGTGAGGGGCTTGAACAAACAAAACACTACCACTACGAAGGTGGGATTGCAAGTTACGTTGAGTATATCAATGAAAACAAGGATGTCATTTTTGATACGCCAATCTACACTGATGGAGAAATGGATGATATCACAGTTGAAGTAGCCATGCAGTACACAACTGGTTACCATGAAAATGTCATGAGTTTCGCCAATAATATTCATACTCATGAAGGTGGGACCCATGAGCAAGGGTTCCGTACAGCCCTAACTCGTGTCATCAATGACTACGCTCGTAAAAACAAACTCCTCAAAGACAATGAAGATAATCTAACAGGTGAGGATGTCCGTGAAGGCTTGACTGCTGTTATCTCGGTTAAACATCCAAATCCTCAGTTTGAAGGACAAACGAAAACTAAACTTGGAAATAGTGAAGTTGTCAAGATTACCAACCGTCTCTTTAGTGAAGCATTTTCAGACTTCCTAATGGAAAATCCTCAGATTGCTAAGCGTATTGTTGAAAAAGGGATTCTGGCAGCTAAGGCGCGTGTCGCAGCCAAGCGTGCGCGTGAGGTTACTCGTAAGAAATCTGGTTTAGAGATTTCAAACCTTCCAGGGAAATTAGCAGACTGTTCCTCAAACAATCCAGCTGAAACTGAACTTTTCATCGTCGAAGGAGATTCAGCAGGAGGTTCTGCAAAGTCTGGTCGTGACCGTGAATTCCAAGCGATTTTACCAATTCGCGGTAAAATCCTCAACGTTGAAAAGGCCAGCATGGATAAAATCCTTGCCAATGAAGAAATCCGTAGCCTTTTCACAGCTATGGGAACAGGCTTTGGTGCTGAATTTGATGTCAGCAAGGCCCGTTACCAAAAACTCGTTATCATGACGGATGCCGATGTTGATGGAGCCCACATCCGTACCCTCTTATTAACCTTGATTTATCGTTATATGAAACCCGTTTTAGAAGCAGGTTATGTTTATATCGCTCAACCACCAATTTACGGTGTTAAGGTCGGCAGTGAAATTAAAGAATACATCCAACCTGGAGCAGATCAAGAAACCCGTCTACAGGAAGCCTTGGCTCGCTATAGTGAAGGACGTTCAAAACCAACTATTCAGCGTTATAAAGGTCTTGGAGAAATGGATGATCATCAACTTTGGGAAACAACCATGAACCCAGAACATCGTCTCATGGCGCGTGTATCAGTTGATGATGCTGCAGAAGCAGATAAAATCTTTGATATGCTCATGGGTGACCGCGTAGAACCACGTCGAGAATTTATCGAAGAAAATGCTGTCTACAGTACGCTTGACGTTTAAAAAAATTGGGAAATAGTTCCCATGGTTTGAAAAATATGATATAATCATTACAATTGTTTCATGTATAAAAAGGAGTTTGATATGTCTGATAATCTGTTGATTATTACTATGATTGCAATCGCGGCTCTTCTGATTATTGCATATGTTGTGGCAGTTTTGTTACGCAAACGCAATGAAAAGAGGCTCGCAGTATTAGAAGAAAGAAAGGAAGAGTTGTATAACCTTCCAGTTAACGATGAAGTAGAAGCTGTTAAGAATATGCATCTGATTGGTCAAAGTCAGATTGCATTTAGAGAGTGGAACCAAAAATGGGTAGACCTATCCCTCAACTCATTTGCGGATATTGAGAATAATCTGTTTGAAGCAGAAGGGTACAATAATTCATTTCGCTTCTTAAAGGCTCAACACAAAATTGATCAAATTGAAAGCCAGATTACCCTTATCGAAGAAGATATTGCTTCCATTCGAAATGCTTTGGCAGATCTAGAAAAACAAGAATCCAAAAATAGTGGTCGTGTCTTGCATGCTTTAGATTTATTTGAAAGCCTGCAGAAAACAGTCGCAGAAGATTCTGAGAAATATGGTCAAGCACTTCCTGAAATTGAAAAACAATTGGAGAACATCCAATCTGAATTTTCTCAATTTGTGACGCTAAACTCTTCAGGAGATCCAGTTGAAGCAGCAGGAATTTTAGATAATGCTGAAAACCATATTCTCGCTTTGACACATATCGTAGAGAGAATTCCAGCAATTGTTACTAAACTAACGACTGAACTCCCTGATCAACTTGAAGATCTAGAGGCTGGCTATCGTAAGTTGCTTGATGCCAACTATCACTTTGTAGAAACTGACATTGAATCACGTTTACAGTTGTTGTATGAAGCTTTGAAAAATAACCAAGAAAATATTAAAAAATTGGAATTGGACAATGCTGAATATGAAAACACTCAGATTCAAGAAGAAATCAATGCTCTCTATAATATTTTCACACGAGAGATTGCTTCTCAAAAAGTTGTTGAAAACTTGTTGTCAACACTTCCAACTTATCTTGACCACTTAAAAGACAATAATCAAGTCTTGGTGAAAGATATCGAGCGTTTGAGCAAGACTTACTTGATGGCTGAGAGTGATGTAAATCATGTTCGTCGTCTTCAAGTGGATTTGGATTCCCTAGAACTTACAGTTAGCGATTTGACTTCAGAACAAGAGGAATATTCAGAAGCTTACTCTGTATTGGAAGAACGTTTAGA
This sequence comes from Streptococcus sp. SO4, assembly GCF_030440055.1. Lineage (NCBI taxonomy): Bacteria > Bacillati > Bacillota > Bacilli > Lactobacillales > Streptococcaceae > Streptococcus > Streptococcus sp. SO4. The sequence goes on from NZ_JAQFJI010000001.1 coordinate 217,213, forward strand.
AAATGTTCAAGCTACATTAAAAGAAATTGAAGATGATCAAGTTTCAGTGAGCGAACGTTTAGTACAGATTGAAAAAGATGATGTTAATGCTCGTCAAAAGGCAAATGTTTACGTAAATCGTCTCCACACGATTAAGCGCTATATGGAAAAGAGAAATCTTCCAGGAATTCCACAGAACTTCTTGAAGTTGTTCTTTGCTGCTAGTCATAGTACTGAAGATTTGATGGCAGAGTTGGAACAGTCACAAGTCAACATTGAGTCTGTCAATCGTATCCTAGAAATCGCGTCACATGATATGGAAGTTTTGGAAACAGAAACATACAGTATCGTGCAATATGCTACCTTGACAGAACAGTTGCTTCAATATTCTAATCGCTACAGATCATTTGATGAAGGGATTCAACAAGCCTTCCATGAATCTTTAGAGATCTTTGAAAATGCCTTTGATTATCAATCATCTTTTGAAAAGATTTCCCAAGCTTTGGAAGTTGCTGAACCAGGAGTAACAAATCGCTTTGTTTACTCATATGAAAAAACAAGAGAAATCATTCGATTTTAATCAAGAAAAGTCCTAGAAAAATCTAGGCCTTTTCTTTTCTTAAAAAATGGACATTTTCCTATTTATCATTGAAATTATAGGCATGATTTGATATGATAAGACTATGACAAAAAAAAGAACAAGCCGTAAAGTAAACGACAGGAAGAGAAGAAATTTGTGGATTATTGTGGGGCTTCTATTCTTCACAATTTTAACATTAGGAGCAGGTATTGCTTATAAAGTCTTGACCAAGCAAGCTTTTGAGCAAAAAATTGAAGCACTGAAAAAGGAAAAAGATGATTCTTATTCACAGGGAAGTCAGAAAGATCATTTTCGTAAAGGGCAGGCAGAAATCATCACCTACTATCCTATGACGGGGGACAAGGTCATTACCCCTGTTCAGGATATCATTGTAAAAGATATCACGGATAAGGTAGAAGATAAGGAAGATTTGATCTTTTACTACTCTGAGAAAGATTCTTCTTCTATCAAGGGTGTGGAGAGTTATCTTGTGAAAAAACAGGTCTATGATTTGAGTGATTCTACTGTTGTAGAATTAGAAAATACATCATTGGATCAGCTTTATCTTAAGGAAGATGGGGCCCTGTTTACTTTAGATCAGCTCTTTACAGATGCTAGCAAAGCCAAAGAAACATTTCTTGAGAATATCAAGTCAACGCTCCAAGATAAAAAGATTGAACAAACTCTTGTTGATCAAGTAATAGCCGATTTTTCAGCTAGCGATTTATCATCTTGGAAGTTCGTTTACAAAGATAGTCAATTGGTGTTATATCCAGTCAAAGCAACTAATAATGTAGAAGAAATAGCTTTACCTATTTCAGACTTCTTTGATGTTATCCAATCGTCGTATCTAACTGAAAAGGATGCAGAACTTTATAAGAAGGCTCAGGCTGAGAAAAATAAAAAAGTAGTAGCTCTTACCTTTGATGATGGACCGGACGGAAATACAACACCACAGGCATTGGATATCTTGGCTAAATACAAGATTAAAGCAACTTTCTTTGTCCAAGGCAAAAACATCGCTGGAAATGAAGCAATTCTCAAACGTATGCAGTCTGAGGGTCATGAAGTTGGAAACCATAGTTGGAATCACCCAATTTTAACGAAACTGTCACTGGAAGATGCCAAGAAACAGCTCACAGATACCGAAGACGCTATTACAAAAGTTCTTGGAAAAAGTTCTAAATTGATGCGTCCGCCATACGGTGCAATCTCAGATGATATTCGCAATAGCCTTGATTTAAGCTTTATTATGTGGGATGTGGATAGTTTGGATTGGAAGAGTAAAAATGAAGCTGCTATTTTAACAGAAATTCAACGTCAGGTAAGCAATGGATCTATCATTTTGATGCATGATATCCATCAAACATCTGTTAATTCATTACCAAAGGTAATTGAGTATCTGCAGGGACAAGGTTATAGTTTTGTTACTGTATCAGATCTACTCAACACTCGTTTGAAGCCACATGAGATTTACTATTCTCGTAACCAGTAAGGTCATTGTCGGCAAATATTTAGAAAAAATTAAAAAAAGATAGTTTTAATCTTGACAAGTAGGGGAAAACTTGATATCATATAAAAGTTGAGAAAAGCAGAAGTGAGAACTTCTCGCCTTGCGACTAACGTTGTCTGGCCCCTACGGATCAAATTTCAGAAATGAAATACAATCATGTAGTGCGGGTTTGCGTTAGCAAGTCCGCTCTTGTTTTTCTCTAAATTAAAAAAAGAGGTGAAAACCATAGCAAAGCAAGACTTATTCATCAATGATGAAATTCGTGTACGCGAAGTTCGCTTAATCGGTCTTGAAGGTGAGCAATTGGGTATCAAACCACTAAGCGAAGCGCAAGCACTTGCGGACGAAGCTAATGTGGACTTGGTTCTCATTCAACCTCAAGCTAAACCTCCTGTTGCAAAAATTATGGACTACGGCAAGTTCAAATTTGAGTACCAGAAGAAACAAAAAGAACAACGCAAAAAACAAAGCGTTGTGACCGTGAAAGAAGTTCGTTTGAGCCCAGTTATTGACAAGGGTGATTTCGAAACTAAACTTCGCAATGCTCGTAAGTTCCTTGAAAAAGGAAACAAAGTGAAGGTATCCATTCGCTTTAAGGGGCGTATGATCACCCATAAAGAGATTGGTGCAAAAGTTTTAGCCGAGTTCGCTGAAGCAACTCAAGATATTGCTATCATTGAACAACGTGCTAAAATGGATGGACGCCAAATGTTCATGCAATTGGCGCCAGCAACTGACAAAAAATAATTGTCAGAAAGTTAAATAAAGGAGAAAAAATCATGCCAAAACAAAAAACACACCGCGCATCAGCTAAACGTTTCAAACGTACAGGTTCTGGTGGACTTAAACGTTTCCGTGCTTACACATCTCACCGTTTCCACGGAAAAACTAAAAAACAACGTCGTCATCTTCGTAAAGCATCTATGGTGCATTCAGGAGATTTCAAACGTATCAAAGCAATGCTTACTCGCTTGAAATAATCGCGTATTTGTAAGTAAACAATTCTAGGAAATATTTGGAGGAAATATAAATGGCACGTGTTAAAGGTGGCGTTGTATCACGCAAACGTCGTAAACGTATTCTTAAATTAGCAAAAGGTTACTATGGAGCTAAACACATCTTGTTCCGTACTGCAAAAGAACAAGTAATGAACTCTTACTACTATGCATACCGTGACCGTCGTCAAAAGAAACGTGACTTCCGTAAATTGTGGATCACACGTATCAATGCGGCAGCTCGTATCAACGGACTTTCATACTCACAATTGATGCATGGTTTGAAATTGGCTGAGATCGAAGTTAACCGTAAAATGCTTGCTGACTTGGCTGTTAACGATGCAGCAGCTTTCGCAGCTCTTGCAGATGCAGCTAAAGCAAAACTTGGTAAATAATTATTCATAAGACTGGTGCAAGTTTGTCCCAGTCTTTTTTAAACAAGGGAGAAAAAAATGGCTTCTAAAATGCTACACACTTGCTTGCGAGTTGAAAATCTTGAAAAATCAATCGCTTTTTATCAAGATGCTTTTGGTTTTAAGGAATTGCGTCGTAGAGACTTTCCAGACTATGCTTTCACTATTGTTTATCTTGGACTTGAAGGTGATGATTATGAATTGGAGTTGACTTACAACTATGATCACGGACCTTATGTTGTCGGTGACGGTTTTGCTCACATCGCCCTAAGTACACCTGACCTTGAGGCTCTTCATAAAGAACATAGCGACAAAGGCTATGAAGTAACAGCGCCTAATGGACTTCCAGGGACTCAACCAAACTATTACTTTATCAAAGATCCAGATGGATACAAGGTAGAAGTAATTCGTGAAAATTCATTATAGTCCCTATCGAGTAGCTTGTGTGCTACTCTTTTTTTGAATTTGTGGTAGAATGAAAGAAAAAGAATGGAGACAAGCTCATGAAAGTTTATGTAAAAGATGATTTTTGGCAACTATTTCCAGATGCTCAAATCTCTGTATTGGTGGTAAAAGGTCTCAACAATACTATTAATGAGAGTGAGGATCACTATTTTAAAGCTTTACTAGATGAAGGAACAAAAAAAGCTCAGACTTTTATAGCAGATGAAAATTTCACTCAGAATGAAGTGATTCAAGAATGGCGTCAGGCATTCACAAAATTCAAAACCAAAAAAGGTGCTCGTTCTTCTATCGAAGCCTTATTAAAGCGTGTGAGTCAAGGAAGAGAATTTAATCCAATAAATCCTTTGGTAGATATCTATAATAGTGTTTCACTTTCTTATGCTGTTCCTTGTGGGGGAGAGGATTTAGCTAAGATTGTTGGTGACTTATGTCTTGGGAGAGCTCAAGGGAATGAATCCTTCTTTCCACTAGGGGCTGAAAGTGATGCTCCTGCCTTAGCTGATGAAATGATTTATTTTGATGAACAAGGTGCGGTTTGTCGGTGTTTAAACTGGCGTGAAGCCCAAAGAACCATGTTAACAGAAGAAACCAAAGATGCTGTTTTAGTCATTGAAGCTATCAATGAAGAACAGGCATCACGAGCTAGGGAAGCAATGCTAGAATTACATACTAAAATTGAGGAATATTTCGGTGTTAGTGGCAAGATCAGTCACTTGACAGCTACAAATCCTATCTTGGAAATAGAATGATAAGTGAGAATCACAGTTAATTCAGCTGTGGTTCTTTTTTCTACAAGGGAAGAAAGAAATTGTTTTTCTATTTTCTAAAATGGTATAATATAAGGAGAAAAAGGGAGGTGATAGCGATTGATTGCACAACTTGATACAAAAACGGTTTATAGTTTCATGGAGAGTATGATTTCCATTCAGAAGTATGTTGACCAAGGGAAAGCATACGGCTACTCAGCACTTGGAATCATGGATATTGATAATCTCTATGGGGCTTATTATTTTATCAAAGAGTGCCAAAAGCAAGGGATTCAGCCCTTATTAGGTCTTGAGGTGACCGTTCATCATAAGGAAGAACTGATTAATCTGCGCTTTCTAGCCCTATCAAATCGTGGTTATCGAAATCTTATGAAGCTTTCGAGTCAAAAAATGACAGGTAAAAAGGAATGGACTGATTTTTCTCCTTACCTTGAAGATATTTGCATTATTGTTCCCTACTTTCAGGAAATAGTTAATTTGGATTTGGGACATGACTACTATATCGGAGTTTATCCAGATACAGCTCAGTCGAATTTTTCTCACCCCATTCTCCCACTTTATCGTGTTAATTCTTTCGAAGCTGAGGATTTAGAAACGCTCCAAATGCTCAAGGCGATTAAGGAAAATGTGACCTTGCGAGAGGTGGATGTTCAATCGCAACAGGGCCTGTTTTTACCTGCTGACCGTCTTGAACAATTTTTTGTAGAAAAGTTTCCAAAAGCTTTAGACAATCTATCTGAACTGATTGGAGCAACTACTTATGAGATTGATAGTAGTCTCAAGCTTCCACGTTTCAATCCAGAGAGACCAGCTGTTGAGGAATTGCGTGAAAGAGCAAGAAATGGTTTGCAAGCGAAGGGGCTCCTTAGTCAGCCTTATTTGACTCGTTTAGAAGAAGAGCTATCTGTGATTCATGACATGGGATTCGATGACTATTTCTTGGTTGTCTGGGACCTCTTACGTTTCGGTCGTTCTCAAGGATATTATATGGGTATGGGACGTGGATCTGCAGTTGGAAGTCTAGTGGCCTATGCCTTAGATATTACTGGTATTGACCCTGTAGCTAAAAATCTCATCTTTGAACGCTTTTTAAATCGTGAACGTTATACCATGCCCGATATCGATATTGATATTCCCGATATCTATCGTCCTGAATTTATCCGCTATGTTCGTGACCGTTATGGTAGTATTCACGCTGCTCAGATAGTCACCTACTCGACTTTTGGTGCCAAACAGGCTATCCGAGATGTTTTTAAACGGTATGGTGTTCCCGAGTATGAGTTGACATCCATAACCAAAAAAATTGGATTTAAAGATACCTTAACAAGTGCCTATGAAGGGAATCTAGGATTTAGACAACTGATTCAAGGTAAGATTGAGTACCAAAAGGCTTTTGAAATTGCTAAAAAGATAGAAGGCTATCCTCGGCAAACTTCCATCCACGCTGCTGGTGTTGTGATTAGTGATAAAAATCTAACGGACTATATTCCTCTTAAGTATGGAGAGGATATGCTCATTACCCAGTATGATGCGCATGGAGTTGAAGGAAATGGATTGCTCAAAATGGATTTCTTGGGCTTACGAAACCTAACTTTTGCTCAAAAAATGCAGGAGCTCTTATTTGAAACTCAAGGAATTCAGTTAAGGATTGAGGAAATTGACCTTGAGGATAGGGAAACTTTAGCCCTCTTTGCAGCTGGGAAGACCAAGGGAATTTTTCAGTTTGAACAACCTGGTGCTATTCGCTTATTAAAGCGCGTGAAACCAGAAAGCTTTGAAGAAGTAGTGGCAACGACTTCCCTCAACAGACCGGGGGCGAGTGACTATATCGACAACTTTGTGGCTCGAAAACATGGTAAAGAAAAGGTAACAGTTCTGGACCCAGTTTTGGAAGATATTCTGGCTCCAACGTATGGCATTATGCTTTACCAAGAACAGGTAATGCAAGTAGCACAGCGTTATGCTGGTTTTAGCCTTGGGAAAGCTGATATTTTACGTCGGGCTATGGGGAAAAAGAATGCTGCGGAAATGCATCAAATGCAAGAGAGTTTTATCCAAGGTGCCCTCGAAAAAGGTCATGGAAAGGAACAGGCTCAGCAGGTTTTTGCTGTCATGGAAAAATTTGCTGGTTATGGTTTCAACCGATCGCATGCTTATGCTTATGCAGCTTTAGCCTTTCAGCTTGCCTACTTTAAGACACATTATCCAGCAATCTTCTATCAAGTCATGCTCAATTATGCTAGTGGAGATTATATTCTTGATGCCCTTGAAATGGGTTTTGAACTAACACCACTCTCTATCAATACAATCCCATACCAGGATAAATTGACAGACCAGACTATTTACTTGGGACTTAAGAGTATCAAGGGGATGCCTCGAGATTTTGCCTATTGGATTTTAGAGAATCGTCCTTTTATAAGTGTTGAAGATTTTGTCACTCACTTGCCTAAAAATTATCAGAAGTTGAGTCTCTTAACTCCCCTAGTGGAGATTGGTTTATTCGATAGTTTCGAGAAAAATCGCCAAAAAATCTTATCCAACTTACCTACTTTATTTATTTTTGTGGAAGAATTGGGTAGTTTATTTGCAGATAATAGCTACAATTGGCTTGAGAGTGAGGATTTTACGCAAGTCGAAAAGTTCCGTAAGGAACAGGAGTGGCTTGGAGTAGGTATCAGTCCGCATCCTTTATTGATCTTAGCAAAGAATCCTTTGTACCCAATTGTGAGTTTGTCTGAACTATTTGAAGGACAGACAGCTACAGTACTCGTTGAGATTCAGTCTATCCGAGTAATCAGAACTAAAAAAGGTGAAAACATGGCCTTTCTGAAAGTTAGTGATAGTAAAACGAAGCTTGAAGTCACAGTTTTTTCTGACCAGTATCGCCAATTTAAAAATCTCTTACATGAAGGAAGATTCTACTACCTTAATGGAAAAGTACAGGCAAGAGATGGTCGGCTTCAATTAGTGTTAAATAATCTAAAAGAAGCAGTGAGTGAACGATTTTGGATACAGGCTGCTGATCATGAACATGATACTGAAATTTATCATATTTTAGAGCAATATAAGGGAGAAATTCCAGTCATCATTCGCTACGAAAATGAACAAAAAAATGTCCTTTTACCGAGTTATTTTGTTGCAAAAGATGTTAGTTTACAGGAATCTTTAAGTCAGATAGTTATGAAAACGATTTATCGTTAAAAATCAATGAAAATAAAAGAATTTTAACTTTAATTATGGTATAATCAGTTAGAATGTTAAAGAAAAAGGAGCAAAACCAAATGAAACGTATTGCTGTTTTGACTAGTGGTGGAGACGCCCCTGGTATGAATGCTGCTATCCGTGCAGTTGTTCGTCAAGCAATCTCAGAAGGAATGGAAGTTTTTGGTATCTATGATGGATACGCTGGTATGGTTGCCGGTGAAATTTATCCACTTGATGCTGCTTCTGTAGGAGACATCATTTCACGTGGTGGTACTTTCCTTCACTCTGCTCGTTACCCTGAGTTTGCAAAACTCGAAGGTCAACTTAAAGGGATTGAGCAGTTGAAAAAACACGGTATCGAAGGTGTTGTAGTTATCGGTGGTGACGGTTCTTATCACGGAGCTATGCGCTTGACTGAGCATGGATTCCCTGCTATCGGACTTCCAGGAACAATCGATAACGATATCGTAGGTACTGATTTCACAATCGGATTTGATACTGCAGTTACGACTGCAATGGATGCCATTGATAAGATTCGTGATACATCATCAAGTCACCGTCGTACTTTCGTAGTTGAAGTAATGGGACGTAACGCTGGTGATATCGCTCTTTGGGCTGGTATTGCAACAGGTGCTGATGAAATTATCATCCCTGAAGAAGGATTCAAGATGGAAGACATCGTAGCAAGTATCAAGGCTGGATATGAACACGGTAAGAAACACAACATTATCGTTTTGGCAGAAGGTGTTATGTCAGCGGCAGAATTTGGTCAAAAACTAAAAGAAGCTGGAGATACAAGCGACCTTCGTGTAACTGAACTTGGTCACATCCAACGTGGTGGATCACCAACTGCTCGTGACCGTGTATTGGCGTCACGTATGGGTGCACATGCTGTTAAACTCCTTAAACAAGGAATCGGTGGTGTCGCTGTTGGTATTCGCAATGAGAAAATGGTTGAAAATCCAATTCTTGGAACTGCAGAAGAAGGAGCTTTATTTAGCCTAACAGCTGATGGTAAGATTGTTGTTAACAACCCTCACAAAGCTGACCTTGAACTTTCTGACTTGAACAAGAGCTTGTCATAATCAACTTTAACTAATCTGGTAAAATGACCATAAAAGGTCGAATTATATAAAGGAGTCACAAAATCATGAACAAACGTGTAAAAATCGTTGCAACTTTGGGTCCTGCGGTAGAAATCCGCGGTGGTAAAAAATTTGGTGATGACGGATACTGGGGTGAAAAACTTGACGTTGAAGCTTCAGCTAAAAACATTGCTCAATTGATTGAAGCAGGAGCTAACACTTTCCGTTTCAACTTCTCACACGGTGACCACCAAGAACAAGGTGATCGTATGGCAACTGTTAAACTTGCAGAAAAACTTGCAGGTAAAAAAGTTGGTTTCCTTCTTGATACTAAAGGACCAGAAATCCGTACTGAATTGTTCGAAGGAGAAGCTAAAGAGTACTCATACAAAACTGGTGAAAAAATCCGTGTTGCAACTAAACAAGGAATCAAATCAACTCGTGAAGTGATTGCTTTGAACGTTGCTGGAGCACTTGACATCTATGATGATGTTGAAGTTGGTCGTCAAGTATTGGTTGACGATGGTAAACTTGGTCTTCGTGTTGTAGAAAAAGACGATGCAACTCGTGAATTTGTCGTTGAAGTTGAAAATGACGGTGTTATCGCTAAACAAAAAGGTGTAAACATCCCTAACACTAAAATTCCTTTCCCAGCTCTTGCTGAACGTGATAACGCTGATATCCGCTTTGGTTTGGAACAAGGTATCAACTTCATCGCGATCTCATTCGTACGTACTGCAAAAGACGTGAATGAAGTTCGTGCAATCTGTGAAGAAACTGGTAATGGTCACGTTCAATTGTTCGCTAAAATCGAAAACCAACAAGGTATCGATAACTTGGATGAAATCATTGAAGCTGCTGACGGTATCATGATCGCTCGTGGTGACATGGGTATCGAAGTACCATTTGAAATGGTTCCAGTTTACCAAAAAATGATCATTACTAAAGTGAACGCTGCTGGTAAAGTTGTTATCACTGCAACAAACATGCTTGAAACAATGACTGAAAAACCACGTGCAACTCGTTCAGAAGTATCAGACGTATTTAACGCTGTTATCGACGGAACTGATGCTACAATGCTTTCAGGTGAGTCAGCAAATGGTAAATACCCACTTGAGTCTGTTCGTACAATGGCAACTATCGATAAGAACGCTCAAACTCTTCTTAACGAATACGGACGTTTGAACTCAGATTCATTTGAACGTAACTCTAAGACAGAAGTTATGGCTTCAGCAGTTAAAGACGCTACAAACTCAATGGACATCAAATTGGTTGTAACTCTTACTAAGACTGGTCACACAGCACGTTTGATCTCTAAATATCGTCCAAATGCTGATATCTTGGCATTGACATTTGACGAATTGACAGAACGTGGATTGATGTTGAATTGGGGTGTTATCCCAATGTTGACAGAAGCTCCATCATCAACTGATGACATGTTCGAAATTGCTGAACGTAAAGCAGTTGAAGCAGGTCTTGTACAATCTGGTGACGATATCGTTATCGTTGCAGGTGTGCCACTTGGTGAAGCAGTTCGTACTAACACAATGCGTATCCGCACTGTACGTTAATCTAACATTAAAAAGCCTATCATATCAAGCTTTCTAGCTTGTGTGATAGGTCTTTTTTTGTGACGAGGGGCAAAAATATCATTCTCCTTTCAATGCTAAGGTATACAATACAGTTTGCCCTGTAACTTTTGCTGTAATTATAGATTGCAATGGTCATCTTTCTATCTTTATGACTAAACCTAGCTAGGATTTTTTGGATAATAAGTCTATAAGTGTATGATTGAGACTTGAGCTTATTACTGTTTATGCAGAAAGGATTGCTAAAAGATAGGGTTTAGTAGTTGTTTAGGAAAATAAAAAAAGCTCTCTGGAAAAACCAGAAAGCTTGAGAGGCATCTCCATGTGAGAAGTCGGTTCACACAATTTCTCAAGGTCCGCTCCTGCGTTATGACCTCCTTTGCTCAATAGTAGCTCTCGCTACATATCGACTCATCGCAAATTTCATTTTACTACAAAGTCGAAAAAAAGTCAATAAAAAAATTCCTATGAAAAGGAACTGTTAAACAATGCTAATTGCCGGGATCGAACCGGCGACCTCATCCTTACCATGGATGCGCTCTGCCTACTGAGCTAAATCAGCTTACTTAAAAAGTATACTATAGAATCAAATCTTTGTCAATAAAATGTTTTATTTAAAAGTAATCAGCTGTCAGTCAAACTAAAATGGCTTAAGAGAATATCCCTCAGCCATTTTATTCTAACCTAATTGATTTTGTTTTTTTCTGGATTCCAGATAAAACTTGCGAAAAAGCTAAAGATGATGGTAACAATTGCAACTAAGACAGCAACAATCAGTGCTGGTATGCGAATAAACCACCACAAAGGATTTGGTTTTTTATTTGTATGCCATTGTTTTGTTTCCTCATCCAGACGTTGGAATTCTGATTGGATACGTTCAGCAACCATCTCAATTCCTTCATCATTCATTTTCTTAATGTCTGAGATATCGATAGGATTTCCGAAGTTCATATCGACACGTTCACGACTGATGAGTCCTTTTAAGGTCATTGGACCAGTATAAGTAACTGGCATGATGCGAACCTTGGCCATTTTAGCAATCAGAGCTACGCCCCCTTTGACATCGTTAGAATGACGACTACCGCTTGGAAACATGATGAGAGATCGGTCGCTCTTTTTAAGGACATTGATAGGATACTTAATAGCAGAAGCGCTAGGATTTTCCCGATCAATAGGAAAGGCACCACACATACGAATCCACCAACCAAAGATTCGGTTGGAGAAAAGTTCCTTTTTAGCCATAAAGACAAATTGCTTTGGTTTGGTCGCAAATGCCATGTAGACAGGATCCCACCAAGTACGATGGGGAGCAACTAGGATATAGTTTTCATCTTGACTCGGAATTTTATCCGTATTATGATAATGAGCATTACCGTTGATAGACCAGAGAATCAACATAACCAGCCCACGAAGATAAGTATAAAACATGGTGTCTCCTTCAATTTTCTTTCTTTTATTATACCTTATCATACTAGGACAAGCAAATGTTTTTTTGTTTAGGCGGAATTGCTCTTCATATGAAATTAGAATTATTTTTAAAAAAATGATATGATAGAATTTATGGATAAAAATAAAATTATAGGCTTAAGCCAATCAGAAGTTAAAGAACGTCAGAAACAGGGACAGGTCAATGATTTCAAAGCATCAGCTAGTACCAGTACTTGGCAGATTGTAAAACGAAATGTTTTTACTCTCTTCAATGCTTTAAACTTTGCTATTGCATTAGCGCTCGCTTTTGTTCAAGCCTGGAGCAACTTGGTTTTCTTTGCAGTTATCTGTTTCAATGCTTTTTCAGGAATTGTAACCGAGCTACGTGCCAAGCATATGGTTGATAAACTCAATCTCTTAAATAAAGAAAAGATTACGACTATTCGTGATGGACAAGAGATTGCTTTAGACCCTGAAGAGCTTGTTTTGGATGATGTGATTCGCTTGTCTGCAGGGGATCAAATTCCAAGTGATGCGATTGTATTAGAAGGCTTTGCAGAAGTCAATGAAGCCATGTTAACGGGCGAGAGCGACTTGGTGCAAAAAGAAGTAGAAGACTTAATGCTGTCCGGTAGTTTTCTTGCCAGTGGTTCTGTCCTCGCTCAGGTTCATCATGTAGGAGCAGATAACTATGCAGCCAAACTCATGCTTGAAGCTAAGACAGTTAAACCCATCAACTCACGTATCATGAAATCGCTAGACCAGCTAGCAGGTTTTACGGGTAAAATCATCATTCCATTTGGAATTGCCCTCTTGCTTGAAGCTTTGGTCTTGAAAGGTTTACCACTGAAGTCTTCTGTAGTGAATTCATCTACAGCTCTTTTGGGAATGTTGCCTAAGGGGATTGCCCTCTTGACCATTACCTCTCTTTTAACCGCTGTTATCAAGCTTGGTTTGAAAAAGGTCTTGGTACAGGAGATGTATTCAGTTGAGACCTTGGCGCGCGTGGATATGCTCTGCTTGGATAAGACAGGTACCATCACCCAAGGGAAGATGCAGGTTGAGACTGTCCTTCCTCTTACTCAAGTTTATGATCAAAATGCTATTGCTGACATACTAACCAGCTATATGGCAAACAGTGAAGATAAGAACCCAACAGCACAAGCTATTCGTCAACGTTTTCAAGGTCAAGTAACTTATCCGATGATTTCTAATCTTCCATTTTCAAGCGATCGTAAATGGGGAGCAATGGAGTTGGAAGGTCTCGGAACTGTTTTCCTGGGTGCACCTGAGATGTTGTTGAATGCTGAAGTTCCTGAGGCTAGAGAAGCTCTTGAACGAGGATCTCGTGTCTTAGTTCTGGCTCTTAGTCAAGAAAAACTTGACCACCACAAGCCACAGAAACCATCGGATATGCAAGCCTTGGCTTTGCTTGAAATTCTAGATCCAATCCGAGAAGGGGCAGCTGAAACTCTAGACTATCTTCGTTCTCAGGAAGTGGGCTTGAAAATTATCTCTGGTGATAATCCAGTCACTGTTTCAAGTATTGCTCAAAAAGCAGGTTTTGCAGACTATCAGAGCTATGTAGATTGTTCGAAAATTAATGATGAAGAATTGATAGCCATGGCTGAGGAAACAGCTATTTTCGGACGTGTTTCACCTCATCAAAAGAAACTCATCATCCAAACTCTGAAAAAAGCAGGACATACTACAGCAATGACAGGGGATGGTGTCAATGATATTCTAGCTCTCCGTGAGGCAGACTGTTCCATTGTTATGGCTGAAGGAGACCCAGCAACTCGTCAGATTGCAAATCTGGTCCTCTTGAATTCAGATTTCAATGATGTTCCTGAGATTCTCTTCGAAGGTCGTCGTGTGGTCAATAACATTGCCCACATTGCTCCGATTTTCTTGATTAAGACAATCTATTCCTTCTTGCTAGCAGTTATCTGTATTGCCAGTGCTTTGTTGGGACGTACTGAATGGATTTTGATTTTCCCATTCATTCCGATTCAGATAACTATGATTGACCAGTTTGTGGAAGGATTCCCACCGTTTGTATTAACTTTTGAACGAAATATCAAACCTGTGGAACAAAACTTCCTCAGAAAATCCATGATCCGTGCACTACCAAGTGCCTTGATGGTAGTCTTTAGTGTTCTCTTTGTTAAAATTTTTGGAACAAGTCAAGGTTGGTCAGCGATTGAAATTTCGACACTTCTGTATTATCTACTAGCCTCAATTGGCTTCTTATCAGTAGTTAGAGCTTGTTTGCCATTTAGTCTGTGGCGTATTCTCTTGATTATTTGGTCGGTTGGTGGCTTCCTTGGAACGGCTCTATTCCCAAGAATCCAAAAACTACTTGAAATTTCAACACTGACAGGACAAACATTACCTGTCTATGGCATCATGATGCTCATCTTTACTGTGATTTTCATCCTGACAAGTCGTTATCAAGCTAGAAGATAAAGAAAGGCTGCAATCCTTGATTGCGGTCTTTTTTAGGTACAGGATTGCTAGACAAAATATGGTATAATAAAGAGAAATAGACTTTTGGAAAGTGAGAGAAAATGATTTCGAAGAGATTAGAAATGGTAGCTTCTTTTGTACCTCAAGGAGCCGTTTTACTGGACGTCGGGAGTGATCATGCTTATCTACCCATTGAATTGGTTGAAAAAGGTCACATCGATCGTGCCATTGCAGGAGAGGTAGTAGAAGGTCCCTATCAATCTGCAGTCAAAAATGTTGAAAGTCATGGTTTGACTGAGAAAATTCAGGTTCGCCTAGCAAATGGTTTGGCTGCTTTTGAAGAGGCTGACCAGGTCTCTGTTATCACTATTGCTGGAATGGGTGGCCGTTTGATTGCTACGATTTTGGAAGACGGATTAGACAAACTTGCTACTGTTGAGCGTTTGATTCTTCAACCGAATAATCGTGAAGATGAGTTGCGTTCTTGGTTACAAGAGCATGGTTTTCAAATCATAGCAGAAAGTATCCTAGAAGAAGCTGGAAAATTCTACGAGATTATAGTTACAGAAGCTGGCGAAATGAATCTATCAGCAACTGATGTCCGCTTTGGCCCATTCTTGTCTAAAGAAGTTAGTCCAATCTTCATCCAAAAATGGCAAAAAGAAGTCAGCAAGCTTGAGTTTGCCCTTAGTCAAATTCCAGAAAAAAATCAAGAAGAACGTCAAGTTCTAGCAGATAAAATTCAAGCCATCAAGGAGGTGCTCCATGAAAGCAAGTGAAGTGATTAAGCGTTATGAAGCCTATTGCCCTCAAGAATTTTCTATGGAAGGCGATAGTCGTGGACTGCAAATTGGAACCTTAGATAAGGAAATTCAAAAGGTCATGGTCGCTCTTGATATCCGTGAAGAGACAGTCGCTGAAGCTATTGAAAAGGGTGTTGATTTGATTATCGTTAAGCACGCCCCTATCTTTCGTCCGATTAAGGACTTGGTAGCTAGTCGTCCTCAAAATCAGATTTATATCAATCTCATCAAGCACGATATCGCCGTCTACGTCAGTCATACTAATATTGATATTGTTGAAAATGGTCTCAATGACTGGTTCTGCCAACTGTTAGATATTAAAGATACAACCTATATACAGGAAACAGGTCCTGAACGTGGGATTGGCCGTATTGGAACTATTAGACCTCAAAAATTTAAGGAATTTGCTGACCATGTTAAGGAAGTCTTTGGTCTAGATAGCCTTCGTATGGTGTATTATCAAGAGACTGATTTGCAAAAAACAATCTCAAGAGTTGCTATCTGTGGTGGCAGTGGGCAATCTTTCTATTCTGATGCTTTAGCAAAAGGAGCAGATCTTTATATCACTGGTGATATTTATTATCATACTGCCCAAGATATGCTGTCAGATGGTTTGTTAGCTCTAGATCCGGGACACTATATCGAAGTGCTTTTTGTGGAAAGAATTGCAGCGCTCTTGAACGAATGGAAGGAAGAGAATGCTTGGTCGCTAGAAGTAGTCGCAAGTCAGGCTTCTACCAATCCATTCCATCATATCTAGTTAGAAGGTAAAGACAATGAAAAAAGTTGCCATTGTAGGAGCAGGAATTGTAGGGGCAACAGCTGCCTACTATCTCTCTAAGGAAGCAGATGTCGAAGTAACTGTCTTTGATCATGGGTACGGACAAGCTACCAAGGCAGCGGCAGGAATCATCAGTCCTTGGTTCTCTAAACGACGTAATAAAGCTTGGTACAAGATGGCTCGCCTAGGAGCAGACTTTTATGTAGATTTATTAGCTGATTTAGAAAAAACTGGTCAACAAGTTGATTTCTACCAGCGCTCAGGAGTCTTCCTTCTCAAAAAGGATGAGTCTAAACTGGAAGAACTCTATGAACTAGCCTTGCAACGTAGAGATGAATCTCCCTTGATTGGAGAATTAGCCATTTTGGACCAAGCGTCTGCTAGTAATTTATTTCCCGGTCTAGAGGGATTTGAACGTTTACTCTATGCTTCTGGTGGAGCTCGAGTAGATGGGCAACTCCTAGTGAATCGATTACTGGAAGCCAGTCAAGTGAAGGTCGTAAAGAAAGAGGTCAGTCTAAAACCCTTAGCTTCGGGTTATCAAATAGACAATCAAATGTTTGACCAAGTTATCTTGTCCACAGGAGCTTGGCTTGGACACATTTTGGAGCCTTTAGGCTATGAGGTTGATGTTCGTCCTCAAAAGGGGCAACTCCGAGATTACCAAGTGGAACAAGACATGGGAGATTACCCTGTTGTTATGCCGGAAGGTGAGTGGGATTTGATACCATTTCCCGGCGGTAAGTTATCTCTAGGAGCTACCCATGAAAATGATATGGGATTTGACCTAACAGTTGATGAGAATTTGCTCCAACGAATGGCGGAGGCGGCGAGTCCATTTTATACAGCCCTGGCTGAGGCAATTTTATCTGGAGAACGTGTTGGGATTCGTGCTTATACAAGTGATTTTTCTCCATTTTTCGGACAGGTTCCAAACTTATCAGGAGTCTATACAGCGAGCGGTTTAGGATCTTCAGGGTTAACGACTGGTCCCATAATCGGTTATCATCTAGTCCAAATGCTTCAGGGGAGAAGTGGAGTATTAAATCCAGCAGATTATCCGACTGAAAGATACATTAAAAAGAAACAATAGTAAATCTTTTACTTAGATTTTACGATAGTCTTAGGAAAGTAAATGACTTTCCCTATCAAAAATGGTAAAATGAAAAAAATAATCCAAGAATTGAGGAAAAAAAATGCAAGAAAAAATTCTGGTAACGGGTGGAGCTGGTTTTATCGGAACTCACACCGTCATCGAACTGGTCCAAGCTGGACACCAAGTAGTTGTCGTGGATAATTTGGTAAATAGTAGTCGTAAAAGTCTTGAAGTAGTCGAAAGAATCACTGGGGTAGAAATTCCTTTTTACGAAGCTGATATTCGTGATACGGAAACACTTCGTGATATTTTCAAACATGAAGAACCAACAGGCGTCATCCATTTTGCTGGTTTGAAGGCTGTAGGGGAATCTACACGTATCCCTCTTGCCTACTATGATAACAATATCGCTGGAACTGTCAGTCTCTTGAAAGTTATGGAGGAGACAAACTGTAAGAATATCATCTTCAGTTCATCAGCAACTGTTTATGGAGATCCTCATACAGTCCCAATCTTAGAAGATTTCCCACTTTCAGCTACTAACCCTTATGGTCGTACCAAGCTAATGCTTGAAGAAATCTTGACAGATATCTATAAAGCTGATTCAGAATGGAACGTTGTTTTACTTCGTTACTTCAACCCAATTGGTGCACATAAGAGTGGTGATTTGGGTGAAAATCCAAACGGTATTCCAAATAACCTTCTTCCATATGTTACACAAGTCGCAGTTGGTAAGTTGGAACAAGTTCAAGTATTTGGGGATGACTACGATACTGAAGATGGAACAGGTGTACGTGACTATATCCACGTTGTTGACCTAGCAAAAGGACATGTTGCAGCCCTTAAGAAGCTTCAAAAAGGTTCAGGTCTAAACATATACAACCTTGGTACAGGAAAAGGTTACTCTGTGCTTGAAATTATCCAAAATATGGAAAAAGCAGTCGGACGTCCAATTCCTTACCGTATCGTTGAACGTCGTCCGGGTGATATCGCAGCTTGCTACTCAGATCCAGCAAAAGCTAAGGAAGAGCTAGGATGGGAAGCAGAACTTGGTATTACAGAAATGTGTGAAGACGCATGGCGTTGGCAAAGCAAGCATCCAAATGGATTTGAAGACTAAGATGATGATTTCAATCATAGTCCCATGTTTAAACGAAGAGGAAGTACTTCCTCTTTTTTATCAAACTCTTGAAACACTGATCCCAGATTTGGAAACAGAAATCGAATACATTTTTGTAGATGATGGTTCGACTGATAAGACTTTGGACGTTCTAAAGGTTTATCGAGAGAAAAATCCTGCAGTACATTATATCTCTTTCTCGCGAAATTTTGGGAAGGAAGCGGCCATATATGCAGGTTTACAACAAGCAACAGGAAATTTGGTGGTGGTTATGGATGCAGACCTTCAGGATCCACCAAGCCTCTTGCTTGAGATGAAAGGACTACTAGATCAGAATCCAGATTTGGACTGTGTGGGAACTCGGAGAACTAGTCGAGAGGGTGAACCCTTTTTACGTAGTTTCTGCGCCGATCTTTTTTATCGTTTTATGCAAAAAATTAGCCCAGTAGCTCTTCCATCGGGTGTCCGTGATTTTCGGATGATGAGAAGATCCGTTGTGGATGCAGTGTTGGAATTGACAGAATACAATCGCTTTTCCAAAGGACTCTTTGCCTGGGTTGGTTTCCGTACTCACTATCTAGAGTATCCTAATGTTGAAAGGCAGGCAGGTAAGACAAGTTGGAGTTTTAGACAACTCTTTTTCTACTCTATTGAAGGGATTGTGAATTTTTCAGATTTTCCTTTGATATTAGCTTTTGTTGCTGGTCTTTCGTCGTGTTTTCTGGCTTTGGTGATGACATTGTTTGTAGTTGTTCGTACTCTCGTACTGGGCAATCCAACTTCTGGTTGGACCTCTCTGATGGCTGTCATTCTATTTCTTGGTGGTGTCCAATTATTGACGATTGGGATTCTCGGAAAATATATCAGTAAAATTTATATGGAAACGAAAAAAAGACCCCTCTATCTGATAAAAGAACAGAGTGAGTCATGATAAGATTTACTAAAAATAAGTCCTTCAAAAGACTATAATTTTCTGGAAAAATATGCTAAACTAGAGGAAGTGGGATTTGGAAATCGAATCGCCACTGATGACAAATTAATCTTTGATGAGCGCGCGAGTGGGACACTGTTTCACAGCTTCCAGTAGCTCTTCACTAGCTGGGACGTCTCTCTCTAGTAGATTAGGATTATCATAGAAACGCACAATACCATTATCATGGTAATCAAATAAATCAGAATAGGTTTGGCATAGCCCACAGGCAATGCATCGTTCAGGTATAAGTGTGATTTTCATATTTATATTGTAATAAGAAATTAGAAAAAAAACAAGGAGTAAGGTATGGAAAAGGAACCATGGCAAGAAGATATTTACGATATCGAGGAAAGTCGTTCGGAACGCAGAAGCAGAGGAAATAAGGAATCAGGAGTAGGAGCTAATCGTATTTTAACGATTTTGGCTTGTATTTTCTTTGTTATCGTTGTCGGAATGATTGCTATTCTAATCTACCTGTCATCTGGTGGAAGTGATCGTACGGCAGCCTTGAAAGATTTTCATGATTCTTCTGCGCCTAAGGTAGAGGAAGTATCTTCAACATCTTCAAGTAGTTCAGTTGAAGCATCAAGTTCTGAAGCAGAATCAACTTCTTCAAGTAGTTCAGAGGAACATACAAATGCTGAAGGAACCATTACTGTCCTTGCAGGTGAAGGTGAGGCAGCTATTGCAGCTAGAGCAGGCATTTCTATTGCTCAACTTGAAGCCTTGAACCCTGGTCATATGTCTTCAGGTACTTGGTTTGCAAATCCTGGTGATGTCCTTAAGACAAGATAGGAGTTAGAATGAAAACAATTCAGATTGCCATTGATGGACCAGCATCCAGTGGGAAGAGTACAGTAGCTAAGATTATCGCTAAGGACTTTGGATATACCTACTTGGATACAGGTGCCATGTATCGTGCTGCGACTTACATCGCTTTGAACAACCAAGTAAGTCCAGAAGAGTCTTCTCGACTTCTTGAATTATTGGAACAATATCCGATTAGCTTTGGTCGTGCTGAAACAGGAGAACAGCTTGTTTTTGTTGGAGATGTTGATGTGACAAATCCAATTCGAGAAAATGAAGTAACTAATGCTGTATCTGCTTTTGCAGCCATTCCAGCTATTCGTGAAAAATTGGTAGCCCTTCAACAAGAAATTGCCCAACAAGGTGGAATCGTCATGGATGGTCGAGATATTGGTACAGTGGTCTTGCCTAAGGCTGAATTGAAGATTTTTCTTGTTGCTTCAGTGGATGAACGTGCAGAACGACGTTATAAGGAAAATCTTTCAAAGGGGATCGAAACAGATTTGGAAACTTTGAAAGAAGAGATTGCTGCGCGTGATTATAAAGATAGTCATCGTGAAACCTCTCCTCTTAAGCAGGCTGATGATGCAATCTATTTGGACACAACAGGGCTAAGTATTTTAGAAGTTGTCGAAAAAATTAAATCAGAAGCATTCAAACATTTTTAATTGAAATTTTTAACCGATTGACCACGATAGTGGTTAGTCGGTTTTTTAGCAATTTGTCAAATTTTTAATTTTAAGGTATAATAGATTTTGTTAACGAAAATTTGACAATCAAACCATCATGAGAATAGAAGGAGATAAAATGAACAATCTACCAAATTGCCCAAAATGTAATTCAGAATATGTCTATGAAGACGGAGCCTTGCTAGTCTGCCCAGAGTGTGCTTATGAATGGAATCCTGCTGAGCAAGCTGAGGTTGAAGAAGGCCTTGTTGCTATCGACGCTAATGGAAATAAATTGGCTGACGGTGATACAGTAACCTTGATCAAAGACCTTAAGGTAAAAGGTGCTCCAAAAGACCTTAAGCAAGGGACACGTGTTAAAAACATCCGTATTGTTGAAGGTGACCACAACATCGATTGTAAGATTGATGGATTTGGTGCTATGAAATTAAAATCAGAATTTGTTAAAAAGATCTAATCATGACTACTTGGAATAAAATAATTTTTTTCAGTCGGACTCTCTTATTTTTCGCAGCATTTACAGGGGTCTATCTGGAAATTACCAAACGTGGTGGTTTAGGGATGTTGCTTTACTATACAGTCCTTTCCAACCTTTTGGTTGTCATCTTTACAGGTTATCTTTTGTTAAAGATGCGCAGTGGCGGTGATAGTTGGCAAAGTTCAGGAATTCTACGTCTCAAAGGTGGTGTCACCATGAGTATCATGATTACCTGTGTCATCTATCATTTCATGCTAGCTCCTTTGACGACAGATTTTTACCGTTTGGAAAATTTCCTTTGCCATTATATTGTCCCTCTCTGGTTTTTAGCAGATACAATTATTTTTGACAAGAGTCGCCAATATAAGTTGGTTGATCCCATGCTTTGGACTAGCCTTCCTTTGCTTTATATGATTTTTGCCCTCTTAAACGGTTTTGTTCTAAAGATGGATGTCCCTAATGCTAAGGATAGTCCCTTCCCTTATTTCTTTTTGAATGCTACCAAACATGGTTGGGGCTTTGTCTTTAAATGGGCAGCTACTATCTTTGTTGCCTATATGGTTTCAGGATATCTGTTTTATCTTGTTAAAAACATTAAAAAATCTAAGAAATAAGAGTACCTTATATGGGTACTTTTTTGATGATTGATATAATTGTACCCGGACAAATCGATTTTTTTTATCTTGTTCTTGAGTCATTTCTACCTTAAAATAAAATTGTAGCTACCAATACAACTATTGAGGAAGAGAAAATGACTGAAAATCGTTATGAATTAAATAAAAATTTGGCACAGATGCTTAAAGGTGGCGTCATCATGGATGTTCAAAATCCTGAACAAGCAAGAATTGCGGAGGCTGCAGGTGCAGCAGCGGTTATGGCCTTGGAGCGAATCCCAGCGGATATTCGTGCAGCTGGTGGTGTCTCTCGCATGAGCGACCCTAAGATGATCAAGGAAATCCAAGAAGCAGTCAGCATTCCAGTTATGGCCAAGGTTCGAATTGGGCATTTTGTTGAAGCACAGATTTTAGAAGCCATCGAGATTGACTATATCGATGAGAGTGAGGTGTTATCTCCAGCTGACGATCGTTTCCATGTGGACAAGAAAGAATTCCAAGTTCCTTTTGTTTGTGGTGCAAAAGACTTGGGTGAAGCCTTGCGTCGTATTGCTGAAGGAGCATCGATGATCCGTACAAAAGGAGAGCCAGGAACAGGAGACATCGTTCAGGCTGTTCGTCATATGCGCATGATGAATCAAGAAATCCGTCGCATCCAAAATCTCCGTGAAGATGAACTCTATGTCGCAGCAAAAGAACTCCAAGTCCCTGTAGAATTAGTTCAATACGTCCACGAACATGGGAAATTACCAGTTGTCAACTTTGCAGCTGGAGGTGTGGCAACACCAGCAGATGCAGCTCTTATGATGCAGCTTGGTGCGGAAGGAGTCTTTGTTGGCTCAGGGATTTTCAAGTCAGGTGATCCTGTTAAACGTGCAGCAGCCATTGTCAAGGCAGTCACAAACTATCAAAATCCTCAAATTTTAGCTGAAATCTCAGAAGATTTGGGAGAAGCCATGGTTGGTATCAATGAGAATGAAATCCAAATTCTCATGGCTGAGCGAGGAAAATAGATGAAAATCGGAATATTAGCCTTGCAAGGTGCCTTTGTAGAGCATGAGAAAGTCCTTGCCAAACTAGGAGTAGAAAGTATTGAACTGCGAAACCTAGGAGATTTTCAGCAGCATCAGAGTAATCTGTCAGGATTGATTTTACCTGGAGGTGAGTCGACAGCTATGGGAAAACTCCTACGTGACCAGAATATGCTACTTCCTCTAAGAGAAGCTATTCTCAATGGCTTACCAGTCTTTGGGACTTGTGCCGGTTTGATTTTGCTAGCGAGACAAATCACTTCTCAAGAGGAAAGTCATCTAGCGACTATGGATATAGTAGTAGAGCGCAATGCCTATGGACGTCAGCTAGGAAGCTTTTATACTGAAGCAGACTGCAAGGGTGTTGGCAAGATTCCCATGACCTTTATCCGTGGACCTATTATTAGTGAAGTTGGTAAGGGTGTTGATGTTCTTGCAGTAGTGAATCATCAAATCGTTGCTGCTCAAGAAAAGAATATGCTAGTGACTTCCTTTCATCCTGAATTGACAAATGATCTTCGCTTGCATCAATACTTTATCAATATGTGCAAATAAAAATAGGTCGGGATTTTCCCGGCCTATTTTTACATGTAATAAACAATGGCAATGTATTGGAGAGCTGAAGCTGCTAGGATGAAGAGATGCCAGATCATGTGGAAGTAAGGTTTCTTCTTAGCGTAAAATCCAGCACCAACTGTATAGCAAAGCCCACCTGATACCATAAGAGTCCAAAAGATTGGATTTGTTTGACTGATGATTGCTGGTAGGATAGCCACAACTAACCAACCCATGATTAAGTAGAGAATTAGACTAAATTTTTCATTGACTTTTTTGGCAAAGATTTTATAAAGAATACCAAAAATAGTTGTTCCCCACTGGATAGCAATAATCAGGTAACCAAACCAGTTATTCATCAAGGTCAAAACGACAGGAGTATAAGAACCTGCAATCGCAACATAAATCATGGAATGGTCGATAATGCGCAAGACATACTTATGAGTGGAACCATAAGCCATAGAATGATAGATGGTCGATGAGAGGAACATGAGAAAGAGACTAATAACGAAAATCGACACCCCAATCGATGATAAAAATCCATGAGCTTCATAACTATATGTCGATGAGATAGGGAGCAAAATCAGCATGATAAGTGCCCCTACAGCATGGGTGACACTGTTTGCTATCTCTTCTCCAAAACTAAGGCGCTTGCTAAGTTTAAAACTAGTATTCATTTGTTTCCTCCTCTTCATTTTCTGTATAGACAAGAGCAAGTGTCTGATGATAGAGTTTAACCGTTTGGCAACTTGCTTGGATAATAGGATTGGCTGGGTCAATGTCTTCGTTCATGTAGTCCACAAAAGCGTTGTAAAGCTCTTCTGAGTTAGTCTCTGTGTGTAGGGTATTAAGGGTTTGAGCAATTTCCTGGATTGAAAAAACAGACTTGAGCGTTGTGATAGCAATCAATCGGGCGATTTGTTTGCGTTGGTATTTTTTCTTTTCAGGTTTGCTGATATAGCCGTGTTTGACATAGTTGTTCACCATTGATGCAGTTAAACCTTTCTCTTTAGCAAGAGAAATAGGGGAACAAACTTTATTTACATAAAGTAGGATCTGGTCCAAATAGAGATCAATGTTTGGAATTTCGTCCCATTCTGGGTAGGAAAAAGTAGATTTCATTTCCAACTCCTGTTTATCTAGTTTTAATAACTAGATTATAAAATAATAGAAATCAAAAGTCAAGTTTTAACTGCTTGTAGAAAGCCTTAAATTATGCTATGATGAGAGAAACTAGTCAGAAAAGAGGAGATAAGATGGAAATTCGTTTAGCCTTTCCAAACGAAGTAGATGCAATTATGCAGGTGATTGAGGAAGCTAAAAAATGCTTGGTGGAAGCTGGTAGCACCCAATGGCAAAATGGTTACCCAAATGCTGACACGATTATTGAAGATATCATCTCTGGTCAGGCTTATGTAGCCTTGGACGAAGGAGAACTTTTAGCCTATGCAGCAGTGACTAAAAGTCCAGAAAGAGCTTATGAAGCCATTTATGATGGAAGTTGGGAAGGAAGAGAACCAGAATACCTTGTATTTCACCGGATTGCGGTTTCTAGAGATGTCCAAGGCCAAGGTGTTGCCCAGACCTTCTTGGAAGGCTTGATTGAAGGCTTTGATTACCTAGATTTTCGTTCAGATACACATGCTAAAAACAAGGCCATGCAACATATCTTTGAAAAGCTTGGTTTTAAACCGGTCGGTAAAGTTCCAGTAGATGGGGAACGTTTGGCCTATCAAAAATTAAAATCGAATGTCTAAAAAGTATGCAAAGATGCTGTACAAGTCTCCGATTGGGATCTTATCTTTGGTAGCAGATGATCGCTATCTGTTTGGAATATGGGTTGAAGCACAGAGCCATTTTGAGCGAGGTTTGTCGGTGTGTAATCTAGTTGAGGTGAAAAGTCATCCCATCTTAAATCAGATTGCTAGCTATTTAGATGCTTATTTTAAAGGACAAAATCAAGATTTGTCTCAGTTACCTTTGGCTTCTGTTGGTAGTGACTTTGAAAAAAGAGTTTGGAACTACTTGCGGGAAATTCCTTTTGGTCAGACAGTTACTTATGGACAGATAGCTAAGGATTTGCAGATAGCTTCGGCTCAGGCAATCGGAGGTGCTGTGGGGCGCAACCCTTGGTCAATCCTAGTACCTTGTCACCGCGTATTAGGTGCTGGTAATCGTTTAACAGGCTATGCTTCAGGAATTGACAAGAAGGCTTGGCTCTTAAAGCATGAAGGTGCAGCATTTCAAGAGAATAAAGAACAGAAAGAAAAGAAAATGTTAGAATTTATCGAATACCCAAAATGTACAACTTGTAAGAAAGCAAAAAAGGAGTTAGATCAACTTGGACTAGAATATAAAGATGTTCATATTGTAGAAGAAACTCCAAGTGAAATGATCATTCTGAACTGGCTTGAAACTTCTGGATTTGAGTTGAAGCAATTTTTCAATACCAGTGGGATTAAATACCGTGAACTGGGTTTAAAAGATAAGGTTGGGACTTTATCCAATAAAGAAGCAGCCAAACTCTTGGCGAGTGATGGTATGTTATTAAAACGTCCAATATTAGTGGAGAATGGTGTTGTTAAACAAATCGGCTATCGTAAAACCTACGATAACTTGGATTTGAAATAGTTTTTTTCTATCTCCTTGATAGGTAAAATATATAACCTCACACTTTTAAAGTATGATAAACTAGTAGGTAGACAAAGTCTCTTCTGCACGTAGCAAATATTTTAAATCTAGGCAGAAGTATGATAGAATGATTCATTATCAGGAGAGGATGTTTCTATGAATGATACAACACTTTTAGCATCAGATTGGTACCAAAACTTGATGCAGTATATTCCAGACGGTAAACTGTTTAGTTTTCGTTCTGTCTTTGATGGGATTCCAAGAATTGTACAACAATTGCCAACAACATTGATGTTGACAGTATTTGGTGCTTTTTTTGGTATCATCTTGGCCTTGGTTTTTGCTATTGTAAAAATTAATCGCGTTAGAATTCTTTATCCATTACAAGCATTCTTTGTTAGTTTCTTAAAAGGGACACCAATCCTAGTGCAGCTGATGTTGACTTACTATGGAATTCCTCTAGCATTAAAAGCGTTGAATCAACAATGGGGAACTGCTTTTAATATCAATGCGATTCCGGCTGCAGCTTTTGCCATTGTAGCTTTTGCCTTTAACGAAGCAGCTTACGCTAGTGAAACTATCCGTGCCGCTATTCTTTCGGTTAATCCTGGAGAGATTGAAGCCGCTCGTAGTCTTGGAATGACACGTGCACAAGTTTACCGTCGTGTGATTATTCCAAATGCAGCGGTAGTAGCGACTCCAACCTTGATTAACTCCCTCATTGGATTGACCAAGGGAACTTCCCTAGCCTTTAGTGCGGGTGTTGTAGAAGTCTTTGCCCAAGCTCAGATTTTGGGTGGTGCAGACTACCGTTACTTCGAACGTTTCATCTCAGTTGCTCTTGTATACTGGGTGGTAAATATTGCTATTGAAAATCTTGGTCGCTTCATTGAGAGAAAAATGGCCATCGAAGCACCAGATAATGTGAAAACAGATGTGAAAGGAGACCTTCGCTAATGATTAAGATTTCAAATTTAAGCAAATCCTTTTCAGGTCAAACCGTCTTGGATCATCTGAATTTAGATATTCAAAAAGGGGAAGTAGTGGCTTTGATTGGTTCATCTGGAGCAGGAAAATCTACCTTTCTTCGTAGCCTAAATTATCTGGAAACACCTGATAGTGGAAGCATTCAGATTGATGACTTTAAAGTCGACTTTTCTCAAATTACTCAAGATGAAATCTTGACTCTTCGTCGTAAGTTGTCCATGGTATTTCAACAATTTAATTTATTCGAGCGTAGAACAGCCTTAGATAATGTCAAGGAAGGTTTGGTAGTTGTTAAAAAACTTTCCGACGAAGAAGCAACTAAGATTGCCAAAGAAGAGTTGGCTAAAGTTGGTCTTTCAGATCGTCAACAGCACTATCCTCGCCACTTATCAGGTGGACAAAAACAACGGGTAGCTTTGGCGCGTGCTTTAGCCATGAAGCCAGCAATCTTGCTCTTGGATGAACCTACTTCAGCCCTTGATCCAGAATTGGTTGGTGAGGTAGAACGATCTATTGCTAATGCTGCCAAATCTGGTCAAACTATGATTTTGGTCAGTCACGATATGTCCTTTGTTTCTCAAGTAGCTGATAAGGTTTTATTCTTGGATAAAGGAAAGATTATTGAGTCTGGAACACCAGATGAGATTATCAATCATCCTAAAGAAGAACGAACAAAAGAATTCTTTGCTAGTTACAAACGGACCTATATTTGATATAATAGAAGATAAGAAAGACTCAGTTGGCTAGGCTAACTGGGTTTGCTCTTTAAAATTAATAGAAATGAGAGAGAGCATGCTAGTTCAGCTATTTGCTTTGTATTTAGAGAGTTTAGTGTTGACAATTCTACTGGTCTTGATTATTTTGGGACTCTGGATTGGACTTAGAGCTCTGTCGGGGGTTGACAAAACTGCTAAAGCACGTCAAGCCCATCTCTACGATATGATTATGATTGGAGTTCTAACAATTCCAGTATTGTCATTTGCAACCATGAGCATCTTGTTGGTTCTCAAGGCTTAATAGTTGTAAAATGGGATTTAATTCGTTAGAATAAAAATAGTTACAACAAGAAAGAAGGAAAGAGAATGTACGATACGATTATTATCGGTGCAGGCCCTGCTGGGATGACTGCAGCCTTGTATGCAGCACGCAGTAATCTGAAAGTGGCTTTGATTGAAGGAGGCCTTCCAGGAGGTCAGATGAATAATACTTCTGACATTGAAAACTATCCAGGTTATGCCAATATCAGTGGTCCAGAATTAGCAGAAAAGATGTTTGAACCTCTTGAAAATCTGGGTGTTGAGCATCTCTATGGCTTTGTTGAAAATGTTGAGGACCATGGCAAATTCAAAAAAGTCGTAACAGACGACCAAGTTTATGAAACGCGCACAGTTATCGTAGCGACAGGTTCTAAGCATCGTCTCTTGGGAGTTCCTGGGGAAGAAGAACTCAATAGCCGTGGTGTTTCTTATTGTGCGGTTTGTGATGGAGCCTTTTTCCGCGACCAAGATTTGTTGGTTGTAGGTGGAGGTGACTCAGCAGTTGAAGAAGCAATCTTCTTAACACGGTTTGCAAAATCTGTAACTATCATTCACCGTCGTGATGAGCTTCGTGCTCAAAAAGTCTTGCAAGATAGAGCTTTTGCCAATGAAAAAATCAATTTCATTTGGGATTCTGTTGTCAAAGAAATCAAGGGTGAGAACCGTGTAGAGTCAGTTGTCATTGAAAATGTTAAAACAGGACAAGTGACAGAACAAGCCTTTGGTGGTGTCTTCATCTATGTTGGATTAGATCCTGTTAGTGATTTCGTTCAAGAATTGCAGATTCGAGACCAGGCAGGTTGGATTGTGACAGATGACCACATGAAGACAAGTGTTACAGGTGTCTTCGCAGTTGGGGATGTTCGTCAAAAAGACCTTCGTCAAGTCACAACTGCAGTTGGAGATGGCGCTATTGCAGGTCAAGAAGCTTATAAATATATTACCGAACATTATTAAAAAGGCGGTGGGACAGAAATCGATAGACAAAGTCTCGATTTCGTAGTCCCAGCCCGCGAGTGTGATTAGAGCTTTTTGGAGTCCAAAAGACGAACAAAAAGTTCAATCAGCTACCGCGTCAAAGTTTGATTACTAATAAAAAGTGAGGTTGGGACAAAAGATCCCGACCTCACTTTTTATTAGAGTCGATTTCGGAAGACTTCGTACATGAGGATAGCAGCTGCGACACTGGCATTGAGGCTCTGTACGTGACCATTCATAGGAATGGTGATCATCTCGTCTACTTGTTTCTTGATGTTGCTTGAAATACCTTTGCCTTCATTTCCGATGATGAGAGCAATCTTTCCTTTGGTATTCCATTTGTGGCAAGGAGTTCCATTCATATCAGTACCGAATGTCCAGAAGCCTTCATCCTTGAGTTTGTCCAAGGTTTGGCTGAGATTGGTCACGCGAGCGATAGGAACGTGTTCAATCGCACCTGTTGCTGTTTTTGCTACGACAGGAGTAACACCGACAGCTCGATGTTTGGGAATGATGACACCTGAAACATTGGTTGCATCCGCTGTTCTCAAGATAGAACCGAGATTATGTGGGTCCGTTAAACCATCAAGAATAAGTAGTAGTGGATTTTCTTCTTGACGTGTCTTAGCAAGAATTTGCTCAAGTTCAGTGTAGGCAAATTCAGAAACGCGCAAGACAAAACCTTGGTGAACAGCTTCTTCAGTCATCTCAGAAAGTGATTTTTTGGAAGTCCAAGAAATGGATACTTTCTTTTCAGTAGCCAATTCCTTAACTTTTTCCACATTCTTTCCTCGTAAATCTTCCTGAAGGTAGAGTTTGTTTCCAGTATTTGCTAAAAGAGCTTCTGTGACGGCATGAACGCCATAGACAATATCGTTTGTTTTCATATCTTCATTATAACACAAAATCCCGTCTTGCAACGGGATTTTCTTTATTCAAGAATGAGCAAGCCATCTTTAACTTCAAATGGATCTTTTTCATTGATACGATCGTAGAACATAATACCATTTAAGTGGTCAATTTCATGTTGAACAACAATAGAATTATAGCCTTTTAGTTTGATGCGGTGCTTTTCTCCATCTTTATCAAAATAGTCAACAGTTACTCGAGCATGGCGGATAACATAACCTGGAACAGCACGGTCAACAGACAAGCAACCTTCTCCTTCACCTAGAGCAGCATCTTGAACTGAGTGTGAGACGATTTTAGGATTGTACATAACAGCTTGTAAGTCATAGGCTTCTTGAGGAGTTTCACCTTCCTCGGTGATATTTGGTACCAGTACGGCGATGATGCGTTTTGAGATATCCAGCTGTGGTGCAGCAAGCCCAACACCTCCACGTAGCCCTAATTTTTCAGCCATAACAGGATCTTGCGAGTGTTTCAAAAATTGCATCATTTTTTCTCCAAGAATGATATCTTGGTCGCTCAAGGGGAAAGAGACCTCCTCGGCAACGGCACGAAGAGTAGGGTTCCCTTCGCGGATAATATCTTTCATATCGATTAAATGAGCAGCTTTGGTAATTCGTTCTATAGCAGACATATTCTTTCCTTTCCTTCCATTACAATTACATGATAACACAAAACAGACGAGAAAGAAAGTCACAGAAGCTGTTAAAAAATTATAGAATAAAAGGAAATACCTATTTGTCTGTGGTATAATAGAATGAGAAATATGACTTTAAAATTATGGGAGAAAAGTTATGGAACAACGTAGTAGTAGAAGAAAAAGTGGTCTCGTTTTACAAGCTATTAGACATTCTGTTCGTTTTTTCAGGAACTATAAGCAGTGGAATAATCGCACTTTTATTGTGGTCTTGTTAGCTTCGGTAGTTATCTCGATGCTGCTTACTTTATTAGTGGAAGGAGCTCGAGGGATTTCTTTAAGCAGTAGTGATCCAAGTTCCACACACCAACAGTCAAGTTCTCAGGCAAAGAATGCAGAGACGGAACAAGAAACAAGTGCTCGGATCATGGCCAATGGTGATTTGCTCTATCATGATATTATCTACATTTCAGCCAAAAAATCAGATGGCACCTATGATTTTCATGATAATTTTGAGTATGTAAAACCTTGGCTTAAGCAAGCAGACTTAGTTCTTGGTGATTTCGAAGGAACCGTAAATAAAGACCATTATCTTGCAGGCTATCCCTTGTTTAATGCACCTGGTGAAGTTATGGATGCTATAAAAGATGCGGGCTATCAAGTGCTAGACTTGGCTCATAATCATATCTTGGATTCTCAGATTGAGGGAGTGGTTTCAACTGCAGATGCTATTGAAAAGGCAGGAATGACGCCGGTCGGGGTCTATACCCATGAATCCCGAGATAAGGCACCTTTACTTATCAAGGAAGTTAATGGTATTAAAGTTGCTATTTTAGCCTATTCCTATGGTTTTAATGGTATTGAACAAAGTATTTCTCAAGAGGATTATAATCGTTATCTTTCAGACTTAGACGAAGATAAAATGAAGGCTGAAATTGAACGAGCAGAGAAGGAGGCGGATATTACAATTATCATGCCTCAGATGGGAGTTGAGTATCAAATTGAGCCGACTGAGGAGCAAAAGAAACTTTACCATAAAATGATTGATTGGGGAGCTGATATTATCTTTGGTGGTCACCCTCACGTTGTTGAACCAGCTGAAACGGTTGAAAAAGACGGTGATAAAAAGCTTATCATCTACTCTATGGGGAATTTTATCTCAAATCAACGGATTGAAACCATGCAGGATGTTGAAAATGCCAAGTGGACGGAACGTGGAGTCCTCATGGATGTGACTATTAAGAAGAAATCCGGAAAAACGACTATTGAGACGGCCCAAGCTCATCCAAGTTGGGTGAGTCGTACTCCAAAGGGAGGCTATTCTCCAGAAGGCTACCCACTCTATCTTTACCAAACCTATATCTTGGAAGATTTTATAGAGGGCGGGAAATACCGTAGTCAGTTAGACGAGGCCACCAAGGAACGGATTGATACAGCCTATAAAGAAATGAACGAGCATGTAGATTTGAAGTGGTAGTGACTTGGACCACAAGGAGACACAATGGAAATTAAGATAATAGCGACGGATATGGACGGTACTTTGTTGAATCCTCAAGGACAACTGGACCTACCTCGACTAGAGAAAATTTTAGATCAGTTAGATCAACGTGGCGTTCGTTTTGTCATTGCAACTGGAAATGAAGTTCATAGAATGCGACAATTACTGGGACATCTAGCAGATAGAGTAGTTCTCGTAGTTGCTAATGGTGCTCGTATATTCGAAAATGATCAATTGATTAAAGCTCAGACTTGGGATGATGCTATGGTTGATAGAGCTTTAGCTCATTTTAAAGGCAGAGAGTGCCAGGATCAGTTTGTTGTAACAGGTATGAATGGTGGATTTGTCAAGGAAGGCACTGTTTTTACAGAACTTGATAAATTTATGACTTCAGAGATGATAGAGAAATTCTATCAACGAATGCACTTTGTTGATGGATGGGATTCCAGTCTCTTTGGAGGTGTCCTTAAGATGAGTATGGTTGTTGGAGAAGAACGATCAGATGTGGTTTTACAGGAAATCAATGACTTGTTTGATGGTCATGTTCGAGCTGTTTCGAGTGGCTACGGCTGTATTGATATCTTACAAGATGGGATTCATAAGGCATGGGGCTTAAAAGAATTACTCAAACGTTGGGACTTGAAACCTGAACAAATTATGGCCTTTGGTGATAGTGAAAATGACATTGAAATGTTAGAGTTGGCAGGTATTTCATATGCCATGGAAAATGCAGAGGAGACTGTCAAAGAAGTAGCCACCAAAATAGCGCCAGCTAACAGTCAGGCAGGTGTTTACCAAGTTTTAGAAAACTGGCTAGAAGAAGGAGAATAACTTGGCAGTACAATTATTAGAGAATTGGCTCTTAAAAGAGCAAGAGAAAATTCAAACCAAGTATCGTGAACTTAATCAAATCTCGGTAATTGAACCAGATATCATTTTTATCGGGGATTCCATTATTGAATATTATCCCTTGCAAGAATTATTGGAAACGTCAAAAACCATTGTGAATCGAGGGATTCGAGGCTACCAGACGGGACTTTTACGAGAAAATCTTGATACTCATCTTTATGGCGATGCAGTGGATCAAATTGTACTTTTGATTGGGACAAATGACATTGGAAAAGATGTTCCAATGAATGAAGCGCTAAACAATCTTGAGAGCGTGATTCAAACCATTTCTCGCGACTATCCACTGTCACAGATAAAGCTAGTTTCCATTTTGCCGGTCAATGAGAGTACGGACTTCAAGCAGACAGTTTATATTCGTACCAATGAGAAAATCAAGGCCTGGAACCAAGCCTATCAAGACCTTGCCTCTGCCTATATGCAGGTTGAATACGTATCTGTTTTCGAGAACCTACTCGATCAGGAAGGGCAACTCAAGGCAGACTATACAACGGATGGTCTTCACCTCAGTGTTTCAGGTTATCAAGCTTTATCAAATATTTTAAGAAAATATATATTTTAGGATCAGTCTTTATCAGATATCTATCTTGTAATCAGTAATTTTACAAAAATAAAATTTACTCTAAACATTTGAATTGAATAAAAAAATATTTAATTTAAATGTTTAGAGCTTTTTATATAGAAAACATCATTGGATGAAGGTGATATGTAGATATAAAAGTTGTAATAATACGATTGGATAAAAAAAACGACATCAACAAACATTTATTTAACTTGAATTAATTGTCGTAAAAATGAATAATAATTACAAAAAGAGAATGATGTTAATTCTGTTTTTCTTGATTTAAAAGGCTACGATATGGTATACTGTTAGCGTTACTGGTAATGTGGGGAAGACCATTTTCTTTTCTGTAAAAAGTCAATAAACTTACATATTATTAGTTAAAATGTTAAAAAAGGAGAGCTTATCACATGATAAGAAGAGAGCAACAACGATTTTCTTTAAGAAAATACAAAGTTGGTGTCGCATCAGTTTTCTTAGGAACAACCCTTAGCTTCATGATGGCTAACGGTAGTGCTGTAAATGCTGCTGAGATTGTAGCAAAGCAAAATGCTGAGAATACTGAACTAGTCGGCAACAAGGACGACAAGGAAAAGTTGAAAGAGCCATCAACGGATGTGGTAACTTCAGCTAATTCCGAAACTTCAGAAGTTAAGCCAGAAACATCAATACCTGAAGTTAAGTCTGAAGAAGTAAAATCAGAAGAAACAAAAGCTGAAAAAGCTGAGGAAAAAACATCTGTTATTCCTGAGGCAAAACTAGAATCTTCTAAACCAGTAGCAGAAACTGCTTCAAAAGTAGAAGAAGTTGTAACAACTAAGCCTAAGGCAGAAGAAAAGACTGAATCTAAACCAGAGGACAAATCTGAGCCTAAATCAGAACTTTCAGCTGTAGCTGAAGCAACTAGCCTTGATACAACTGCTAGTGCAGCAAATGTTGAAGCAAAACCACTAGTAGATACAGAAACACTTGCTTTGGCAGCTGAGAACACTGTCAATGCGGGCGCTTTGGCTACAAATGGTGGTCGTCGCCGTAACCGTCGTGCTGCAACTGACCATAATACAGAAGCAATAGCAACATCAGCTACACTTAAGGACGGTGAAGTAGCGGATCCAGATATGTCAGATCCTGCTGGTGCAACTGTTAAATCACAGAATGTGCCTGCTGGTTATGAAAGAAAAACTGGAGATTACTATACATTTAGTATCTTAGACCTTACAAAATTCAATGAACGCTACAATACTAACTACTACGTTCGTATCTATAAGAACTTTAGTGACTCAACTGATTCTGTTGCGGAATTGATTGATAAGACAACTGGTGCAGTAGTTGAAACGAAGACTATCACTGCTACTAGTGGTGTTCAACAATTTACGACAACTGCAACCAAGTCAAATTCTGAGTTGACCTTCCAAATTGATTACCAAGCAGGTAAGGGGACAGCTGGTGATAAAACTGACGAGCCTTTTTTGCAAGTCGGCTATAAAGTTGGGGATAGTATTACATCTTTAGTAGCACCGGGACACACACTTACTCCTGATGAACAAGCGCGATATACTGCCGTTTATAATGCTCGTACTTCTACAGACGTGATGAACGTCGTAGAACCTGCTTACAATGGACGTACGATTACTGACAGTAACTTCAAACTTCCAAAGGTAGTGACTAAAACGACTTACTATAAGGTTGTAGACAAGTCAAACTCTACCTACAAGGCTAACAAAACAGATACAACAGTTCAAGACTATGTAGCAAACGGAAATGAAGTTGAACTAGCTAAGTACACCTTGACTGCTACAGAAGGTCAAAATTTCACTGCTTCTGGTGAACGTAAATTTGCTGGTTACAAGCTTTACCAAAAAGCGGATCCAGATAGCATGACTGGTTACGCTTCTCGCCCTTACACAGTTGGTAGCAAATTTATGGATGCTGACCGCTATGGCATTAAGCGAATCAAAGAAATTGTTGGAGAAGATGGTACAGTTGTTATTCGTGTTTATCTCCTTGATCCAAGACAACAGAGCAAACGTTCTGATGGTACATTAGAAACCGATGGTTATATGCTTCTTGCAGAAACCAAACCGATCAAACCAGGAAATGCTAACACTGAAGACTTGGTTGTTAAGAAAACCCCTCTTAATACAATTGCTTTCACGGATAAAGATGGGGTATACTATCCAAATGGTAAAGAAATTGAGTTTGGCTTCCAAACAGCTGCCGGGTATACACCTAAGAAAACAGTATTCGTACCATTCTTGGGAGACAACATTGGTTACGCTATTTCAAACGAACAATTAGTAAAAGGAATATTTAGTAGTGGTATTAACGTTGACTTGTTGAATAGTCTAACACCTTATAAATCAACCGTTTACTACTATGAAAAAGTAGAACCAGTAACTTATACACCTGAAGTAAGTAAAGTTCTTGAAGGACGTACTTTGAACGATGGTGACTTTAACTTTACTCTTAAACAAGAAGGTGGTACACACCAAGAAACTGTTACAAACAAAAATGGTAAGGCAACCTTTAGTGAACTAACTTTCGAAAAACCAGGTACTTATACTTATAAGATTACAGAAGTTGCTGGTTCAGATACGAATGTTGACTATGATGGTATGGAGGTTACTCTCACAGTTACCGTTACACAAAATGCTCAAGATAAACTTGAAGTTCAAGCAGTTTATAAGTCAACAGGTGGTCATGCTGAAGGTGAAAATGACAAGGTATTTAACAACTATGTTGTAGCTCCAGTTAAGACTAAGTTTGACTTCAGCAAGAAATTGGATGGCCGTAAGTTGAAAGATGGCGAATTTACATTTGCCTTGAAAGATTCAACTGGTAAAACAATCCAAACGAAAACAAATAATGCAGCTGGTGTCATCTCATTTGACGATTTGACCTTTGACAACACTCAAGTTGGTACACACAAGTACACTGTTGAAGAAGTTATCCCAACAAATAAAGTGTCAGGTTTACCAACTAAAGAAGAAGGTATGACTTATGACACCATGAAGGCTGAAGTGACAATCACTGTTACTAAGGAAGGTCATGTGCTTAAAGCAACAAACACACTTCCTGCAGATACAGAGTTCAACAATACCTTCACACCATCTCCTGTTAAAGTAAACCTTGAGTTTGATAAATCACTCTCAAATGGTAACTTGAATGCAGGTGACTTTAGCTTCACTTTGACTGGTGATAACAATGTTAATGAAACTGTAACTAATAAAGCTGACGGTAAGATTAACTTTAGCGAATTGTCATTTGACCAAGCAGGAGTCTACAACTACACAGTTAAAGAAGTTAAAGGCGATAAAGCTGATGTAGACTACGATGCAATGACTATCGCAGTTAAAGTAACAGTTACAAAAGATGAGAATACAGGTCTCTTGGTAGCTAATACTGAAATGACTTCAACAGGTGGTGAAGCAACTGGTACTGACGATAAAGTCTTTAACAACCACGTTGTGGCGCCTGTAACTGCCCAATTTGACTTTAGTAAAGCTCTTGCAGGCCGTAAACTCAAGGCTGGTGAATTTAGCTTTGTATTGAAAGACAAAGATGGCACTGTTATCCAAACAAAACAAAACGATGCCGCTGGTAACGTTAAATTTGACGCCTTGACATTTACGAATGCTCAAGTCGGTGATCATAACTACACTGTAGAAGAAGTTATTCCAGAAACAAAAGAAGCTGGCATGACTTACGATACCATGAAGGCAAACGTGACAGTTACTGTTACAAAATCAGGTCACGCTCTTACTGCTGTAGCAGCACTTCCAGCAGATAAAGAATTTAACAATACCTTCACACCAACTGCAACACAAGCTCAATTCAAGTTTACTAAGAAACTCGAAGGTAAAGAACTGGTAGCAGATGCCTTTACATTTGAATTGCTTGAAAATGGAAATGTTATCCAAACGAAGAAAAACGCGGCTGATGGAACTATCCAGTTTGACGCGATTTCTTATGATAAAGAAGGTACTCATACCTATACTGTACGTGAAGTAGCTGGAACTGACACAAACATTGACTATGATTCAATGAATGCAGAAGTAACCGTAACAGTTACGAAAGATGCTGCATCTGGCCTCTTGAATGCAGCAGTTACAATGCCGGATGATACTGAGTTCAATAACTACCATGTAGCTCCAGTTGTTGCAAGATTTGACTTTACTAAGAAATTAGCAGGTCGTGAACTTAAAGACGGCGAATTTAGCTTTGTTCTTAAAGATTCAACTGGTCAAACTCTTGAAACAGTAACAAATAAAGCTGACGGAACAGTAACATTTACTGAATTATCATTTGATAATACTAAAGTTGGAACTCATACCTATACAGTAGAAGAAGTTATCCCATCTACTAAAGAGCTTGGTATGACTTATGATACTATGAAAGCAACAGTCACAGTTGAAGTTGCTAAGAATGGTCATACCTTGACTACTGTAACAAACGTAACGTCAACTGGCGGTGTCAATGCTGATGGAACTTCAACAGAAGGAACTGATGATAAAGAATTCAACAACAAGATCACTCCTCCTGAAACACCTGAATTCCAACCTGAAAAATTTGTTCTTAACAAAGAGAAATTTGACATTACAGGATCAAAACTTGTAGATGATGACGATGAGTTGACTGATGAGTACACTGCTACAAATGCAAACCCATATGCAGATGGAACTTCAAACAACGAAGCAGAAAACATCAATACTAAGACGGTTGAACGTGGTGATAAATTAGTTTACCAAGTATGGTTGGATACTAAGAACTTCACTGACAAAAACAACATCCAATCTGTTGGTATCTCTGATACCTATGATTCAGAAAAATTAACTGTAAATGCTGCTGATATTAAAGCATATGACAGTGAAACTGGTGATGACGTAACTGACAAGTTTGACATTAAGGTTGAAAATGGTGTCATTACAGCAACATCTAAGACTTCTGTAAACAAATCACTAGGTGATGTTGATAATACACAAGTTATTGATACAACTAAATTTGCATTTGGTCGCTACTATAAATTTGATATCCCAGCAACTGTTAAAGATGACGTTGCCGGTGGAGTGGATATTGAAAATAAAGCCAACCAAATCGTTCATGTTTATAACCCAGTAAGCAAATCTGTTGAAAAACCAGAAAAACCAACTCAAAAACGTGTAAACTCTGTACCAATCACTGCAGAATTCAACTTCACAAAACGTTTGGAAGGTCGTGAGCTTAAAGCTGGCGAATTTACATTCGAGTTGAAAGACAGCGACAATATTGTGATTGCGACTGCAACCAACGATGCAGATGGTAAGATTAAATTCTCTCCGGTAGAGTACACAAATAAAGCTGGTGAAAAAGTCACTGCCCTTAAATACAAGAAGGGTCAAGAAGGTACTTACACATACTCTGTAACAGAGGTGAAAGGTACAGACGCAACTGTCACTTACGATACTATGAAGGCAGAAGTAACTGTAACAGTATCTCATGACGGTACAGCTAAAGCATTGGTTGCTAACGTAACTGAACCAGCTGATAAAGAGTTTAACAACGTCGTAACTCCTCCAGAAGAACCTAAGTTCCAACCAGAGAAATACGTTGTTTCTGAAGAGAAATTCGATATCACAGGCGACAAACTCGTTGACGATGATTCTGAATTGACTGATAAATATGGTGAAACAAATACAAACCCATACGCAGATGGAACTTCAAACAACGAAGCTCAAAACTTGAATACGAAGACTGTGAAACGTGGCGACAAATTGGTTTACCAAGTTTGGTTGGATACAACTAAATTCGACGCAGCTAACAAGGACAACATTCAATCAGTAGGAATCTCAGATGACTACGATGAAACTAAGTTGGATCTTGATTCTACTAAGATCAAAGCTTACGATTCAGTAACAGGTGATGATGTCACAGCTAAATTCGATATCGTTGTTAACAACGGTGTGATCACTGCAACCCTTAAAGCTGGCTTCACTAAGTCACTTGGAGACGCAGAAAATACTCAAATCATCGACACAACTAAATTCGAATTCGGACGTTACTACAAGTTTGACATCCCAGCAACTGTTAAAGCTGACGTTAAAGGTGGAGTAGACATCGAAAATACTGCGGCTCAAATTGTAAACTACTACAACCCAGTAAGCAAAACTGTTGAAAAACCAAGCAAACCAACTGAAAAACGTGTGAACAGCGTACCAGTATCAGTAGAATTCAACTTCACTAAACGTTTGGAAGGCCGTGAGCTTAAAGCTAACGAATTCAGCTTCGTACTGAAAGATTCAACAGGTAAAGTGGTTGAAACAGTAAGCAACGATAAAGATGGAAACGTTAAGTTCTCAGCTATCGAATTCAAGAAAGAACAAGCAGGCGTTCACAACTACACAGTTGAAGAAGTAGCTGGAACAGACGCGACCGTTACATACGACACAATGAAAGCGAATGTAACAGTAACTGTTTCTCACGATGGAACAGCTAAAGTTCTTGTGGCAACTGTTGGCGATATCGCTGATAAAGAGTTCAACAACAAGGTGACTCCACCAGAAGAGCCTAAGTTCCAACCAGAGAAATACGTTGTTTCTGAAGAGAAATACGATATTACTGGTGACAAGCTCGTTGATGATGATAAAGAGTTGGCAGACAAGTACGCAGATACCAATGCGAACCCATATGCGGACGATGCATCAAACAACGAAGCTCAAAACTTGAATACCAAGACTGTGAAACGTGGCGACAAGTTGGTTTACCAAGTATGGCTTGATACAACTAAATTTGACGCAGCTAACAAGGACAACATCCAATCAGTAGGAATCTCAGATGACTACGATGAAGCTAAATTGGAACTTGATTCTACTAAGATCAAAGCTTACGATTCAGTAACAGGCGCAGAAGTAACCGATAAATTCGATATCGCTGTGGACAACGGTGTGATCACTGCAACTCTTAAAGCTGGCTTCACTAAGTCACTTGGAGACGCAGAAGATACTCAAATCATCGATACAACTAAGTTCGCATTCGGACGTTACTACAAGTTCGACATCCCAACAACAGTGAAAGCTGATGTACCTGGTGGTGTAGATATTGAAAATACTGCAGCTCAAGTAGTCAACTACTACAACCCAACTACTAAGAAAGTTGAAAAACCAAGCAAACCAACTGAAAAACGTGTGAACAGCGTACCAGTATCAGTAGAATTCAACTTCACTAAACGTTTGGAAGGTCGTGAGCTTAAAGCTAACGAATTCAGCTTCGTTCTTAAAGATTCAGAAGGTAAGACTCTTGAAACTGTAAGCAACGATGCGGCTGGTAACGTTAAGTTCAAAGCTCTTGAATTCAAGAAAGGTCAAGAAGGCGTACACAACTACACAGTAGAAGAAGTAGCTGGAACAGACGCAACCGTTACATACGACACAATGAAAGCGAATGTAACAGTTACAGTTAAACACGATGGAACAGCTAAAGTTCTTGTAGCTAAAGTTGGAGACATCGCTGACAAAGAGTTCAACAACGTTGTAACACCTCCAGAAGAACCTAAGTTCCAACCAGAGAAATACGTTGTTTCTGAAGAGAAATTCGATATCACAGGCGACAAGCTCGTTGATGATGATAAAGAGTTGGCAGACAAGTACGCAGATACCAATGCGAACCCATATGCGGACGATGCATCAAACAACGAAGCTCAAAACTTGAACACCAAGACTGTGAAACGTGGCGACAAGTTGGTTTACCAAGTATGGTTGGATACAACTAAATTTGACGCAGCTAACAAGGACAACATCCAATCAGTAGGAATCTCAGATGGCTACGATGAAGCTAAATTGGAACTTGATTCTACTAAGATCAAAGCTTACGATTCAGTAACAGGCGCAGAAGTAACAGATAAATTCGATATCACTGTGAACAACGGTGTGATCACTGCAACTCTTAAAGCTGGCTTCACTAAGTCACTTGGAGACGCAGAAGATACTCAAATCATCGATACAACTAAGTTCGCATTTGGACGTTACTACAAGTTTGATATCCCAACAACAGTTAAAACTGATGTGGCAGCTGGTGTAGATATTGAAAATACTGCAGCTCAAGTAGTCAACTACTACAACCCAACTACTAAGAAAGTTGAAAAACCAAGCAAACCAACTGAAAAACGTGTGAACAGCGTACCAGTATCAGTAGAATTCAACTTCACTAAACGTTTGGAAGGTCGTGAGCTTAAAGCTAACGAATTCAGCTTCGTTCTTAAAGATTCAACAGGTAAAGTTGTTGAAACTGTAACGAACGATGCATCTGGAAACGTTAAGTTCTCAGCTATCGAATTCAAGAAAGAACAAGCAGGCGTTCACAACTACACTGTTGAAGAAGTAGCTGGAACAGACGCAACCGTTACATACGACACTATGAAAGCGAATGTAACAGTAACTGTTTCTCATGACGGAACAGCTAAAGTTCTTATCGCGACTGTAGGCGACATTGCGGATAAAGAATTTAACAACGTCGTAACTCCTCCAGAAGAACCTAAGTTCCAACCAGAGAAATACGTTGTTTCTGAAGAGAAATTCGATATCACAGGTGACAAGCTCGTTGACGATGATAAAGAGTTGGCAGACAAGTACGCAGATACAAATGCGAACCCATATGTGGATGATGCATCAAACAACGAAGAACAAAACATCAATACTAAGTCTGTTAAACGTGGCGACAAGTTGGTTTACCAAGTATGGTTGGATACAACTAAATTTGACGCAGCTAACAAGGACAACATCCAATCAGTAGGAATCTCAGATGACTACGATGAAACTAAGTTGGACCTTGACGCTACTAAGATCAAAGCTTACGATTCAGTAACAGGCGCAGAAGTAACCGATAAATTCGACATCACTGTGAACAACGGTGTGATCACTGCAACTCTTAAAGCTGGCTTCACTAAGTCACTTGGCGATGCAGAAAACACTCAAGTGATCGATACAACTAAATTCGCCTTCGGACGTTACTACAAGTTCGACATCCCAACAACAGTTAAAACTGATAAAGCTGATGTACCTGGCGGAGTAGATATCGAAAATACTGCGGCTCAAGTAGTCAACTACTACAACCCAACTACTAAGAAAGTTGAAAAACCTGAAAAACCAACTGAAAAACGTGTAAACAACGTTCCAGTTGAAGTGGAATTCAACTTCACTAAACGTTTGGAAGGCCGTGAGCTTAAAGAAAACGAATTCAGCTTCGTTCTTAAAGATTCAGAAGGTAAGACTCTTGAAACTGTAAGCAACGATGCAGCTGGTAACGTTAAGTTCAAAGCTCTTGAATTCAAGAAAGGTCAAGAAGGCGTACACAACTACACAGTAGAAGAAGTTAAAGGAACAGACGCAACCGTTACATACGACACAATGAAAGCGAATGTAACAGTCACAGTTAAACACGATGGAACAGCTAAAGTTCTTATCGCGACTGTAGGCGACATTGCGGATAAAGAATTTAACAACGTCGTAACTCCTCCAGAAGAACCTAAGTTCCAACCAGAGAAATACGTTGTTTCTGAAGAGAAATTCGATATCACAGGCGACAAGCTCGTTGATGATGATAAAGAGTTGGCAGACAAGTACGCAGATACCAATGCGAACCCATACGAAGATAAAACTGATAACAACGAAGCTGAAAACTTGAACACCAAGACTGTGAAACGTGGCGACAAGTTGATTTACCAAGTATGGCTTGATACAACTAAATTTGATGCGGCTAACAAGGACAACATCCAATCAGTAGGAATCTCAGATGACTACGATGAAGCTAAATTGGAACTTGATTCTACTAAGATCAAAGCTTACGATTCAGTAACAGGCGCAGAAGTAACAGATAAATTCGACATCACAGTTGAAGGTGGAGTAATCACTGCAACTCTTAAAGCTGGCTTCACTAAGTCACTTGGAGACGCAGAAGATACTCAAATCATCGATACAACTAAGTTCGCCTTCGGACGTTACTACAAGTTCGACATCCCAACAACAGTGAAAGCTGATGTACCTGGTGGTGTAGATATTGAAAATACTGCGGCTCAAGTAGTCAACTACTACAACCCAACTACGAAGAAAGTTGAAAAACCAAGCAAACCAACTGAAAAACGTGTAAATAGCGTTCCAGTTCCACTTGATCTTAAATTCACGAAATCTCTTGAAGGTCGTCAATTGCAAGATCAAGAATTCACATTCGTTCTTAAGAAAGATGGCAATGTTGTCGAAACAGTGAAGAATGACGCTACTGGTAAAATTACCTTCAAGACTCTTGAATTTGGTAAAGACGATCTTGGTAAGACTTATAACTATACTGTAGAGGAAGTAGCTGGAACAGACGCAACAGTCAAATACGACACAATGGTTGCGACTGTTAAAGTTGTGGTATCTCACGATGGAACAGCCAAAGCAATCGTTGCGAACGTAACAGATGCGGCTGATAAAGAGTTCAACAACGTTGTAACACCTCCAGAAGAACCTAAGTTCCAACCAGAGAAATACGTTGTTTCTGAAGAGAAATTCGATATCACAGGTGACAAGCTCGTTGACGATGATAAAGAGTTGGCAGACAAGTACGCAGATACAAATGCGAACCCATATGCGGATGATGCATCAAACAACGAAGCTCAAAACTTGAACACCAAGACTGTGAAACGTGGCGCTAAATTGGTTTACCAAGTATGGTTGGATACAACTAAATTTGACGCAGCTAACAAGGACAACATCCAATCAGTAGGAATCTCAGATGACTACGATGAAGCTAAATTGGAACTTGATTCTACTAAGATCAAAGCTTACGATTCAGTAACAGGCGCAGAAGTAACAGATAAATTCGATATCACTGTGAACAACGGTGTGATCACTGCAACTCTTAAAGCTGGCTTCACTAAGTCACTTGGAGACGCAGAAGATACTCAAATCATCGATACAACTAAGTTCGCCTTCGGACGTTACTACAAGTTCGACATCCCAACAACAGTGAAAGCTGATGTACCTGGTGGTGTAGATATTGAAAATACTGCGGCTCAAGTAGTCAACTACTACAACCCAACTACTAAGAAAGTTGAAAAACCTGAAAAACCAACTGAAAAACGTGTAAACAACGTTCCAGTTGAAGTAGAATTCAACTTCACGAAACGTTTGGAAGGTCGTGAGCTTAAAGCTAACGAATTCAGCTTCGTT
Organism: Streptococcus sp. SO4; assembly: GCF_030440055.1. Taxonomy (NCBI): domain Bacteria; kingdom Bacillati; phylum Bacillota; class Bacilli; order Lactobacillales; family Streptococcaceae; genus Streptococcus; species Streptococcus sp. SO4. The sequence continues at coordinate 261,972 of NZ_JAQFJI010000001.1, forward strand.
CTTAAAGATTCAGAAGGTAAGACTCTTGAAACTGTAAGCAACGATGCGGCTGGTAACGTTAAGTTCAAAGCTCTTGAATTCAAGAAAGGTCAAGAAGGCGTACACAACTACACAGTAGAAGAAGTTAAAGGAACAGACGCAACCGTTACATATGACACCATGAAAGCGAATGTAACAGTTACAGTGAAACACGATGGAACAGCTAAAGTTCTTATCGCGACTGTAGGCGACATTGCGGATAAAGAATTTAACAACCGTGTTACACCTCCAGAAACTCCTGAGTTCAATCCAGAGAAATATATTCTGAATGAAGAGAAATTTGATATCACTGGAAATAAACTCCTTGATGATGATAAAGAGTTGACTGATAAAGTAGCTGATACCAACAAAGATCCATATGTGGACAAAGTTGATAATAATGAAAAGCAAAATATCAATACTCAAACACTCCATAAGGGTGATAAGGTTGTTTACCAAGTATGGTTAGATACAACTAAATTCACTGAAGCTCACAATATTCAATCTGTTGGTATTACAGACAAATATGATAGCGAAAACTTGGATGTTAATGTAGCTGAAATTAAGGCTTATGATTCAGTAACTGGTGAAGATGTGACAGCTAAGTTTGATATCTCAATTGTGGATGGTGTCATTACTGCTACATCTAAGGCTGACTTGACTAAGTCACTTGGAGATGCAGAAAATACTCAAGTAATCGACACTGCTAAATTAGCATTTGGACGTTACTACAAGTTTGATATTCCAGCACGTATCAAGGGAACTGCTAAAGAAGGTGTAGATATTGAAAATACAGCTTCTCAAATTGTTCACCAATATGATCCAACTAAGAAATCAGTTGAAAAACCAGAAAAACCAACTGAAAAACGTGTTGTTAATATTCCAGTGAAAGTTGAATTCAACTTCACGAAGAAATTGGAAGGTCGTGCGTTGAAAGCTGGTGAATTCAGCTTCGTATTGAAAGACAAAGATGGTAACGTGATTGAAACCGTAAGTAATGATGCTGAAGGTAAGATCAAGTTCTCAGCTCTTGAATTCAAACGTGGTCAAGAAGGTACTTATATCTATCATGTAGAAGAAGTGAAGGGTACAGAGGCTGGAGTTGAGTACGATAAGATGGTAGCGACTGTTGGAGTTACTGTAACTAAGGATGGTAAAGTGTTGACTCTTACTTCACAAATGCCTGAAGATACTGAGTTTAACAACAAGGTAACACCACCAACACCCTGTCTCTTATACACATCTCCGAGCCCACGAGACGGACTCC
>NZ_JAQFJI010000020.1:0-13421 GCF_030440055.1 Streptococcus sp. SO4
ATCCGATGAAACCAGATACAGATAAACCAGTAGAACCAGGTAAGGAACTACCAAACCTTCCAACCAACCCAGGTGATGATACCCCAATCATCTACGTTCCAATCGTAAATGATGTGACAAAACCAACTAAACAAACTGTAACCTTTGAAGGAGCAGGTGACAAGACTCCGGCTGCCGATGTCCAAAATGACTTCACATTTACTGGTAAAGAAAAACAAGCTGATGGAACTACAACATGGACTGAAACTAGTCACACCTATGGCAAGGTTACTGTCCCAGTTGTAGATGGATACTACTCAGATAAGGCAGAAGCTGGATCTAAAGTGGTAACTCCAGATCAACCAGAAGTAACAGACCATGTTATCTACAAACCACTTGGAAGCTTGGTTCCAAAATCTGATGATCCAAAATTCCCATCTACGCCAAAAGTGAAGTATCCAAATGATCCGACAGATCCAACTAAGCCAAGTAAACCAATTGTGCCAAATGTCCCAGGTTACAAACCATACTTGCCAGATCCAAACGATCCAACGAAACCAGATACAGATAAACCAGTAGAACCAGGTAAGGAGCTACCAAACCTTCCAACAAACCCAGGTGATGATACTCCAATCATCTACGTTCCAATCGTAAATGATGTGACAAAACCAACTAAACAAACTGTAACCTTTGAAGGAGCAGGTGACAAGACTCCGGCTGCCGATGTCCAAAATGACTTCACATTTACTGGTAAAGAAAAACAAGCTGATGGAACTACAACATGGACTGAAACTAGTCACACCTATGGCAAGGTTACTGTCCCAGTTGTAGATGGATACTACTCAGATAAGGCAGAAGCTGGATCTAAAGTGGTAACTCCAGATCAACCAGAAGTAACAGACCATGTTATCTACAAACCACTTGGAAACTTGGTTCCAAAACCAGAAACACCAAATGATCCAAACTTCCCATCAACACCAGGTGTTAAATATCCGAACGATCCAACAGACCCAACGAAACCAGGTCAACCAGTCGTTCCTGATGTACCAGGTTATGAACCACACCTTCCAGATCCAAACGATCCAACGAAACCAGGTCAACCAATCCAACCAGGAACACCTGTAACACCTGATAAACCAGGGGAAGATACGCCAATCATCTATGTACCAAAAACAAATGATGTGACGCAACCAACAAAACAAACGGTAACCTTTGAAGGTGCAGGTGTAGATACTCCAACTCCTAATGTTCAAACTGACTTCACATTCACTGGTAAACAAAAACAGGCAGATGGTACAATTACATGGGATCAAACAAGTCATACATACGGTAAGGTTATTGTTCCAGTTGTAGAAGGATTCTATTCAGATAAGGCAGAAGCTGGATCTAAAGTTGTAACTCCAGATCAACCAGAAGTAACAGACCATGTTATCTACAAACCACTTGGAAGCTTGGTGCCAAAATCTGACGATCCAAAATTCCCATCAACGCCAAATGTGAAGTATCCGAATGATCCGACAGATCCAACCAAACCAAGTAAGCCAATTGTGCCAAATGTCCCAGGCTACAAACCATACTTGCCAGATCCAAACGATCCAACGAAACCAGATACAGATAAACCAGTAGAACCAGGTAAGGAACTTCCAAACCTTCCAACCAACCCAGGTGAAGATACCCCAATCATCTACGTTCCAATTAAACCAGAGAATCCGACAGTTCCAACTCCTGGACCAAAACCAGAGAATCCGACAGTTCCAACTCCTGGACCAAAACCAGAGAATCCGACAGTTCCAACTCCTGGACCAAAACCAGAGAATCCGACAGTTCCAACCCCTGGACCAAAACCAGAGAATCCGACAGTTCCAACTCCTGGACCAAAACCGGAGAATCCGACAGCTCCAACTCCTGGACCAAAACCGGAGAATCCGACAGTTCCAATTCCAGAACCAAAACCTCAAATTCCTGTTACTTCGGAACCAAAACTTTTAGATCCTGAAAAAGTAGTTTACGAATTGCCAAATACAGGTGCGGATTCAAACTCAGTAATGACTGGACTTGGAATCATTGGAATAGCGACAACACTATTAGGGTTAGCTCAAAAGAAAAAAGAAGACTAAATTAAAAATCTAGTTAAATAAAAAATTTTCATGAGCAAATCACTTGTATAAAAGATTAGAGAAGACTATCTTGCTCTTCTCTTTTCTTGTATTATGAATAGTGAGATAATTTTACTCAATATGATTTAGTAACTGTATAAGACTTTTTTAAGTTTTGTAAGGTATGCTAGAATGGAAAAGGAGGAGCGTCCAATGAGAAAGAAATTCTTTCTGACTAGTGCTGCAGTTCTTTTAGCAGTTGTAACTTTGCAAAGCGCTCAAGCAGCCACTGATGTTCAAAAAGTAATTGATGAAACTTATGTTCAACCTGAGTACGTCTTGGGTTCTTCACTCACTGAAGATCAAAAAAATCAAACTTTAAAAAAACTCGGCTATAACGCCTCTACAGATACCAAAGAACTGAAGACTATGACGCCAGATGTCTACTCAAAGATTATGAACGTCGCCAATGACTCTAGTCTCCAGCTCTATTCGTCTGCAAAAATTCAAAAATTAGGTGAAAAATCTCCACTTGAAGTGAAGATTGAAACCCCTGAAAATATCACTAAAGTGACCCAAGACATGTACCGTAATGCGGCCGTTACCTTGGGTGTTGAACATGCTCGTATAACCGTGGCTGCACCAATCCCTGTAACAGGTGAAAGTGCCCTAGCAGGTATTTACTATTCATTAGAAGCTAATGGTGTTCAACTTCCTCAAGAAAATAAAGACCTAGCTCAGGAAGAACTAAAAGCCTTGTCAGACATCAACGATGAAAACAAGGACAAATCAGGCTATGATGCCAATAAACTCAATGTAGCCCTTGCCGATATCAAATCTGCTATCGCTAAAGCAAAAGAGTCCAAAGGTGAGCTTACTGAAGATGATGTTCGTAAGATTGTTGAAGATACGTTGAAAAATTATAAGCTGGATCAGGTTATAACAGGAAACCAGATCAATGTCATCATCAACTTTGCCTTTAATCTTTCTAAGAGCGATATTTTGAATAACGAAGACTTTACAAAGACTCTAAAGGATCTGAAACAAAGTATCGTTGAGCAAGCAGGAGATAGTTTTAGCAATATCGACCTTAACTTTGATGCTAATAAAGCTATTCAAGACGGTGGCAATATCCTCAGTGCTATTTGGCAAGCAATTGTAAACTTTTTCAAGAGTTTTGGTGCTTAGGCTAATTCATGGTATAATAGATGGTAGCAGAACAGTTGCCGTCTTTTTTTGTCGGCTGATAGAAAGTGAAACATATGTTAAAGAAAAATGATATTGTAGAAGTAGAGACTGTCGATTTGACACATGAAGGAGCAGGTGTTGTCAAGGTAGATGGCTTGGTCTTTTTTGTTGAGAATGCTCTACCGACTGAGAAGATCCTTATGCGTGTCCTTAAAGTCAACAAGAAGATTGGCTTTGGTAAGGTTGAGGAATACCTTACACAATCTCCTCACCGTAATCAAGACTTAGATTTGGCTTACCTGCGTTCAGGGATTGCTGACTTGGGACATCTAGCTTATTCAGAGCAACTCAAGTTTAAAACCAAGCAAGTAAAAGACAGCCTCTATAAGATTGCTGGAATCAGGGATGTAGAGGTTGCTGATACTCTTGGTATGGAAAATCCTATCAAGTATCGTAACAAGGCTCAGGTTCCTGTTCGTCGCGTTAATGGTGTTCTGGAGACTGGTTTCTTCCGTAAGAATTCTCACGACCTTATGCCATTGGAGGATTTTTACATTCAGGATCCAGTCATTGACCAAGTTATTGTAGCTTTACGTGATTTGCTCCGTCGATATGACTTGAAGCCTTATGATGAGAAGGAACAGTCAGGATTGATTCGTAACCTTGTTGTTCGTCGAGGTCACCATTCGGGACAAATCATGGTTATATTAGTGACAACTCGTCCTAAAGTTTTCAGAGTTGAACAGGTGATTGAACAAATCGTCAAGCAATTTCCAGAAATTGTGTCTGTCATGCAGAATATCAATGATCAAAACACCAATGCGATTTTCGGTAAAGAATGGCGTACACTTTATGGTCAAGATTACATTACAGATCAGATGTTGGGTAATGATTTCCAAATCTCTGGACCAGCTTTTTACCAGGTCAATACAGAAATGGCAGAGAAACTCTATCAGACAGCTATTGACTTTGCGGAGTTAAAACAAGATGATGTCGTCATCGATGCCTACTCAGGAATTGGGACTATTGGCTTATCTGTCGCTAAGCATGTCAAGGAAGTCTATGGAGTAGAGGTTATCCCAGAAGCAGTAGAAAATAGCCAGAAGAATGCTTTATTAAACAATATCACCAATTCCCACTATGTCTGTGATACTGCTGAAAATGCCATGAAGAATTGGCTCAAGGAAGGCATCCAACCAACTGCTATCCTAGTCGACCCACCACGTAAGGGCTTGACCGATAGCTTTATTAAGGCAAGCGCACAAACAGGAGCTGATCGCATCGCTTATATCTCTTGTAATGTCGCCACCATGGCGCGTGATATCAAACTCTACCAAGAGTTGGGCTATGAATTGAAGAAAGTCCAGCCGGTGGATTTATTTCCGCAAACGCATCATGTTGAGGCGGTAAGTTTGCTAGTCAAGGAGTAAAACGACGAAGATTAGCATTTACTTCCGCCCATGCGATAGCTGTCCGTGATTGACAAGTGCTAGCACGCAGACAGAACGGAGATAGCGAACCGCTGAGTGTGTCGCTCTGCTCGTAAAAGCTTAGAAACCTTTGAACGAAAGGGATAATGAAAGCCTTGATTGCAAGGCTTTTTGCTTTATGGTGGGTAAGTATCAGAGTGAGAAAATTTTTGGAATGAGTAGAAGTGATAGCTAGAAATTATCAGTTTCTATTTCCATTTACCCTGTGGGTACGTGTTTGTTTCCATTGACAAGGAGTTTGTGGGAATAGAAATGTACCCACCTTGTTTGAATCAAGTGAAGTGTAGTTGAAGGAAATCTGTTGAAAGCAATACTTCATTTTACCGAATAAGTAATAATTTAGGCAACTTCAAATCGATTAAAAAAAACTATTTTAAAGGTTAAGAGTAGACAAAAATTGTCCACTCTTTTTTGCAAACTCAATTTATCAATAAATGAAATGAGGGAATGTAAAATGAAATATTTTGAGGTTGAGTTAGAAAATCCTGATGAATTTTTAAAACTACAAACAGAAGATTTTGTGAAAGCTAATCGCTTGCTACTAAGGAAGATAATCCAGAGCGTTACAGTCTATGAAGAAAACTTCGTCATATCCTTTAAATCTGGCATCGAATTGGAAGTATGAGTCTCATTCCATAACTTTTATATTGAACATATCATCTTGTTGTGTTATACTATAAATTGATATAAACAAAGATGTAGGAGGAACCGAAACTATGACAGCCTCAATGCGTTTAAGATAAGCTGGCAATAAAAAAAGCAGAATCTATACCCGATGATAGGCTTTTTTGTTGTGCTTATTTATACGATATTGAGCATTCATTAGTTACGGTGAGGATATTGGTTATTTAACTATACCTTTATTTAACTATGTCTTTAATATGAATGTTTCCAAATTGTATGTATGCAGACCAAAAGCCACATTGTGGGGTTTGGCCTGCATTTTTTATTGCCTAGAATGCTATTCAAAATAGAAATTCAAGCAAAATAATATGCAGGAGATAATATAAATGGAAAAATACAACAATTGGAAACGAAAATTTTATGCAATATGGGCAGGGCAAGCAGTATCATTAATCACTAGTGCCATCCTGCAAATGGCGATTATTTTTTACCTTACAGAAAAAACAGGATCTGCGATGGTCTTGTCTATGGCTTCATTAGTAGGTTTTTTACCCTATGCGATTTTGGGACCTGCCATTGGTGTGCTAGTGGATCGTCATGATAGGAAGAAGATAATGATTGGTGCCGATTTAATTATCGCAGCAGCTGGTGCAGTGCTTGCTATTGTTGCATTCTGTATGGAGCTACCTGTCTGGATGATTATGATAGTATTGTTTATCCGTAGCATTGGAACAGCTTTTCATACCCCAGCACTCAATGCGGTTACACCACTTTTAGTACCAGAAGAACAGCTAACGAAATGCGCAGGCTATAGTCAGTCTTTGCAGTCTATAAGCTATATTGTTAGTCCGGCAGTTGCAGCACTCTTATACTCCGTTTGGGATTTAAATGCTATTATTGCCATCGACGTATTGGGTGCTGTGATTGCATCTATTACGGTAGCAATTGTACGTATACCTAAGCTGGGTAATCAAGTGCAAAGTTTAGAACCAAATTTCATAAGGGAGATGAAAGAAGGAGTTGTGGTTCTGAGACAAAACAAAAGATTGTTTGCCTTATTACTCTTAGGAACACTATATACTTTTGTTTATATGCCAATCAATGCACTATTTCCTTTAATAAGCATGGAACACTTTAATGGAACGCCTGTGCATATTTCTATTACGGAAATTTCCTTTGCATTTGGGATGCTAGCAGGAGGCTTATTATTAGGAAGATTAGGGGGCTTCGAAAAGCATGTATTACTAATAACAAGTTCATTTTTTATAATGGGGACCAGTTTAGCCGTTTCGGGAATACTTCCTCCAAATGGATTTGTAATATTCGTAGTTTGCTGTGCAATAATGGGGCTTTCGGTGCCATTTTATAGCGGTGTGCAAACAGCTCTTTTTCAGGAGAAAATTAAGCCTGAATATTTAGGACGTGTATTTTCTTTGATCGGAAGTATCATGTCACTTGCTATGCCAATTGGGTTAATTCTTTCTGGATTCTTTGCTGATAAAATCGGTGTAAATCATTGGTTTTTACTATCAGGTATTTTAATTATTGGCATTGCTATAGTTTGCCAAATGATAACTGAGGTTAGAAAATTAGATTTAAAATAAACAATATTGGAGGAATATTTATGTATCTTATTTTCATGTAACTCTTCCTGCTAAAATCGCAGGGTTTTCCCTGCATACAAGCAAATGAAAGCATGCGATTATAGACAGGAGGAAATGTTATGGAATTAATATTAAAAGCAAAAGACATTCGTGTGGAATTCAAAGGACGCGATGTTTTAGATATAAATGAATTAGAAGTATATGATTATGACCGTATTGGTTTAGTAGGAGCAAATGGTGCTGGAAAAAGCACTTTACTCAGGGTACTTTTAGGAGAATTAACTCCCCCAGGATGTAAAATGAATCGTCTGGGTGAACTTGCCTATATTCCCCAGTTGGACGAAGTAACTCTGCAGGAGGAAAAAGATTTTGCACTTGTAGGCAAGCTAGGTGTTGAGCAATTAAATATACAGACTATGAGCGGTGGTGAAGAAACAAGGCTTAAAATAGCACAGGCCTTATCGGCACAGGTTCATGGTATTTTAGCGGATGAACCTACGAGCCATTTAGACCGTGAAGGAATTGATTTTCTAATAGGACAGCTAAAATATTTTACAGGTGCACTGTTAGTTATTAGCCATGACCGCTATTTTCTTGATGAAATAGTAGATAAAATATGGGAACTGAAAGATGGCAAAATCACTGAGTATTGGGGAAACTATTCTGATTATCTTCGTCAGAAAGAGGAAGAACGTAAGAGCCAAGCTGCAGAATACGAACAATTTATTGCGGAACGTGCCCGATTGGAAAGGGCTGCGGAGGAAAAGCGAAAACAGGCTCGTAAAATAGAACAGAAGGCAAAAGGTTCTTCAAAGAAAAAAAGTACTGAAGACGGAGGGCGTTTAGCTCATCAAAAATCAATAGGAAGTAAGGAAAAAAAGATGTATAATGCTGCTAAAACCCTAGAGCACAGGATTGCGGCCTTAGGAAAAGTAGAAGCTCCGGAAGGCATTCGCAGAATTCGTTTCAGGCAAAGTAAAGCATTGGAGCTCCATAATCCATACCCTATAGTCGGTGCAGAAATTAATAAAGTATTTGGGGATAAGGCTCTGTTTGAAAATGCATCTTTTCAAATTCCGTTAGGAGCAAAAGTGGCGTTAACTGGTGGTAATGGAATCGGAAAAACAACTTTAATCCAAATGATCTTAAACCATGAAGAAGGAATTTCTATTTCGCCTAAGGCAAAAATAGGTTACTTTGCACAGAATGGTTACAAGTACAACAGTAATCAGAATGTTATGGAGTTTATGCAGAAGGATTGTGACTACAATATATCAGAAATTCGTTCAGTGCTAGCATCTATGGGGTTCAAACAGAACGATATTGGAAAAAGTTTATCTGTTTTAAGCGGTGGAGAAATTATAAAATTGTTGCTTGCTAAAATGCTCATGGGTAGATATAACATCCTAATAATGGATGAACCCAGTAACTTCCTTGACATACCAAGTTTAGAGGCTTTGGAAATACTAATGAAGGAGTACACCGGAACTATCGTGTTTATCACCCACGATAAACGATTACTCGAAAATGTAGCAGATGTAGTTTATGAAATTAGAGATAAGAAAATAAATCTGAAACATTAAATTTAAGGTAGTCGCTGGTCAGTATAGTCTGTTCTGGTTGGCGACTCCATTGTTAAAGAGTATAAAGACTTTAGATTTTATGAATATTAAAAATAGGAACAGTCAATTGAACTGCTCCTATTTTTCTGCTAAATATATTGTAGTTTTCTTATATGTATAATGATAGATTAGCGGATTCTCATCTACGGTACTTACTTCAAATATGAAGAAGTGATCGCGGTTATCTCTGGACTTTTCCTTATTGAGGACAAAGTAATTCTTACGTGAAGTCGCCATTGTTTTTAGGATATCATCAGTTAGGAAGGTCAATGGAATATTCATGTTAGAGTAGCGGTAGAAGTCACGTTCAAAATCTTGGTAGCTCTCGCTATAATAGTCCATTTGTAGGTGATTACGCTGAAACTCAAGCTGATTCATAGAGCACCTCCTCGACAAGTTCAATACTAATAATGTCTTTTAATTTCAAATTGATGTGACCTGTTGTAGTTTTTATCAAAATGAAATCTTTGGTCAGACTTGGTATTGTTCCAGTGTAGGAAACACGCTTGTTTTTTTCAATCACTTGAATGCGTGTGCGTAGCTGCCCGGCGTATACTTGACTGAGGAGTAATAATTTCTTCTCTAGTGATAAGTCAGACATGTACGTTACTTTGTTTGTATCATCAGAGAGTGCTGATGCATGTTCAGATAGGAAAAAGCCCATCCATTTTTGCATCTTTGTATCCTGGTACTCTCTTGCTGATTGAAATGGTAAATATGAACGGTCAATCATATCAAATCCTTTCTATGCAGAGGCAAGGGTATTTTTATCAAATTGAATCGTAAAACCTTGAATTCCCCCACCTGTGTAACATTCTTTAAAGCGATTGATTACCTCAGTATAGATTATCACAGATGAGCTTGTTGGCTTAATGCTAAATGTAAATTCCAATGGTAATCGGTTTTCAGATTTAGCATGTACTAGTCGTATCGATATTTCAGTTGTTTTGAGTTTTCTCTGACGAAGTTTTGAAGTTGCTGTTTCAACGATTCCATGTAAAAATCTTTCAAGCATTTCAATATCATTACATCCTTTGCTACGGATTTCTGAAAATTGTACTGTATTTTTTTCTTGTTTCATTTTAATCCCTCCAATCCACCCGCGGAATGACCACCGATAAGTTTACTGCGTTCAATATTTCTGGAACCTTCAGTTAGGACGGTTCCTTTTTGTATGGCTAAAAAACCAAACTGTTCTCTGACAACATCAATAGCTGTCTGAAGTCTATTATCTTTTTCAATTTGTTCTACATCATCAAAGAGTGATAGTAGAGTATAGCTTTCATCTACGAAGCCACTATAAGATACACCAATTTGTCTCACTGCACCAGAGGTGTATTTTTTCGGAATAATACAAGTACATGACTCACCATTGTTTTGGGGAGATTTGCGGGTTCAATTTTATTCTGAGCATTTATAGATTTTTTCATCTCAGTCCTAGAATAGCCAATATGAATAGAAACGACAGTAGTCAATACTAGGGCTACTGTTCCGTTCCACAGTATCATTTAAAAATCATTTTCACACCCTTTCGTCTATTAGTATAGAAGAAAGCTCTCAGCACATACTGAGGCAGTAGCGTTGTTGCGAAGAGTAAAAGGATGAAAATCTTTTATTTCAAGCGTTTTGTCTTTGTAGATAAAGGCAATTTTGACATCAAAAAAGTCCTAAAAAGGTACATGGAAGTAAATGTATTTACGGATATCGCCCACATATCGGAAAAATGAATACAACAATAAATATTTATATCTCAAGCGAGAACTATTCTATATGGTTCTCGATTTTTTTGCGTTTAAGGAGAAATTTTGTAGAAAGAAATGCAGTCATCACATCATATCGTGATTTCTTATCTAGTCCGACAAACTGGCCTGGATATTGTTGAAGTAACAGCTGTGATGGCTGATTTGGAAAAGAGTGGTTTGGTTCAAATCCAACCAGGTGATGAACTGGAGATAAAAGAGTGGGGAGGTATCTCATGAAAAAGATTACAGCAAATCAATATCAAACGTCTGGCGCTATTACAAGATCCCAAAGATTCTCTTTGAGGATGAACGAGGGACATGAAACTGAAAGTCAAGATGGTTTATGCGGTTCTTAAAGACCGCCAAGAGCTGTCTCTTAGTCTTAGTTGGGAGGACAATCCCTATTATACCAATTGGCTTAATGATTTCTTTGGAAATACGGGTAAGTCCAGCTAGTCTCGCTTTCTAACCTACTGGGAGGGTAATTCAAGAAACAAGTTACTAAAATGCAAGACCAGAGAGACAGAGTAGTATTACCAGATTGAAAAGGTTTTTTGTCAACCAAATGGAGTCACAGCCCAAAGTGATTCTAAGGCTTTGGAAAGTTTGCGAAGGGATGGTAACTCGATTCCAGGAGGTAGCGATGGTATTGTTATGCTATGGCTAGTGTACCTGGGGAGTAGCAGCTCGCATCAAGCAGTTAGGATTAAAACTCAAGGACAGAAATGGGGAAAAGATTCCCATTATCAACATCATGGGAAATGCTCGAGACTAGGTGGCAACCGCTGCAATTCTGGGTGGTGAAACAGGCTCTATTCCAAGAGCTGAAGTTATTATCTCATTTGTCGATGACAGTCATGGGACCTTTGTTCCTTATGGTCATGTGTCTTTTGTCAAGGAGGTCTATCCAGATGATTCATTTCTGGTATCGGAAACCAATGTCGATGGAAGACGATTTAGTGCCATGAATTTTGCTTATGCGACGAAATTAAGAATCTTTACTTGAAATTTTCTAATATTTTGGTGACTTATAGTTTTTGTAAGTCGCTTTTTATTATCAAAAAACTTGCATTTTATCATTTAAAATGATAAAATACGTACAAAATGATAAAAAGGAAAAACAATGAATGTTCAAAAGATAATTTCTATTTTTCAATCGTTTTATATTAATGTAAGTGTTGAAAAAATAGCTTTAACTTTACCAATTAGTTTTGAAAAAAGATTTCAATATGTCCAAATGAAATTTCATAAGGAGTCATTTTTATTGATTAAAGAAAAGAGAAGAGGAAGTTTAAACTCATTTGTTACTCAAGCTCGTATTATGGGTGAAAAAGCTAGTATGGACGTTATTTTGGTATTTTCAAAGCTATCTGACAATGAAAAAAAACAACTCCTTCAAGCTAGAGTTCCTTTTGTAGATTTCAAGGGAAATCTCTTTTTTCCTCCATTGGGATTAGTATTGAATGCTAATGATGATGTTGCAACATCTAAAGAATTAACACCTAGCGAACAATTGACTTGGATTGCCTTTTTATTGACAAAAGGTCAAAAAGTAGTAGATGTTGATATGCTTTCACAGGTAACTGGACTTCCAAACTCAACGATTTATAGGTGCTTGAGGACTTTTAAAACTTTAGATTGGTTAAATAAGCCAAATAAACTTTACACCTATACAGCATCAAAAAAAGAATTATTCTTAAAATCAGAATCCTATTTATTTAATCCAATCAAAAAACGGCTCTTATTGCCAGATGTAGATCTGAAGAATATAAAATCTGCTTCTAGTCTTCTATATGGTGGTACGTATGCTTTATCTTATTTGACTTTTTTAGCTGAATCGTATGAAAATAGTAGCTATGTCATATCACAGAGACAATTCAATAAATTATCCTTGCCATTATCTCAGCATGTTTTAGAAGGCAAGGTATTAGAAATATGGCGATATCGCCCTTTTGTATCTGAATTTTGGAACGATTTTAAAGAAAATCAAGATAGACAGTTTGTAGATCCTATTTCTCTTTATTTGACCTTAAAAGATGATGATGATCCACGTGTGGAGGAAGAGATTGAAGTACTAAAAAGTAATATATTACATTATCTAGGAGAAGATGATGCCAGCTAATACGAAAGCTATTTTTCAAGAAATGTTTGCGAATTTTCAAGACTATTATGTTTTGATTGGAGGGACTGCAACCTCTATTGTATTGGACTCGCAAGGATTTAAAAGTTGGACAACAAAAGATTATGATATGGTAATCATTGATGAATTAAAAAATAAGGAATTTTATGATACCTTGAATCACTTTTTAGAATTGGGAGAATATCAAGGAAGTCAGAAGGATGAAAAAGCACAGCTATTTCGATTTACAACCAATAAGCCTGAGTTTCCTTCTATGATTGAACTATTTAGCATTTTACCAGAATACCTATTAAAGAAGGAGGGGAGAGAAATACCCTTACATTTTGATGAAGATGCTAGTTTGTCGGCCTTATTATTGGATAAGGATTATTATAATATATTGGTGCATGAAAAAGAATCTATTCAGGGATACTCGGTGTTGAGTAATCGTGGTTTAATTATTTTCAAGGCTAAAGCTTGGTTGGATATGAGAGAACGCTCTGCCATAGGTATTCAAGGTTTAAGTAAAGCCATAAAAAAACATTTGAACGATATTACTCGATTAACAGCTTTATTAGTAGGAAGTGAAAAACTGTCAAATATAACCTCTAGTGACACGGTGAAAGCAGATATGCACCGTTTTGTGATAGAACTTGAGTCTGTGATATCAACTATTCCTCAAAATGATGATATTTTGTTGAATCGGAATGAAGTTTTTGAAATTTTGAAAGATTTTTTAGATAGTTAAAATAATTGTAGTAACATAGGTATATTGGAATGTGGCATACTTGTTTATGTCTGGGAGGACTGATGCATCAGTTCTCCCGTTTTTATGTGACTATTAGTCCGTCTCGCTCCGTGAGGTGCGAGACAAATAAACCACCCGCTATGCGGGTGCGCGTCGAAGGTTATACCAAAAAAACTCCAAGCGCGATACAATAAAGGTGTTCAAGCCAA
>NZ_JAQFJI010000021.1:0-12042 GCF_030440055.1 Streptococcus sp. SO4
GCACAATTGGCTTAGTTGGCTTAGTTGGATCTGTCGGATCATTCGGATACTTCACATTTGGAGTTGATGGGAATTTTGGATCGTCAGATTTTGGCACCAAGCTTCCAAGTGGTTTGTAGATAACATGATCTGTTACTTCTGGTTGATCTGGAGTCACTACTTTAGATCCAGCTTCTGTCTTATCAGAGTAGTATCCATCTACAACTGGGACAATAACCTTACCGTATGTATGGCTTGTTTGATCCCATGTGATTGTACCATCTGCCTGTTTTTGCTTACCAGTAAATGTGAAGTCACTTTGAACATTAGGAGTTGGAGTATCTACACCCGCACCTTCAAAGGTTACGGTTTGTTTAGTTGGTTTTGTCACATCATTTACGATTGGAACGTAGATGATTGGAGTATCATCACCTGGGTTGGTTGGAAGGTTTGGTAGCTCCTTACCTGGTTCTACTGGTTTATCTGTATCTGGTTTCGTTGGATCGTTTGGATCTGGCAAGTATGGTTTGTAGCCTGGGACATTTGGCACAATTGGTTTACTTGGTTTGGTTGGATCTGTCGGATCATTTGGATACTTCACTTTTGGAGTTGATGGGAATTTTGGATCGTCAGATTTTGGCACCAAGCTTCCAAGTGGTTTGTAGATAACATGGTCTGTTACTTCTGGTTGATCTGGAGTTACAACTTTAGATCCAGCTTCTGCCTTATCTGAATAGAATCCTTCTACAACTGGAACAATAACCTTACCGTATGTATGGCTTGGTTGATCCCATGCGATCGTACCATCTGCCTGTTTTTGCTTACCAGTAAATGTGAAGTCACTTTGAACATCTGGAGCTGGCGTAGCTGTGCCTGCTCCCTCAAAGGTTACCGTTTGTTTGGTTGGTTTTGTGACTTTATCCACGATTGGAACGTAGACGATTGGGGTGTCACGTGAAATACGGTCTGGATCACTCTCGTCATTTGGCTCAATCGTTTTATCAACAATATTATAACCCCAAGCTTGTGGTTGATTTTCCCTAATCTTATATCCAGCTGGAGCATCAGGGATTTTCGTTTCTGCTGCTTGAGTTGGATCTACTGGATTATTTTCATAGGTTCTAGATACTGAACCTGGAATAACATTTCCCGCTTCATCTACTTGGATAATTTTTCCTAATGGTTTATATACAACGTGATCTGTTACTTCTGGTTGATCCGGAGTTACTGTCTTAGAGCCAGCTTCTGTCTTATCTGAGTAGTAACCGTCTACAACTGGAACAATCAATTTCCCATACGTATGACTAAATTCGTTCCATGTTGTTGTATTTGTTGTTGGATTATGCTTACCTGTGAACGTAAAGCTATCTTGAACATTAGTAGTTGGAGTATCTACACCCGCACCTTCAAAGGTTACCGTTTGTTTAGTTGGTTTTGTCACATCATTTACGATTGGTACGTAGATGATTGGAGTATCTCGTGAAATACGATCTGGATCACTTTCATCATTTGGTTCAATCGTTTTATCAACTATATTGTAACCCCAAGCTTGAGGTTGTTCTTCCTTAATTTTGTATCCAGCTGGAGCATCAGGAATTTTAGTTTCTGCTGCTTGGGTCGGATCAACTGGATTATTTTCATAAGTCTTAGATACTGAACCTGGAATAACATTTCCGGCTTCGTCTACTTGGATAATTTTACCTAACTTTTTATAAGTTACAGTATCAGTTGCATGCGGTTGGTCTGGTGTAACAGTCTTTTTACCTGCACTAGTTTTATCTGCATAATAACCTGTAACGACTGGAGTTAAAACTTCCCCATAAGTATGCGATGTTTTTTTCCATGTTTTGTCATGTGTTTGACTATTTTCTTCGCCTGTAAAAGTAAAGTCATTTTGAAGATTCTGTGGTGGGTTAGTTTCTGCACCAGTATAGGTTACAGTTTGACTGGTTGCTTGTTGAATCTGACTAGAATCTTTTTCAATAACAAAACGATAGCGTGTTCCCGGAGCAAATTGGTTCCCTCCATTACCAGCAATAGAAGGGTCTAGAGCATAGGTTCCATCAGGTTGACGAATGAGAGTAACTGTTTCTTTTTTGTTCAAAGACCACGTTTCACTACTAATCTTTGGAGCAGGATACTTCTTCAAAGATTCATCCAATTCATCTGGAGTTAGAGAATCTGGATCAATAACCTCATTGGTGTGAATTTCACTATAATCATAGATAGTGTCACTTGTCTGACGGTCAATATAGGCTTCTACTTTTGTAGGATCACCATCAACAGTTTTAAGACGATAACCTGCTGGAAGTTTTGGAAGTTCAGTAATAGCAGCATCCGATGGATCTGGGACAGGAGTACCATCATCAGAAGTAAAAGTATTATTTGTATTTTTAAAGACTTTACTAGTCGTTACTCCAGAGATTGAATTGCCGTCAGAATCTACAAAACTAATCGTTCCTAGATTCTTGTAATAAATATTTATGATGCGATGTCTCGCTTCTCCACCATTACTACTCTTCGAAACGATGACATAATTGTAGGTCCAAGGAATATCAAACATGTCTGTTTCAATTTTAATTCCATTAATATCATCTCTCGTGACATATTGACCTGAGATTACTGGAATATTCACAGCTTTAAAACTTAAATCTTTTGGATCTATTTCATGTGAAGACCATCCATTTTCCGAGATAGCTCTTCGGCTACGATTTAGACGAGAATCTGATACTTTATTTTCTGTGTAGTCACCTTTAAGCTCAGAGGAGTTATCAGATTTTTTATAGGAGTTTTTAGATTCCTCATTTTGAACACTAGTAGCTGAATCTAAAGTTTCCGTCTTCTGTACATCTACTTTATTTTCAGGAGTAGTTTCTTCATCTACTTTTGAAATTTGATCATTTAATTTGCTATTTTCTGAATTGTTGGTTGTTTTTTGAGATTCTTGAATACCTGCACTTGCTTCAGAAAAAGTGGTCTCTACTGCCTCTTCATCAACCGTTTTTTTAGTGGGAATAGATTGCTGATCACTAGCAACCGTTTGTTGATCACTTGCTTCAGCAACAGCTACTCTATCTAAAATAGGTGTTTCATCAGCACTTGCAACCTGCCCACTCAAAAAGAAGGCCGTACCCAATAATACAGAAGCCAAACCAAAACTATACTTCCGTAAGGAAAAACGTTGCCGTTCACTAAAATAATTTTTCATTATTAATCCCCAATCTAATTATTCGTTACAATCATTATATCACTATTACTTTGAATTTCAAGTATTTCTCTCTATTCCAAGATATATTATTCGCTTTTTTTGTATTAAATCAGTGATAACAATCTAAAACCAAATGAAATTCTAATATTTCAAATAAACATATAATCATTTTGTGAATTAACGTTCGAATTATAGGAATTTTGTAAGAAAGTGTCGTATTAGTTATTTTTAGATATTTAAACTATTTTCATAATAAAAAGATCTAGTACTTATTGAGACTAGATCTTGTCGTTTTCCTATAATTTAATAGTGTGTTTGAGTGCTTAAAATAGATTAAAAAATTTAATAATATAGAGATTTAGTTGAACCTGTCTAGAGTAATAATAGTTTCCACCATCCACATAGAGTTCTCCACCTTGAAAGATGGAAATTGGATTGACGTAGCGATAGGTTTTTCCAGTTGTATTTCCTAAAGTTGGCGCAACGGTATCTCTTGAGTATTTCTTGGCTAGTGCAAGGGTATTTTCTTTCCCATTTTGGGCGATAAAATCAATATATGCAGGCCCAAAGTTATAGGCCTGTACAGCAGTCCAAACATCTACACCCTTTTCTTGAGCTAAATAAAGATTCTCTGTCAAGGTTTGAATTCCCTGACGAATACTACTCCTATTGTCAGAAATCGTATTTGTAGTTCCGCTAGCAGACTCACTTGACTGCATCACGTCACTTTCTTTACCTTTGGTTTCGGTATAAATCATGGCCAGGACTAGTTCTTCATTTGCTGGCGTATCTTGCTCACTTAAAACCTCTCGTACCAAGGATTGATAGGTCATGACCTGCTTCACATCCCGATACATATGAAAAAGTTTATAACCAGTAAATAAGATAAGAACAAGTACCAAGACCCTTCTTATAAATTTAAACATTATTTGCTTTGTATATCCTCGATGTTTTTGATTAAGATAGAGTAGGTACCATTGTCATTTTGGATAAATTCGACCGACTCAGCATCTTGGTAAATATTATTGGGTACGATTAACTCAATCCCATTTGACAGAGAAAGCTTTTGGTTTTCAAATTTCTTTAATTGACGACTGGCATCGATTTCATCAAACTGAACTGGCTCTGGCACTGATTCCTTGACTTGGTCAATAAAGCTAAGACGTGCAGTGAGATTGTTGTCAAAAAGGTCATTTGCCAATTTTTCAGGAGACAATTCATTGCTTTCTTCAAGGTTGTTGAAAATAGCAGACTTGACCTTGGATTGAAACTGGAAATCGTCTGTGTTGAAAGTTTCAGCAATTCTCTGAGCTGTTTTTTCCAGTTCCTTGATTGACTTCTTAGGTGAAATCTTAGGCTGAGCCTGAATCAGATTCTCAGAAAAATAGTTCAAAAAAGTTCCGTTATACTTGATTCGTTTCTCAATCAGGTGATATTTTCGGCTTTGAAGATTGACAACCAAGGCCTCGTCAGCCCCTGTACCAAATCCAGGAAGATTGTTTTGAGTTAGCTTGATTGGATTATCAACCTCTCCACCGAGGTGGGTCAAGGTCTCACGTAGGGCAATACGTAGAAAAGCAAAATGCTCTACTCCTTCTTTAGAAAACTGCACAAAAATCAAGTCGTTGGTTTTGAGATTTTCAGAAATGCTGAATTCCTCTTTCCATAGGTTTGCTAGCGTCACCGATGTCTCCAATAAATCGTCTGTGATGTGATTGAAGAAGGGATTTTCTTCTTCGAAAATCCCAGTCTTGGCTTCATCTGAATACACACGTTCGATTTTCTTACGTAGGTATTCTTCGATTTTTGGAGTGATATTGAGAAATTTATCCGCTAGAAACAACTCTGTGTCATCAGGGCTGAACTGATGGATAATGGCTTTCTTAATATAAATGTCCATAATAGTATTAGTCCTCATACAATGGGAAGGCATCTGTCAAGGCTTTGACTTCGCTTCTCACTTCTTCTAAGACAGCTTCATTTTCTGCATTTTTAAGGGCTTTAATGATAAGCTCAGCCACTTTACTACTTTCTTCTTCACCAAAACCACGTGCAGTTGTTGCTGCTGCACCGATACGAATACCACTTGTCTTAAATGGTGACAAAGTTTCGTATGGAATTGAGTTTTTATTTAGGGTAATATTGACCTCATCTAGCAAGTTTTGAGCAACTTTCCCATTTTCTACAACCTTGGTTACATCCACTAGGAAGAGGTGATTTTCAGTACCACCAGAGATAATACGGAAATCAGGGTCTTGCAAGAAGACTTCTGCCATAGCCTTGCTGTTCTTAATAACATTTGCTGCATATTCCTTGAAGGCTGGGTCCAATACCTCTTTGAAGGCAACAGCCTTAGCAGCAACAACGTGCTCTAATGGCCCACCTTGAATACCTGGGAAAATAGCAGAATTAATCTTCTTAGCAAGGTCTTCGTCATTAGTCAAAATCAAACCACCACGTGGTCCACGAAGGGTTTTGTGGGTCGTTGTAGTTGTAATATGTGCATAAGGCACTGGACTTGGGTGAAGACCTGCAGCAACCAAGCCAGCAATGTGCGCCATATCGACCATAAGTTTAGCACCAACAGCATCTGCAATTTCACGGAATTTTGAAAAATCAATAATTTGAGAATAAGCTGAAGCTCCTGCTACGATTAATTTTGGTTTTACTTCTTGGGCTTGTTTCAAGATAGCATCAAAGTCCAAAAGTTCCGTTTCAGGATCCACACTATAAGAAACAAAGTTGTAGGTTTGACCAGAGAAGCTTACAGGAGCTCCGTGGGTCAAGTGACCACCTGCTGCCAAATCCATTCCCATTACCGTATCACCTGGCTCAACCAAAGCCATGTACGCTGCACAGTTGGCTTGACTTCCTGAGTGAGGTTGGACATTGGCGAATTTAGCACCGAAAATTTCTTTTGCACGTTCAATAGCCAGACTTTCAACGATATCAACTACATCCGTACCACCGTAATAACGACGTCCTGGGTAACCTTCGGCGTATTTATTGGTCAAGATAGACCCTTGAGCCGCCATAACTGCTTTAGAAACGACATTTTCAGACGCGATTAGCTCAATATTGTTTTGTTGGCGTTCCTCTTCTTTGGCAATAGCATTCCAGAGATCAGCATCGTATGCTTTAAAATCGTCTTTGTCAAAAATCATAGGTCTTCTCCTTTATAGTGTGACTGGTCCTTTAGTTTAAGAAAATATACTAAAAGATGCGAATAAACCGTTTCTGCACTTTATCACAAGTATAACCAACTTTTTCGTAAAATGCATGGGCACCCAGACGATGGTCTGCAGAATTTAAGCGAATGAAGTTATAGCCTCGTTTTTTTGCTTCTTGTTCCAATCCTTGGAGCAAAGTTTTTCCGATACCCTGACCTTGTGTTTGAGGCAAAACAGCTAAAGCTAGAATATTAAAACCTGGTTTTGAATAAAGGGATTCATAAACCTCGGCATGGACATAACCAAGTAAGTCATGGCTGGTCGAATCCTCGAAACCCAGTAGGTAGTGATGTGAGTCTTGAGATAACTTAGCTAGTTGACTAGCCGTTTCCTCTAAACTAAACGAATAGCCTAAAGCTTCTTTATTAATCTCACAAATAGATGCAACATCTGTTGTTTTCAAATCACGTAGCATTTCATACCTCCTCAAAAGGAATTGTTGGTATCTTGGCAAGGATATCTTCTCGTGTAATCGCTCCTTGACGTAGAATCTTCACCTTATCGCCAGATAGGTCTAAAATAGTCGAATCCTGACCTGTTAAAAAAGCATCGTCTTCGAGTCCCAAGACCTCTTGGTCAAAATCATGAAGAATCTTGTGAAAATTTACTCCACTTGATTGACCTGAGATATTGGCAGAAGGTCCGATTAAGGGGCCAAATTCACGAATCAACTCCAGAGTTACAGGATGACTCGGCATGCGAAATCCAACAGTCGTCAAATCTGAATTGACCCAGTAAGGAACCTTGTCATTAGCTTCTAAGATAATGGTCAAAGGTCCTGGCAAAAAACTTTCAACCAGTTTTTGGAGATAAGGTGGCTGATTCTTAGAAAAGTTCAAGATATCGTCTAGACTAGCAACATTGAGATTGAGTGCCTTGTCTCTTGGACGACATTTAAGCTGATAAACATGGTCAACAGCCTTTTTATCCAAAGCTTTTGCAAAGAGACCATAAACAGTCTCTGTTGGCAAAACTACAGCTCCACCTTTTTCAAGCTCTTTCTTAATTTTCTCCATCATCAATGACAACCATCCTATCTTGGCCAAATTGGTCTTTCAGAGTTCGAACTCGCTTCTCGGGAAAATTTTCCTTGAAAAGAGCTGGAACACTTTGACCTTGTTTGTAGCCAATTTCAAGATAAATCTTACCACCATCATTTAGATAGTCCTTTGATTCTTCCGCAATTCTGCGATAGATTGCTAGACCATCCTCATCTGCAAAGAGGGCTAAATGTGGCTCTGAATGGAGAACATTCAAACCTACTTCTGACTCATCTACTCGAGATATGTATGGTGGATTGGATACAATTATATCATATTTTGAAGAAATTTCGGAAAAACAATCAGATTTAATAAATGATAATGATAGACCTTGATTATTAGCGTTTTCCATCGCCAAATCCAAAGCATCCTGAGAAATATCGGCAGCTGTGATTGTCCAATCTAGTCTATTTTTAGCTAAGGCAAGAGCAATGGCTCCGCTTCCTGTTCCGATATCCAGAACTTTGAGGTTTTCCTTTGAATTCTCAGCCAAAACGAGTTCCACCAACTCTTCTGTCTCTGGTCGAGGAATCAAGACCCGCTCATCTACTTTTAACTGCATCTCAAAGAATTCAGCATGACCGATAATGTACTGGGCAGGTATATGATTTGCTAGTTTCGTGTAAATCTCCTCTACAAACTTGCTTTCCTCCTCTGAAGCTTCATGCTGAAGAGCAAAGACGAAGTCTGTAAAAGATAGATTTTTCTGGCTACGATAGACAAAGGAGAGGCTTTCTGCTTCCTCTCCCTGTGCTATCAACTTTTCCTCAAAATCTTTAAAAATTTGAGCTAGTTTCATTATTTGTTTAATTCTTCCAATTTTTGCGTTTGATCGTAAAGAACCAAGGCATCCACAACTTCATCTAGTTTACCAGACAAAATAGTATCTAGTTTTTGAAGGGTTAAGCCGATACGGTGGTCTGTCACACGGTTTTGTGGGAAGTTATAAGTACGGATACGTTCTGAACGGTCACCAGTACCGATAGTAGACTTACGCTCTGCGTCCTGCTCGTCTTGGGCAATCTGTGCAAAGTGGTCAGCAACACGCGCACGAATAATCTTCATAGCCTTCTCACGGTTTTTCTGCTGGGTACGTTCTTCCTGCATCTCAACCTTGATATTGGTTGGCAAGTGAACAATACGAACAGCAGTCGCAACCTTGTTGACGTTCTGTCCACCAGCACCAGATGCGTGGTAGATATCCACACGAAGATCTTTTGGATCAATATCGTATTCTACTTCTTCGACTTCAGGCATGACAAGGACAGTTGCTGTTGAGGTATGAACACGTCCTTGGCTTTCTGTCACAGGGACACGCTGTACACGGTGGGCACCTGATTCGTACTTAAGTTTAGAGTAAACAGACTGGCCTGATACCATGGCAACCACTTCCTTGAAACCACCGACACCATTCATAGATGCTTCCATGACTTCAAAGCGCCAGCCCTGGGCTTCAGCATATTTTTGGTACATAGTTAACAAGTCGCCAGCAAAGAGGGCTGCTTCATCACCACCTGCAGCTCCACGTATTTCAAGGATGATATTTTTGTCATCGTTTGGATCTTTAGGAAGAAGCAAAATCTTCAGTTTTTCTTCGTACTCTTCTTTTTCAGCCTTAGCATCTTTCAATTCTTGCTTGGCCATTTCTTCCAAGTCAGCATCTCCGCCTGATTCTTTAATCATCTCTTCGGCATCAATGATATTTTGAAGGACTTGTTTGTATTCGCGGTAGGCAGTTACAGTATCACGAGTAGAAGCTTCCTCTTTTGAAAGCTCCATGAAACGCTTGGTATCAGAGACCACATCAGGGTCGCTCAGCAATTCTCCCAACTCTTCATAACGGTCTTCTACAGCTTGTAGTTGATCATAGATGTTCATTTTTTCTTATTCTCCTTATTGATTTCAGGGGCAAAATAATGTTTACGGCAAACCGAGATATAGGTTTCATTGCCACCTATCTGGATCTGCTCACCATCATAGACTGGCAATCCGTCCTGCGTGCGCAAGACCATGGTCGCTTTTTTCTTGCAATACTGGCAAATGGTCTTGATTTCGTCAATCTTATCTGCTAAGAGCAGAAGATATTTTGAACCTTCGAATAGTTCATTACGAAAGTCATTTTTTAAACCAAATGCCATGACAGGTATATCTAACTCGTCCACAACACGAGCTAGGTCGTAAACATGGTGACGCTTTAAAAACTGGGCTTCATCAACAAGTACACAGTAAGGCTTTTCAGGTAAATCTCGGATAAATCCAAAGATATCCGTTGTTTCCTCAATAGCAACTGCAGGTCTCTTCATCCCAATTCGACTTGAAACATAGCCAACACCGTCACGCGTATCCAGAGCCGAAGTCATAATCACAACTCCCTTTCCTTGCTCTTCATAGTTATAGGCTACCTTGAGAATCTCAATCGTCTTGCCTGAGTTCATGGTCCCATAACGATAATACAACTGTGCCATGCTTCTATTTCACGTCCATTTCTAAATTTTTGCTACATTCTAGTATACCATATTTTCTCAAAGCTTTAAATGGCAAATTGTGGTAAAATAGAAGAAATCAAATAACTAGTGGAGGACGCAATTATGCCATTTGTACGCATCGATTTATTTGAAGGACGCACGTTAGAGCAAAAGAAAGCCCTAGCCAAGGAAGTAACGGAAGCCGTTGTTCGTAACACTGGAGCACCTCAGTCTGCTGTTCATGTCATTATCAACGATATGCCTGAAGGAACCTATTTCCCACAAGGTGAAATGCGCACTAAATAAAGCTTAAGCAATCTGCTTAGGCTTTTCTTTATAAGTGCCATTCGTTGAATAAAACACTATATTTTGTTACAATTTTAAGAGATATTAGTCTATACAAACAAATAAACTATAAAGGAATTGAAATGATTACACGGGAATTTGATACCATTGCAGCAATCTCCACTCCACTAGGTGAAGGGGCTATTGGGATTGTTCGTTTAAGCGGAACAGATAGCTTTGCTATCGCCCAGAAAATCTTTAAAGGCAAGGACTTGAGCAAGGTTGCTAGCCACACTCTTAACTACGGTCATATCGTTGACCCTCAAACTGGTAAGGTCATGGATGAGGTTATGGTGGGAGCTATGAAGTCTCCAAAGACCTTCACTCGTGAGGATATCATCGAAATCAATACCCACGGTGGGATCGCCGTAACTAATGAAATCCTTCAATTAGCTATCCGTGAAGGGGCTCGTATGGCAGAGCCTGGTGAATTTACTAAGCGTGCCTTCCTTAACGGTCGTGTAGACTTGACTCAGGCCGAGGCTGTTATGGATATCATCCGTGCCAAGACAGACAAGGCCATGAATATTGCAGTCAAACAACTAGACGGTTCTTTATCTGACCTCATTAACAATACTCGTCAGGAAATTCTCAATACACTGGCACAAGTCGAAGTCAATATCGACTACCCAGAGTACGACGATGTTGAAGAAGCCACTACTGCTGTTGTCCGAGAGAAAACATTGGAATTTGAGCAATTACTAACCAATCTCCTTAGAACAGCTCGTCGCGGTAAAATCCTACGCGAAGGGATTTCAACGGCTATCATTGGTCGCCCCAACGTTGGAAAATCCAGCCTACTCAACAACCTCCTACGTGAAGACAAGGCTATTGTAACGGATATTGCAGGTACTACCCGAGATGTCATCGAAGAATACGTCAACATCAACGGTGTGCCACTGAAATTGATTGATACTGCTGGTATTCGTGAAACAGATGATATCGTCGAGCAAATCGGTGTCGAGCGCTCCAAAAAAGCTCTCAAGGAAGCTGACTTGGTACTACTTGTCTTAAACGCCAGTGAACCTCTAACTGCCCAAGACCGACAACTTCTTGAAATCAGCCAAGATACCAACCGTATCATCCTACTGAACAAAACTGACCTACCTGAGGCTATTGAAACTCAGGAACTTCCTGAAGATGTCATCCGTATTTCGGTCCTCAAAAATCAAAACATTGATAAGATTGAAGAACGGATTAACAACCTCTTCTTTGAAAATGCTGGCTTGGTCGAACAAGATGCTACTTACCTGTCTAATGCCCGTCACATTTCCTTAATTGAAAAGGCAGTAGAAAGCTTACAAGCTGTTAACGAAGGTCTTGAGCTGGGGATGCCAGTTGATTTACTTCAAGTTGATTTAACCCGTACTTGGGAAATCCTTGGGGAAATCACTGGTGATGCTGCTCCAGATGAACTCATTACACAGTTGTTCAGCCAGTTTTGTTTGGGTAAATAAGAAAAAACTAGGTCAAAAAAATGCTAGTCACCTAAAAAGAGGTTGGGACAAAAAGATCCCGACCTCACTTTTTATTATCAATCATAATTTGACGCGGTAGCTGATTGAACTTTTTGTTCGTCTTTTAGACTCCAAAAAGCTCCTAATCATCCTCGCGGGGCTGGGACTACGAAATCAAGACTTTGTCTATTGATTTCTTATACGAAAACTCAAAAGAGCGCAAAAAGACTCCCCTTGTGATATAATGAAGGTGAAAAAATTGTATTAGGCTACTGGCTCGTCTCTAGTAGCCTTTTTTGTAGCACAAACTCCTGATAA
>NZ_JAQFJI010000022.1:0-9646 GCF_030440055.1 Streptococcus sp. SO4
CCATATGATTCTTTCTAATGATGGTTTGGTCGCTTTTCATTATAGATCTTATGGGACTTTTTTTCTACACAAAAATAGGCTCCATAAGATCCATAGGGGATTTACCCACTACAAATATTATAGAGCCGGTTTTTTTGTTCGGCATTAAAAATCTCATCTACAATTTTTACAATTCAAAAAGTGAGCCATCAGTTTGGCTCACTTCTTTTTTTCCATCCTTAGTTACGGTAAAAATGACTGTCTTTGTATTTTGGTGATTGGCCAATTGCCAAGACGTATTGGCTTCTATCCTTACCTGTCAATTCATTTTGGACTCCAGCTGAGGTAAAAATCAGACGCGCACCCTCTCCACCATCGTGCGTATTGCTCGAGATAACTAACTTTTAACGCATATCATTCAAGACAATAGACAAAGCAACTGGTGCCCATTTTGTGAAAACTTATTTTGAATACAGAGCATTTAAGTACCGGCCTCTACGCTACTATTGGTGGTGTTCATCCCAACTCGATAATTTATTCGCTATCCATTAAAGATTCCTAACTTAAGCAGTCACCCAGAATCGTCTAGATTTCTTTTCCAACCACTTCAAGTTAGTTAAAAACTAATCTATTCAATAAATACATTAATAATTTTTAAATAGAACTAATTTAAATATCTAGAATAAAATCTTGATTCATTCTATATATATCAAGCTTCATCTTCTTTTTTGCGTTTCGCAACCAAAGCTAGACCTACAAGACCAAGTGCAGCACCAAGTACAGCAATTTCAGATTTAGATTGTTCACCAGTGTTTGGCAACTCAGGACCTTTAGGTTTTTCTGGTGTTGGCGGTGTTGGTGGTGTTGGTGGTGTTGGCGGTGTTGGCGGTGTTGGCGGTGTTACCTTGTTGTTAAACTCAGTATCTTCAGGCATTTGTGAAGTAAGAGTCAACACTTTACCATCCTTAGTTACAGTAACTCCAACAGTCGCTACCATCTTATCGTACTCAATTCCAGCCTCTGTACCTTTCACTTCTTCTACGTGATAGATATATGTACCTTCTTGACCACGTTTGAACTCAAGAGCTGAGAACTTGATCTTACCTTCAGCATCATTGCTTACGGTTTCAATCACGTTACCATCTTTGTCTTTCAATACGAAGCTGAATTCACCAGCTTTCAACGCACGACCATCAAGTTTCTTAGTAAAATTAAACTGTGCTTTAACTGGAGCTACAACGTAGTTATTGAAAATTGTGTCATCTGCACCAGTTGCTTCACCTCCCGATGCAGTCATTTCAGTCTTAGCACTTAAAAGACCTGTAGTAATATCTTTAGTAACAGTAACTTTAACTGCGATAGTCATACTATCATAATCAATGTCTGTATCGTTACCTGCTTTTTCGCGAACGGTGTAAGTATGGGTTCCTTCTTTGTCATATGAAATGGCATCAAATTGGATGTTCCCATTAACGTCATTCTTCTTCGTTTGAATGGCAGTGCCATTTTCAAGCAATTCAAAGGTGAAGGCATCGGCTTCAAGGGCTTTTCCTTCCAATTTCTTAGTAAAATTGAATTGGGCACTTGTCGCTGCTGGTGTGAAGGTGTTGTTGAACTCTGTATCTGTTGGAAGGGCTTTGGTTGCTGTAAGGGTATGACCATCTTTCGTTACAGTCACTGTAACCTCTGCCTTCATTGGGTCATATGTCATTCCTGCTTCTGAGCCAGCGACTTCTTCTACTGTATACTTGTGAACACCTACTTCCTTGTTCTTGTAAGTGAGCGCATCGAATGAAACTTTACCATCGACACCATTAGTCTTCGTTTGAAGAACCGTACCATTCTCATCTTTCAAGACAAAACTGAACTCTCCATCTTTTAGAGTGCGTCCTGCCAAGACTTTACTAAAGTCAAATTGCGCTGTCACTGGAGCTACCGCATAGTTATTAAACTCGCTATCCGCTGGCATAACAACATTGGCTGTCAAGATACCTGTTGTTGCGTCTTTTGTGACCTTAACTGTCACTTCGGCGTTCATAGTATCGTAGTCAATGTCTGTATCTGTTCCAGCTACTTCACGAACGGTGTAAGTATGGGTTCCTTCTTTGTCATATGAAATGGCATCAAATTGGATATTTCCATGAACATCATTCTTCTTCGTTTGAATCACAGTGCCATTTTCAAGCAATTCAAAGGTGAAGGCATCTGCTTCAAGCGCTTTTCCTTCCAATTTCTTAGTAAAATTGAATTGGGCACTTGTCGCTGCTGGTGTGAAGGTGTTGTTGAACTCTGTATCTGTTGGAAGGGCTTTGGTTGCTGTAAGAGCATGACCATCTTTCGTTACAGTCACTGTAACCTCTGCCTTCATTGGATCATAAGTCATTCCTGCTTCTGAACCAGCGACTTCTTCTACTGTATACTTATGAACACCTACTTCCTTGTTCTTGTAAGTAAGCGCATCGAACGAAACTTTACCATCGTCGTCATTCTTCTTCGTTTGAAGAACCGTACCATTTTCATCTTTCAAGACAAAACTGAATTCACCATCTTTAAGGGTACGGCCTGCAAGAGCCTTACTAAAGTCGAATTGTGCTTTAACTGGAGCTACAACGTAGTTATTGAAAATTGTGTCATCTGCACCAGTTGCTTCACCTCCCGATGCAGTCATTTCAGTCTTAGCACTTAAAAGACCTGTAGTAATATCTTTAGTAACAGTAACTTTAACTGCGATAGTCATACTATCATAATCAATGTCTGTATCTGTTCCAGCTACTTCACGAACGGTGTAAGTATGGGTTCCTTCTTTGTCATATGAAATGGCATCAAATTGGATGTTCCCATTAACGTCATTCTTCTTCGTTTGAATGGCAGTGCCATTTTCAAGCAATTCAAAGGTGAAGGCATCGGCTTCAAGAGCTTTTCCTTCCAATTTCTTAGTAAAATTGAATTGGGCACTTGTCGCTGCTGGTGTGAAGGTGTTGTTGAACTCGGTATCTGTTGGAAGGGCTTTGGTTGCTGTAAGGGTATGACCTGCTTTCGTTACAGTCACTGTAACCTCTGCCTTCATTGGATCATAAGTCATTCCTGCTTCTGAACCAGCGACTTCTTCTACTGTATACTTATGAACACCTACTTCCTTGTTCTTGTAAGTAAGCGCATCGAATGAAACTTTACCATCGGCGTCATTCTTCTTCGTTTGAAGAACCGTACCATTCTCATCTTTCAAGACGAAGCTGAACTCACCATCTTTAAGAGTACGTCCTGCAAGAGCCTTACTAAAGTCAAATTGGGCTGTGACTGGGGCTACTGCATAGTTGTTAAATTCGCTATCAGCTGGCATTGTGACATTTGCTGTCAAGATACCTGTGGCTGCGTCTTTTGTGACCTTAACTGTCACTTCAGCGTTCATAGTATCGTAGTCAATATCTGTATCTGCGCCTGCCACTTCACGAACAGTGTAGGTATGTGTACCTTCTTTATCATATGAAATAGCGTCAAATTGGATCGTGCCGTCTGCCGCATTCTTCTTCGTTTGAAGCACTTGACCGTTTTCAAGCAACTCGAAGCTGAAAGCATCTGCCTCTAGGGCTTTGCCTTCAAGTTTCTTCGTGAACTTGAATTGGGCACTGGTTGCTGCTGGGGTGAACGTATTATTGAACTCTGTATCTGTTGGAAGAGCTTTGGTCGCTGTAAGGGTATGACTATCTTTCGTGACAGTAACTGTTACCTCTGCCTTCATTGGGTCATAGGTCATTCCTGCTTCTGAGCCAGCCTCTTCTTCTACCGTATACTTATGAACACCTACTTCCTTGTTCTTGTAAGTGATCACATCGAATGCAACTTTACCATCGCCATCATTCTTCTTCGTTTGAAGAACCGTACCATTCTCATCTTTCAAGACAAAGCTGAATTCACCATCTTTAAGAGTACGGCCTGCAAGAGCCTTACTAAAGTCGAATTGTGCAGTGACTGGGGCTACAATGTAGTTATTGAAAGTTGTATCATCTGTACCAGTTGCTTCACCACCTGTTGATATCATTTCGGTTTGGGCAGTTAACAAACCAGAATCTTCATCTTTTGTTACAGTCACCTTCACTGCGATAGTCATATCATCGTAGTCTACATCAGCCTTATCACCCTTCACTTCTTTAACAGTGTAGTTGTATACACCCACTTGATCAAACGACAATTCGTTGAAGTTAATCTTCCCATCAGCCTTGTTAGTCACCGTTTCATTAACATTGTTATCACCAATCAATGTAAAACTGAAATCCCCTGCATTTAAATTACCGTTCGAAAGCGCTTTATTGAATTCCAGATTTACTTTAACAGGAGATGATTTAAAGGTATTGTTGAACTCGGTATCAGTTGGCATAGTTGTTTGAGCTACATAGGAATCTCCACTAGCGCTTACCGTGATAATCACATCAGCTTTCATTTTATCGTAAGTCATACCAGTTTCAGAACCCGCCACTTCTTCAACCGTATAATGATAAGTTCCTGCAGAGTTGAACAACTGCGGAATAAAGGTTATATGTCCAAAACTATCATTTTTCTGAGTATCAACTACTTGACCCGTCTGATCAATTAAATTAAAGGTGAATTCACCAGCTTTTAACTTTCTTCCTTCAAGACTTTTTGTAAATGATAAATCGACTCTTGCTGGTTGTTTTGCTTTTGATGCTGAACCAGAACCACCCGCCTTAAATGCAAAAGTTGTTTGATAAGCTTGTTCCTCACCATTATTGTAAGTTATTTTGATGTTATTACCATGTTTTTCTTGTAATTCCTCATTGGTATTTGGTACCTTTTTCAATCTCGTCATATAACGAATGTAAATAAGTTCATTTAATCGCGCTATCTTGAAAGAAAAGCCAGTTGGACTTTCTTTTATATTTTCTAATAACTGAATAGCATTCCCTTTGGAAATCCACGGAGAAATCGACTGAACTCTTTCAGCTCTAAGAGCTTTTCCATTCCATAAATCTACATGATCTGAAGGAATAGATGCTGCACGACCTAAACGCCATGTTTCTTTCGTTTCTGCATCAAATTCGTCCAAAATAGGATCTCCATCTTGAACCAATTCTTGATCATCCGGAAGCGTATCAATTAATTGGTAATTTGTCAAAACCTGAGGAGCTACTAGACTACCTGAATTTAGACGAATGGTCCATTTGATTAGTTCAGGATGACCAATTACTGCCTCACCGTATTTTGTGACCTTGGTCTTTTCAACCGGTACAGGAGCACTCTCCGGTCCTACTGTTACTGTAATCTTTCGTCCGCTGAAATTAAGTTCCGTTGGTACATTTGGTTTAACATATGATTTCCAACCAGTACTAAATGTTAATGTGAATTGTTTAGCAACCTTGTTTTTCTCGAAATAGTCTGTAAAAGTGGTTATCACTTTGTTACTAACTGAATTAAGAAGAACATTACCAATCACTTCTCCACTGGGACCAGTTACATCATAATGTAGGCTCGTAGGAATTCTAATTTCATCTGGAATATCAACAACGACCTTATCATTTTGTTTAATTTCTAGCTCATCGGGTATTTCCATATGAATGATAGTTTCTGTTGGAGCATATAAACTATTTCCATTTGGAAAATTGACTTCAACATCTGGATTTTGTACAGTAATCGTATCACCTGTTTTAACGTAGGTTGTTTCACTACCTGAAGAAGGCGTCTCCCTTTTGGTTCGTCTTAATTTTTCTGTAGATTGCGTCTCCGTCTTTATCTCACTATCTACATTTTCAGGATCTTCTGTAAACTTTTTAGACGATGTAGAATTCAACTCAGTAGGAGCAACACTATTATTAGTAGTAATTACAGCTTCATTTGGTTGATTTTCATCCTTCTTTAATGTTGATATCTCATTTCGTTCAAGGTCATACTCTTTATTTTTATCTCCCTGATTTTCTGCTGTAACAATTGAGGTTTCTGTATTTGTAAGAGCCTTTACCTCATCCGCACAAACATTTCCTCCAGCAAATACCAGCGTTGACAATAAAACGGAAGCAACACCAACAGTATATTTCCGGATCGAGAAACGTTCCTTTGATTCATAAAAGTTATTTTTCATCTATATTCTCCTGTTTTTATAGCTGCATTTCATTTCGATTATAACATTATTAGATTTATGATGCAATTTTTTTCTTATTTATTTGTTTTTAATTTATTCGAATAATTTAAAAATCTCTGGAAACATTCTAGTCAACAATTAATATTTATTTAAAAATTTATTCAAATGATTTTTCAAATTCTATAGTCAAGTTACATTCTCTGTCCTATATTTGCCCCACTCTGAAATAGTTGCACTCAAGGTAATCTCAATTGTTCTATTATTAGAATCCGTTAGAAAAACTTTGAAACAGGACTTCAGAATGTAGACCAATCCCATCCAGTAATTAAAGAATTTTCTTTTTGGAGGTAGCGAAAACCTTAGAAATACTGAAGTATTTTTAAGAGTTTTTATCTAGTAAAATAAAAAGAATGAAGAAAATAGTCCAAAATGGACTTTTTCTTCATTCTTAAGCTCTGAATTTGGCTTCTTTGATATCATCCTTATTATCTTTCACTTTAAAGTGGACTTGTTCATTATCCAACTTAAACGTCGTATAAACTCGAATGATTTAAAATGTATGCTTCGAAAACATAAAAAAAGCAAGGGCGATTACGCACCCTTACTTCCTGTTCTCATGCTTAGTTACGGTAAAAATGACTATCTTTGTCGCTTGGTGATTGTCCGATTGCTAAGACATCTTGACTACCATCCGTACCAGTTAATTCATTTGCTACACCTGCTGGTGTAAAGATGAGGCGTGCACCTTCTCCACCATCGACAAGATGGATTCCTGTCGAATAGTAGCCATCTTTTTCCTCTACTTGGCCCATTTCATACTGGAAGGTTCCTTTTGAACTTTGAATGGTCACGATTCCATCCGTTGTAACTGTCGCTGTTGTTCCTGCATAGTTTTCCCAAGTCCCAAGGAATTTTGCGTAAGCTTCTGGAGATTTTTTCTTCTCTTCCTTCTTATCCGTTTGAGTGCTTGCGGAACTTGATGGGCTCGTCTCAGACTTATGCTCCTCTTTTTGACTAGCTTCTGTTTTACTTGATGACTCCTTGGTTACTTTAGAGGATGAAACCTCTTTGCTTGAAGATGCTGTAGTTTTTTCAGCATTTCCTCCACAAGCAGCAAGTGTCACCGCAGCCAACAAGGCAAGAGCTGAAAGACTGGTATAGCGCAATGTTTTTTTCATGATAATCTCCTTTTAAAATGATGATACAGTCTCATCTGCATCTAAACTAGCTAGCCTGAAATTACATATATTTTTGACGGCTAACCTGTAGTTTTCAGTGTATCATTTATTTCCATATAATTCAATAGTTATTTGACACCAAAAAAGGCTAATCCAATCAGGAATTAGCCCTTCTATTTTTAATAGATAAACATGGCATCACCAAAGCTAAAGAAACGATATTTTTGGTCAATAGCATGCTGGTAGGCTTCAAGGACCAATTCACGGCCTGCAAAAGCAGAAACGAGCATGACCAAGGTAGACTTAGGCAAATGGAAATTAGTAGAAAAAGCATCCACAACCTTCCAGTCATAACCTGGCTTGATAAAGATATTGGTCCAACCAGAGTCTGCTTGGATTTGACCGTCAAACTTGCTTCCGATGGTCTCTAGTGTACGGATAGAGGTTGTCCCCACAGCAATGACACGGCCACCATTATCTTTGACCTGACGCAAGGTCGCTGCAGCTTCTTCAGACAATTGATAAAACTCTGAGTGCATCTCGTGTTCATCCAGGTTATCTACCGAAACAGGTCTAAAGGTTCCAAGACCAACATGCAAGGTCAAGTAAACTAGGTGAACCCCTTTTTGCTGGATCTCTTCTAGTAATTCCTTGGTAAAATGTAGGCCTGCAGTTGGGGCAGCGGCTGAGCCACTTTCCTTGGCATAGACTGTCTGGTACCGTTCACGGTCATCCAACTTTTCATGGATATAAGGAGGCAGCGGCATTTCTCCAAGGCTTTCAAGCACTTCTAGGAAAATACCCTCATACTCAAAACGGACAATACGGCCACCATGGGTTAATTCCTCGGTCACGACTGCGCTGAGGCGACCATCACCAAAGATAACTCGGGCACCGACCTTGAGACGTTTGGCTGGTTTCGCCAAGACTTCCCATTCGTCTCCAGCTGTATTTTTCAAGAGCAAGAGTTCAACGTGTCCACCTGTTTCTTCCTTTTGACCATGAAGACGAGCTGGTAAAACGCGGGTATCATTCATAACTAGGGCGTCACCTGGCTCTAGCATCTCGATAATAGAGTGAAAATGGCGATCTTGAAATTCTCCTGTTTTGCGATTGACCATCAAAAGCTTAGAAGCATCGCGCTTTTCCAAAGGAGTTTGAGCAATTAGCTCCTCTGGCAAGTGGAAATCAAAATCATTGGTATTCATTGGTGTCATTTTTCCTTTTCTTTTCTAATATACTTATGATTAGCTATCAAAACGAACTTCTTCAAGCAAATACTCGATGAAGCGTTCACCCATCTTGGATAAGCTTGTCTTTTCATGCTGGATATAAACCAGCTCAATGGGATCATCAATATCAAGTGGAATCGAGACGATATTGTCTCCATTAAGATTACTATTGAGGATACCAGTCGCGATGGTATAGCCGTCCAAACCAATCAAGAGATTGAACAAGGTCGCACGGTCACTAACCACGATGGATTTCTTGTGGTGTTCCTGTGACAAAATCTCTTCTGAGAAATAGAAGGAATTATGGGTTCCTTGGTCATAGCTCAAGTATGGGAAGTCTTCTAGGTCTGCCAACTGCACCTTGTCTTTTTGGGCAAGTGGGTTGGACTTGCTGACAAAGATATGAGGTTGGGCTGTAAAGAGATGGTGGGCAACCAGATGGTTATCATCCAACATCTTAGAAAGGACATCACGGTTATAGCTATTTAAAAAGAGGACTCCGACTTCACTGCGGAAGTTCTTGACGTCGTCAATGATTTCCCAGGTTCTGGTTTCACGCAAAAAAAGCTCGTACTTTTCCATATCGCTCTTTTTGAGCAAGGAAACAAAGGCATTTACCACAAAAGCATAGTGTTGCGAAGACACACTAAAAAGCTCGCGATGAGCGATAGGGTTTTTATAACGTTCTTCTAGAAGTTGAGTTTGCTCAACAACCTGACGAGCATAAGATAGAAATTCCATTCCATCACGTGTAAGGGTGATTCCCTTAGGATTTCGGATAAAAATCTCAATCCCCATCTCATTTTCTAGATCACGAACCGCATTTGATAGACTAGGCTGCGTAATGAAGAGTTGCTTGGCAGCCTCATTCATCGAACCAGTCTCTACAATTTTGATAATATAGTGTAATTGTTGAATTCTCATGCTTTTATTGTACCATACTTGAGGCAATATAAAAAGAACCAGTCACTGAAAGCTCTGTGGCTAAGCTTAGATGAATGCTTTCAAATGACTTTATCTAGCGACCTAAAAAGAGAGAGTGGGACAGACAGCCATGACGACATAGCCGTCACCCACAGAAACACGAAAATAAAGACAAGAGCCCTCATTTAGAAGTATAATCTAAGTGAGGGCTTTGTGGTTGATAATTTCTTGAATATCACTTT
>NZ_JAQFJI010000023.1:0-7187 GCF_030440055.1 Streptococcus sp. SO4
ATGGTAACAAGATTGGTGAAGGCGTAGCTGATGAAAATGGTAAAGCTAAAATCACACCAACTGTAGATATTCCAGAAGGTAATGTGACAGCTAAAGCTACAAAAGATGGTCAAACATCAGATGCAAGCGCACCAAAAGAAGCTACAGCAGCAACACCAGCTAAACCAAGCACACCAGTTGTAGATACAGACCTTACAGGTAAAGCAGGAACTAAGACACCAGTTGAAGTGACAGCAGAACCAGGTACTAAGGTAGAATTGTTCGACAAAGATGGTAACAAGATTGGTGAAGGCGTAGCTGATGAAAATGGTAAAGCTAAAATCACACCAACTGTAGATATTCCAGAAGGTAATGTGACAGCTAAAGCTACAAAAGATGGTCAAACATCAGATGCAAGTGATCCAGTTCAAGCCACAGCAGTTGATAAAGTAGTTAAGACTCCATCAGTCACACCAGTAGCTAACCCATCATCTCTAACAGATGCCGAAAAAGCTAAGGTAGCCGACGAAGTTAAGAAATCAAACCCTACAGTAAGTAAGGTAGAAGTTGGCAACGACGGTACAACCACTGTAACTTACCCAGATGGCACAACAGCTGTAATCCCAGCCGATAAGACAGTTAAGAAATCAGATGATAAAGCTGTTAAGGATCCAACAGTAACTCCGGTTACAGATCCAAGCAACTTGACTGATGCGGAAAAAGCTAAAGTAGCCGACGAAGTTAAGAAAGCTAACCCAACTGTAACAGATGTTAAAGTTGGTGAAGACGGCACAACAACAGTTACATATCCAGGTGGTACAACAGCTGTTATCCCATCAAATAAAACTGTTAAGAGATCAGTTGATAAAGAACTTAAGGATCCAGCTGTAACACCGGTTACAAATCCAAGCAACTTGACTGACGCCGAAAAAGCTAAAGTAGCCAACGAAGTTAAGAAAGCTAACCCAACAGTAACTGACGTTAAGGTTGACAAAGATGGCGCAACAACTGTAACTTACCCAGATGGCACAACAGCTGTAATCCCAGCCGATAAGACAGTTAAGAAATCAGATGATAAAGTAGTAACGGATCCATCAGTAACTCCAGTTACAGATCCAAGCAACTTGACTGATGACGAAAAAGCTAAAGTAGTCGACGAAGTTAAGAAAGCTAACCCAACCGTAACTGATGTTAAGGTTGGTAACGACGGTACAACCACTGTAACTTACCCAGATGGTACAACAGCCGTTATCCCAGCCGATAAGACAGTTAAGAAATCAGATGATAAAGTTGTTAAGGATCCATCAGTAACCCCAGTTACAGATCCAAGCAATTTGACTGATGCCGAAAAAGCTAAAGTAGCCGACGAAGTTAAGAAAGCTAACCCAACAGTAACTGACGTTAAGGTTGACAAAGATGGCACAACAACTGTAACTTACCCAGATGGCACAACAGCTGTAATCCCAGCCGATAAGACAGTTAAGAAATCAGATGATAAAGGTGCTAAGGATCCATCAGTGACTCCAGTTACAGATCCAAGCAACTTGACTAATGCGGAAAAAGCTAAAGTAGCCGACGAAGTTAAGAAAGCTAACCCAACAGTAACTGACGTTAAGGTTGACAAAGATGGTACAACAACTGTAACTTACCCAGATGGCACAACAGCTGTAATCCCAGCCGATAAGACAGTTAAGAAATCAGATGATAAAGTAGTAACGGATCCATCAGTAACTCCAGTTACAGATCCAAGCAACTTGACTGATGACGAAAAAGCTAAAGTAGTCGACGAAGTTAAGAAAGCTAACCCAACCGTAACTGATGTTAAGGTTGGTAACGACGGTACAACCACTGTAACTTACCCAGATGGCACAACAGCCGTTATCCCAGCAGATAAGACAGTTAAGAAATCAGATGATAAAGTTGTTAAGGATCCATCAGTAACCCCAGTTACAGATCCAAGCAACTTGACTGATGCCGAAAAAGCTAAAGTGGCCGACGAAGTTAAGAAAGCTAACCCAACCGTAACTGATGTTAAGGTTGGCAACGACGGTACAACCACTGTAACTTACCCAGATGGCACAACAGCTGTAATCCCAGCCGATAAGACAGTTAAGAAATCAGAGGATAAAGCTGTTAAGGATCCATCAGTAACACCAGTTGCAGATCCAAGCAACTTGACTGATGCCGAAAAAGCTAAAGTAGCCGACGAAGTTAAGAAATCAAACCCTACAGTAAGTAAGGTAGAAGTTGGCAACGACGGTACAACAACTGTAACTTACCCAGATGGCACAACAGCCGTTGTCCCAGCAGATAAGACAGTTAAGAAATCAGAGGATAAAGCTGTTAAGGATCCATCAGTAACCCCAGTTACAGATCCAAGCAACTTGACTGATGCCGAAAAAGCTAAAGTAGTCGACGAAGTTAAGAAAGCTAACCCTACAGTAAGTAAGGTAGAAGTTGGCAACGACGGTACAACCACTGTAACTTACCCAGATGGTACAACGGCCGTTATCCCAGCAGATAAGACAGTTAAGAAATCAGATGATAAAACTGTCAAGGATCCATCAGTAACCCCAGTTACAGATCCAAGCAACTTGACTGACACCGAAAAAGCTAAAGTTGCAGAAGAAGTCAAGAAAGCTAACCCAACTGCGAAAGATATCGTTGTCAACAACGACGGCTCAGTAGTTGTAACCTTTGAAGATGGCACAACAGCTATTATCCCAGCAGATAAGACAGTTAAGAAATCATCAGACAAAGCTAAGGAATCAGATGGCGTTAAGAATCCATCAGTAACTCCGGTTACAGATCCAAGCAACTTGACTGATACCGAAAAAGCTAAAGTAGCTGATGAAGTCAAGAAAGCTAACCCAACTGCGAAAGATATCGTTGTCAACAAAGATGGCTCAGTAGTTGTAACCTTTGAAGATGGTTCAACAGCTATTATCCCAGCAGATAAGACAGTTAAGAAATCATCAGACAAAGCTAAGGAATCAGATGGCGTTAAGAATCCATCAGTAACTCCGGTTACAGATCCAAGCAACTTGACTGACGCTGAAAAAGCTAAAGTAGCAGAAGAAGTTAAGAAAGCTAACCCAACTGCGAAAGATATCAAAGTTAACAAAGATGGCTCAGTAGTTGTAACCTTTGAAGATGGTTCAACAGCTATTATCCCAGCAGATAAGACAGTTAAGAAATCATCAGACAAAGCTAAGGAATCAGATGGAGTTAAGAATCCATCAGTAACTCCGGTTACAGATCCAAGCAACTTGACTGACGCTGAAAAAGCTAAAGTAGTCGACGAAGTTAAGAAAGCTAACCCAACTGCGAAAGATATCGTTGTCAACAATGATGGCTCAGTAGTTGTTACTTTTGCGGATGGATCAGTAGCAGTCATTCCAGCTGAAAAAGCTGTTACAGCTGCTAACCAAGAGTCACCTGCTCAAGGATCAGCTAAGAAAGCAGGAGCGAAAGAATTGCCAAACACTGGTACTAAACAATCTAGCGCTTCACTTGGACTAGCACTTCTTGCAGCAGTGACAGGAGGACTTCTCATCGCTAAAAAACGCGAGGAAGAAGAGTAAGAAATTACTCAAATAAGGTAAATTTAAGAATATGAATTCTGTAATTTGCTAGAAAAGGCTAAGAGAAAAGACTAGCCTCGTCATAAAACCACACAGAGATTCAAGACTTGAGAACAATCAAGGTTAAAGAATCGCTGTGTGGTTTTTAAGGTTCCAGAGGTTGGATTTCTTTCCTATTTAGTAAGAATCATTATTAGAAAATGAGGATCTCTGTTTTTAGAGATTCTCGTTTTTCTATTTAGGAGTTAAGCCCCTAGAATTAGATGATGTTAACATATAAGAAAATATGAATATGATTTAAACGATAAAGTGTAAAAAACAAGGATAAAAGTAAAAAATAGAAAATTTTGCAAATGATTTTACATTATAAAGTTCTTTACATTCTTTAACCAATGTTTTATAATAAAAATGTATGTAGCATATAAAATGCTAAAAAATACAAAAAAGGAGATACAAACATGTATTTTAATCGTAAAAATGCAGAACAAAAGAACTGGCGTATGATCAAAAAAGGGAAACATTTCCTATTTGGTTGTTCGCTTGTTTTTGCGGTTGGAGCAGCACTAGTCGCTCCATCAGTTCAAGCTGATCAAACTGATCCAGTAGATTCAAGTGCTAAGGATACAACTGTAAAACCTGAGACTCAGAATCAAGGTGAAACTTACGGAGCACCTGCTGTGGAAGCTCCAATAGCTACAGAAGCTAATACGAAACCAGTACTTGCGACTGCTCCAGAAGCTAATGCTAAGGAGAAAGCTACAGAGCCTTCTGCTGCACCAGTAGTAGCAACTACAAAAGAATCAGATTCTGTTCAAGCACCAAGCTTGACAACAGTAGCGGATGCATCAGCATTAACTGCTGAAGAAATTTCAAATGTTACTGAAGCGATTAAAGGTTCAAATCCGACTGCAGTTTCTGTTCAAGTTAGCAATGATGGATCTGCGATTGTAACATTTGCAGACGGATCAAGCGCAACATTGTCAGCTTCTCAAACAGTTAAAGTCAAGGCAGAAGCTACTTCGGAAGCTCCTACACGTTCACGTCGTGCCCTTTCTCCAGTAAATGGAACTACACGCTCTTTTGACTCTGAACTTCAGAATGAAGCTCAAAAGAAAGCAATCTACAGTCCGGGTGTGAAGGGTGAAAAGCAAACTTATCAAGGAACAGTTTGGCTTTACCGTAATGGAACAGTCAATAACGATAACCAAGAAGATGCAAAACGCCTTGGTGGTGTAAATGTCTACCTTCAGTATGTAACTGGTAAAGGTTTTGTGTCACCAGTTTATAAGACAACAAGTGAACAAGATGGAACTTTTGTATTTGACTTGTCTAAATCGGTAGCAAACCGTCTAGGAGCCACAGGTGAGTTTCAACTTGCAGGAGACCCTAAGCTTGCTATTCGTACTTGGGTAGAAAATCCAGATCCAACAAAATACACTGTCATCAAATCAGGTGACCAACGTACAGGTTTCCACGGACGTCTTAGCCGTTTAAATGAAACTTGGGATTTCACGGCTGGTATCAACCGTATTGTTGGTGGTCAAGTAGTTCTTCAAGAAAAACCAAATTCTGAAGACTATCTCTTGAAACCAGAAGCAGACCGTCAGACAGGTGACCAAGCAGACGGCCAATTTTCACGTAAAGGCGATTATGGTACAATCCGTGGTAGAGTGTGGTACGAACTTCGTGACCCAAGTGGTTCTGACGCACGTATGTATAAAAAAGACAGCTACGATATCAATGCTACAAACGTTAAAGTAGCGGCTTCATACGTAAATGATGAAGTGACTCGTCTTTTTGACAAATGGAAAAAAGAACACAAAAACTACAAACTTGATGATTTCAAAGCTGCTCAAGCTGAAATTATCAAAGAATATGAAGCTAAGAATGGTAAAGGTTCACATATCGCTGAAACTGTTGTAGTACCAGTTGATAAAGACGGTTACTATCGTATTCCATTCCGTGGTCTTTATGGTGTGAGCGCTGATAAGGCTAACAGTGGACTTTCTAAGAAAATTTCAGATGCAGAGTTTGGAACACTTGTTAAAGATGAAGATTTAGACAATGAACATCTTATGAAGTGGAATGGAACTATTGGACAAAAATACCGTCACATTAATACGGATTATGTTTATGCCACTGTTCTTGTCAATGACTATGCTATTTGGAGCAATAACTACCAATCAAATATGTTTGAAGGTACGTCAGATGCCGTTCTTCCAGTAGGACCTTCATCACTTGCGGCAGCAAATATTTCAAATACAAACTTTGCCCTAATCGCACCACAACCAATGCACGACATCTTGGTATATGACAATTCTGATCATTTTGCAAAACCAGGAAATACTGCTGAAAGTACTACTGGTGGACTTATGCCATCACGCGAATACCAAATCCGTTGGTTCAAAGATGGTAAAGCAATCGGTGAAGCAACAACTGTAATGTCAACAGCAGAAGGAACTGCTAAGTCAGTACCACTCACTGTGCCAAATGATCTTACAGAACCAGCAATCTATACATCAGCTGTATTCCTCCAAGGCGAAGACACAAGTGACCTTCATTCAGCATTGGCACTTGATTCATTCACTGCTGTTCTTGATGAAGAAACAGACAAATACACTCCAAAATATGCTGACACACTTGTAACACCAGGAACCCCTGCTACAGCAACGCCAACTTTCACAGATAAAGGTGGGAAAGATACACCAGCTCCAGAAGGTGCTAAATATAGTATTCCATCTGACTTTGTAGCTCCAGAAGGCTACACTGTATCAATCGACGAAAATACAGGAAAAATCACTGTTGAAGCTAAGCCAGGAACAACAGTTGAAGAAGTTGAAGTACCTGTCAAAGTAACATACAAAGACAACTCAACTGATACAGCCAAGGCTACCTTTAAGTTGGATACTGATGGTGATAAGATCCCAGATGTAACGGATGAAGATGATGATAATGATGGTGTCAAAGATTCAGACGAAACAACAGATGGTACAAACACTAAAGATCCAAACTCAATCGCTTCAAAAATTACTCCAATTGATGATCAAACAGGTGTAGTAGGAAAAGAAATCACACCAGTTACTGTCACAGTAGAGAAAGTTCC
The DNA here is from genome assembly GCF_030440055.1 of Streptococcus sp. SO4. Lineage (NCBI taxonomy): Bacteria > Bacillati > Bacillota > Bacilli > Lactobacillales > Streptococcaceae > Streptococcus > Streptococcus sp. SO4. The sequence goes on from NZ_JAQFJI010000023.1 coordinate 6,667, forward strand.
TACAGATGGTTCTATCAAGGTTGAAGGACTTCCGGATGGTGTTTCTTACGACCCAGTAACAAAACAAATTACAGGCACACCAACAACTGAAGGTGAATCAGAAGTAACGATCACAGTTCTTGGTAAAAATGGTCAACCAGTAAAAGGTGCTGATGGACAACCTGTAACTGAAACATTTAAATTTACAGTTACAAAACCAGCAACAGACGCTGACAAGAACACTCCAACAGCTAAGGAACAAACAGTAAACAAGGGTGAAACTCCAGACGCTAAGAATTCAATTGGTAACACAGGAGATCTCCCAAGTGGTACAACCTATGCCTTCAAAGATCCAGTAGATACAACTACAACAGGCGATAAGGGAGCAACCGTTGTTGTAACTTACCCAGATGGTTCTAAGGATGAAGTTCCAGTAACTGTTAAGGTAGTAGAAAACCCAACACAAGCAGATCAAAACACCCCAACAGCTAAAGATCAAACAGTTAAGAAGGGTGAAACACCAGACGCTAAGAATTCAATTG
>NZ_JAQFJI010000024.1:0-5298 GCF_030440055.1 Streptococcus sp. SO4
ACGCTAAGAATTCAATTGGTAATACAGGAGATCTCCCAAGTGGTACAACCTATGCCTTCAAAGATCCAGTAGATACAACTACAACAGGCGATAAGGGAGCAACCGTTGTTGTAACTTACCCAGATGGTTCTAAGGATGAAGTTCCAGTAACTGTTAAGGTAGTAGAAAACCCAACACAAGCAGATCAAAACACCCCAACAGCTAAAGATCAAACAGTTAAGAAGGGTGAAACACCAGACGCTAAGAATTCAATTGGTAATACAGGAGATCTCCCAAGTGGTACAACCTATGCCTTCAAAGATCCAGTAGATACAACTACAACAGGCGATAAGGGAGCAACCGTTGTTGTAACTTACCCAGATGGTTCTAAGGATGAAGTTCCAGTAACTGTTAAGGTAGTAGATCCAAAAACAGATGCGGATAAGAACACGCCAACACCTAAGGACCAAACAGTCAATGTTGGTGAAACTCCAGATCCTAAGAAATCAATCGGAAACGTTGGAGATCTTCCATCAGGAACTAAGTTCGAATTCAAGACTCCAGTTGATACAACAACCCCAGGTGATAAGAGTACAACAGTCGTTGTGACTTACCCAGATGGATCTAAGGATGAAGTTCCAGTAACTGTTAAGGTAGTAACTCCAAACACACCAGCGCCTGTAACTCCAAGTACAGATGCGGACAAGAACACCCCAGTAGCGAAAGATCAAACAGTTAAACCAGGTGATAAACCAAACGCTAAAGATTCAATTGGCAACGTAGGTGATCTTCCATCAGGAACTAAGTTTGAGTACAAGACACCAGTAGACACTACAACACCAGGTGAAAAAGATGCTATTGTTGTCGTAACATATCCAGATGGATCTAAGGATGAAGTTCCAGTTAAAGTAACTGTTGCAGCTAATGCAGCTCCAGCTTCTGATAACACTCCAGCTAAGAAAGCGGGTGCTAAAGAATTACCAAACACTGGTACAAAACAATCTAGCGCTTCACTTGCTCTAGCACTTCTTGCAGCAGCGACAGGAGGACTCCTCATCGCTAAAAAACGCGAGGAAGAAGAGTAAATAAAAAGCTCAAATAAAGCAAAACTGAGAATGATTATTCTTTGAGACTGCTAGAAAAACCGTAAGAAGAAATTCTTACGGTTTTTTGATTTTAAGGCTAGTTTTACTATTATTTGAAGTCAGATAAATAAAATTTTTTCCTGATAACGATATCTCGGAAAAATTGCAGAATGTAAATTAGTCAACAATTTATTAATACTATAGTGGATTGAAATAAGATGTGAACAAAGAGATTAGGAAAGTCAAATTAATTTCTAAAAACGCTTTAGAATCCTTGGTGTGCTATTCTAGATTCAATCCATTATATAATGGATTGAAAAAAGATATGAACAATGAGGCTAGGAAAGTCAAATTAATTTATAGAAACGTTTTAGAATCCTTGTCGTACTATTCTAGGTTCAATCCACTGTAGTTGTATAGTTCTATCAGAAACGATCAAGAACACTAAATTAAATCTGAGTAAGGCATAGAACAAGAAAACGGATATTTAACTCAGATAGCCTTACATAAGGGGTTAAACCGCCAAAATAGAAAATATAAACAGTTAGAAAATCTAGAAGATAATCGAGATTGAGAATGAAACTGACTTGTAACTAAAGTTAACCTCAAAAATAATAGAATAATCAAAAAATAAATGATGAGTATAACCTAAACTAATAAATGGGTAATACTAAAGATTAGCAACAAATCTAATGATAAATACTTCTCTACTAATTAGAGGTAAGTTAGATATAGTTTTTGATTTGAGTGAGAATATTTCACGAGGTTATGAAAAAAAATAAGTGGATTACTTGAATGACTGAACATAATGTAAAATAACAAGTAAAAAATAGAACAATTACACTTAAAATATCACTAGTTTACCTCGTATAGAGATCCAGTAAAGGAATCATCAATTCCATACCAGGCTGGTAAAAACTTTAAATAAAAACTAAAATATGGTAAAATAACGATTAAATAGAATTTTGAGGAGACATTTATGAAGACAAAAACACTTGCACAAGTTGATGGAATTATTGGGATCATTGCAGGAGCTGTTTTAGCAATTTTACCAGTCGTTATCGTTATGATTGCAGCTATTTCTGAAAATGAAGATTTTGCGGGAGTTGTTTTGGGAATTGTTTTCCTTGTTTTTACTTTAGTAAAAATCGCAACTCTAATCCTAGGAATTCTCACTCTTGTCTACTATAAGGATGACAAGCGTATCTCACTTGCTCCGTCTATCTTATTTATCGTTGGATCGGTAGTATCATTGATTCCGTTCTTGGGATGGATTGGTGGAATTATCCTCATCATTGGTGGAGCGCTATACTTGTCAAGCTTAAAACATTTCCAAATCGAAGGATAATTCTATACTAAAAGAGAAGAGACAAGAAGTCGCTTCTCTTTTTTGATTGATTTTGACTAGCTTTTTTGTGAAAAATTGTGTAAAATAGAATAGATAAACGAGGGAAACCTCGGAAAATAAAAGGAGTATCCATCAAATGGTAAAATTGGTTTTTGCTCGCCACGGTGAGTCTGAATGGAACAAAGCTAACCTTTTCACTGGTTGGGCTGATGTTGATTTGTCTGAAAAAGGAACACAACAAGCGATTGACGCTGGTAAATTGATCAAAGAAGCTGGTATCGAATTTGACCAAGCTTACACTTCAGTATTGAAACGTGCAATCAAAACAACTAACTTGGCTCTTGAAGCATCTGACCAATTGTGGGTTCCAGTTGAAAAATCATGGCGCTTGAACGAACGTCACTACGGTGGTTTGACTGGTAAAAACAAAGCTGAAGCAGCTGAACAATTTGGTGATGAACAAGTTCACATCTGGCGTCGTTCATACGATGTATTGCCTCCAGCAATGGATCGCGACGATGAGCACTCAGCTCACACTGACCGTCGTTACGCTTCACTTGACGACTCAGTTATCCCAGATGCTGAAAACTTGAAAGTGACTTTGGAACGTGCCCTTCCATTCTGGGAAGATAAAATCGCTCCAGCTCTTAAAGATGGTAAAAATGTATTCGTAGGAGCACACGGTAACTCAATCCGTGCTCTTGTAAAACACATCAAAGGTTTGTCAGACGACGAAATCATGGATGTAGAAATCCCTAACTTCCCACCATTGGTATTCGAATTTGACGAAAAATTGAACGTAGTTTCTGAATACTACCTTGGTAAATAAGAAACATAAAGCCTAGGATGATTCCTAGGTTTTTTCAATTTCTATATATTACAGTGCGAGATTAAAAGAAACCATATTTTGCAAATTTAAATAGAAAGTTTTAAGAATACAAAAAACAATTAAGCTTGTCAAAGCAGAGGATTCTTGTTATAATAGGTAAGATGGAGGCGTTATGGCACTTAAAAAAGCAAGTCTAGCCTGTGCGGTTTGTGGTTCTAGAAACTATTCGATTAAGATTAGTGGAAATCCAAAACCAACACGCTTAGAAGTAAATAAATTTTGTAAACACTGTGGCAAGTACACCACACACCGAGAAACGAGATAGGAGAAAACGATGCGTTTTATTAAGGATATTTTTAAACTTCTTAAAGAAACAACTTGGCCGACTCGCAAGGAAAGTTGGTTAGATTTTAAATCTATCATGGAATACACTGCTTTCTTTGTAGTGATGATTTATATTTTTGACCAATTGATTGTTAGCGGATTGATTCGTTTTATTAATATTTTTTAAAATAAGCTAAGAAAAAGATCTAGTCGCTGAAATTCTTCAGTTAGGAAAGGAAAAAACATGGATAGTTTTGATAAAGGATGGTTTGTGCTACAAACTTATTCTGGCTACGAAAATAAAGTAAAAGAAAATCTATTGCAACGTGCACAAACATACAATATGCTAGAAAATATTCTACGTGTTGAAATTCCTACACAAACAGTGCAAGTAGAAAAAAATGGAAAGAAAAAAGAAATCGAAGAAAATCGCTTTCCAGGTTATGTTCTTGTAGAAATGGTTATGACCGACGAAGCATGGTTTGTTGTGCGTAACACACCAAACGTAACAGGATTCGTAGGCTCACACGGTAATAGATCAAAACCAACTCCACTTTTGGAACAAGAAATTCGTGATATTTTAGTTTCTATGGGTCAAACTGTCCAAGAATTTGATATTGATGTCGAAGTTGGTCAAACTGTTCGTATTATTGACGGTGCTTTCGCAGATTACACAGGTAAGATCACAGAAATTGATAACAATAAAGTTAAGATGATTATCTCAATGTTTGGTAATGATACAGTTGCAGAAGTAAATCTTAACCAGATTGCAGAACTTTAATCGGACATTTCATCAATTAAAATTACAAAGTAAAGACAACCGTATAGAAAACAGTTGTCTTTTTTTACCCTCACTTGTCAGTATTCACAACTGCCATATCATTAGAGAGTAAAAACAGCACAAGATAGAAACTAGTGCCCCTCTTTCCCCCTTTCTCTGCTATACTACAAGCAGAGAAAGGGGGGGAAGCAAATGCTTGAGAAATATTATGCAAAGGTAAAAGGAATTGTTCATAAATGTAGAAAAGATTATTATCTCCACCTGTGGGAGAAAGAGGATTGGGACCAAGAGGGCATGATCTGTCTTTATGAACTGCTTGAGGTCCATCCAGAATTAGTGGAAGAGGAAAAGAAGCTCTACGTCTACTTCAAAACAAAATTTCGCAATCGAATCCTTGATAGTGTCAGAAAACAAGAGAGTCAAAAACGTCGTCTAGACCGGATGGCCTATGAAGAAGTAGGGGAGATTAGCCATCGCCTACCAGAAGGAGGATTGTGGTTGGATGATTACTACGCCCTTCATGAATTGTTGGATACTTATAGAAGAAAATTACCAGAAGATAAGCAAGAAGCTTATGAACGCCTCTGGGCAGACGAACGATTTAAAGGTCGCAAAGCCCTTCTCAGAGAGCTGAAGGCAACATTACAAGACTTCTAAAAAAATTTAAAAAAAGGTGTTGACAAAGTAAGAAAAGTCGGTATAATAGTAAGAGTTGAAAATAACAACTCCGGTCCGTTGGTCAAGGGGTTAAGACACCGCCTTTTCACGGCGGTAACACGGGTTCGAATCCCGTACGGACTATAGTATAAAGCAGATGAAACACTGGATGAAAAAAATTAAAAAAAGTTTCAAAAAAGTGTTGACAAGCGAAAGCGGCTGTGATATACTAATATAGTTGTCACTTGAGAGAAGTGAGTGACAAAGACCTTTGAAAACTGAACAAGACGAACCA
>NZ_JAQFJI010000025.1:0-3768 GCF_030440055.1 Streptococcus sp. SO4
TAAGCTCTCGTTGATCAATATCATAGTTTGCTATTTAATTTTAACTAAAAAAATCATTATACAAATCAATCTACTAAAGATGAATTTATGGTATACTAACGATAATAAATAGTTATCGATAGGAGAAATAAGTGTATATAACTAATAAGTTTGAAGGAAAAATTTATCAGAGATTGAATAAAATTCTTGAATCATATAATCAAGATCAAAATAGTATCATAAATCTTGCTGCTTGTATTAGCTATCCATTCAGCGAAGTATTAAAAATACAAAGCTTTCCACTTTCTACACTTCCAACTGAAGGCGTTGTTGAAAAACGTTATTTTCCTCATTGTACTTCATTAGATGATATTGAAGTATATGCTGAGGAATTGTGTTGCAAACTCTTTAATATAAGGTCCAAAGATTATCGAGTTAGTTTACAACCAAATTCTGGAACTCAGGCTAATCAAATTGTTTATAATGGAGTTTTAGAAAGAGATGATTTTATTCTATCATTATCACCAAAAGACGGGGGGCATATTTCACACACTTACACAGGTAGAGGTAAGGTTATATATTATCATTTAGATAATAATTTAAAAGTAGATTTTATTGAACTAAGGGAATTATTAGAGCTATATAAACCCAAATTACTTGTTGTCGGTGCTTCATCGTATGGAAATGAGTTTAATTATAAAAAAATTTATAAGACGGTTAAAGAAACTAGTCCTGACACTCTCATATTGGCAGATATCTGCCATAGTGTCTTGTATATTATGGCAGATATTCATCAAGCAATTTTCCCTTTTGTAGATTTTGCTACTTTTACAATGGATAAGTGTTTACGTGGACCTCAAGGAGGTGTGCTAGTTTATCGTAGCTCTTTTGAAAGAGAAATAAGTTATTCTATTTTTCCTAGAACCCAAGGGGGTCCGACACAATCTGCATTATTTGCTAAATGTATATGTTTAATTAAATTATTGTCAATAGATATTCAAAGTTATGCTAAAGAAGTCCTTAAAAATACTCAACTGTTAATAGATTGCTTAACTAGCTATGGAATCGATGTCATCTATAAACAGTCAAAAACTCATGTTGTTTTAATCAACTTATCAAATCTAAACTTTAATGGTAAAGAAGCAGAGGAGTTACTTTTCGAGCATAGAATATTGGTTAATCGTAATCAAATTCCGAATGATAAATATGGTCCAATGACTACTTCAGGAATTAGGTTAGGAACAGTTGGTATTACAAATCTAGGATACACAGAGCCTGATATACAGAAATTAGCTGAACTAGTAGCTAATTTACTAAAATATAAACAATTCAACTACTCTATACACTCTGAACTCATTAGCAAATATCACAAACAGATTAATATCTCCAATTAGGAGATAGACCCAGACAAAAATTATAATTTTTATATGGAATTAGTATATAGTATTTAGTTAATCCATCCTTATAATTTTCAATATATGATTGATCATAAACAGAAGGAATATCACTAATTTGTTTTAGATTGTATACAACTTGAAATTTATACCAAGGATCATCTATTAGTGGAATTTCTGACTCAAAGTATCTTAAAGAATTCTGAAAATCTATAAGAGAAATATTTTCAGACACTAATTCAACAACTAATTTATTTAGTTTAAGCATACGAACATCTAAAGTTAAAGATTTAGGACACATTTGAAGTGATTTATTGATATATTCTAGAGATTGTTGATAATCTTTCTTCATTAGAAATAAAACTGATTTATTACAATATGATTCAAAAATTTCATTTGAATCATATTTTTTTAGTATTTTTTCTGCTTTGTTGAGATTTTCTAAAGCTAAATCATATTCTCTATTCCATGTATAAATGACTCCTAAATTATTATATACAGTTGCAACAGGAATATACTGCTCATTCACTTGAAAATACTCTAATGCTAATTTGAGATTTTTAGTAGCTTGTTCAATTGGAAAATAATGGGCAGAATTTCGTAAAATAATATAATAAAAATCATCTTTTTCTACTGCATTAAGAGTTTCATTAAGAAGTTTTATTGCTTCTTTATCTTTACCTAGATGTCCATAAGCGTTTAATTTATAGAGCAAATTTCCTGAGTTGTTTTCTAATTTTTCTAGTAAATTTAACGCTTCATTAAATTCATATAGTTGAATTAAAAATCTAGGATAATATAAATTTATATTTTCCGAATAATACTCAACTTTAAGATTTCTAAGAATTGTTAAACCATCATTAAAATTTGAAGTCCATTGATGTGAATTCAAAATATAATGTATATATTTCTCTGGTAATAATTCTATTAAATTAAATATCTTTTTACTCAAAGATACGATATAAAAATAAGAATTTTTTCTATACTCTATTTCGAGTAATTTTTTAATGTATTCTATATTTTGTCTTAACTCTTCAAGACTACTGATATGTATTAAGCAGTGAATTAAGTAAGCTAATTCACCACCTATTCCTATGGATAAGATAGTCTGTTCTAAATATATTTTAAGATTCTCTGTGACTAATTTAAGATCAGAATCAGTAGTTTGATTTAATATACTATTAACAATTGATTCATGTGATATTTTTATCTTATCATTTGTATCTCCATTAATGTATACAAAGCCTGCATTAATAAGAGCATTTAACGAATTCGATACTTCAGTTGTGTCCTCTATAATAGATTTTATGTAGTTAAAAACTATTTCTTTACTCATTCCAGCTGGAAAAATTGATGATATAATCAGAATATTTTTTTGAGTGTCTGAAAGTTTATTATAAATGTCAGAAATACTAAGTAGTTCTGAATTAGGGTTGTCTGCCAGTTTATTAATAATTAATTCAATTTCTTTATAATTTCCTTTAGTTAACTGCCAAATTTGATTTAACATGGTATTATCTAGAAAATCAATCTGATTATTTATTAATAATTTACACTCTTCTTCTGTCAGATAAGATAAATTTAATACATTAGAAGTATAATTATCTAATGTATCTAATTTATCAACTAAACTGACACCTTCATCAGTTCGATGTATTATGGTCAAAGAAATTCCTTTTTGAAGTGTGTTGAAATCATCTTCAAATTTTATTTTTATATTATCAGGTAAAAATTGATAATTATCAATAATTATGTTAACTCTGACTTTTTTTGAAATATTATAGAAGTAACGTAAATATAGATCACTTTCGAAAATTTCTTCTTTTATTTCAGAAATAACTTCCTCCCAAGGATAGTCAATAATTTTCTTATACGGAACGTTTAATGAAATTAGTGATTTGATAAGTTTAAAACTATGCTTCAATGTTAAGTTGGTTAGTTTTTGTTTTCTTAAATAATTTGAGAACGAATATTTATGTGGTATAGATAAACAAAGATTTCTCCTGAATTGAGTAGCTATATAAGCTCCTTTTAATAAATTTTCAAAAAATTTATTACTTTCAAATCCATCATTTGCAACATCAACATATAAAATAAAAATTTCTTTATTATTTCTATATATTTGTTGGCTAACTTCTTTAACTAATTCAGTCTTGCCACTGCCACTAAAACCATTTATAATGAATAAACTATTTTTATCATTGCTAGAATACTTAAAATGGTGTTTTAGCTGTTCTATTTCATTGTTGCGTCCATAGTACATAAATATTCTCCTATCGATAACTATTTATTATCGTTAGTATACCATAAATTCATCTTTAGTAGATTGATTTGTATAATGATTTTTTTAGTTAAAATTAAATAGCAAACTATGATATTGATCAACGAGAGCTTA
>NZ_JAQFJI010000026.1:0-2372 GCF_030440055.1 Streptococcus sp. SO4
TTTCGGCATCTGTAAGGGCTGATGGATTAACGACTGGAGTTACAGCTGGATCTTTAATGACTTTATCAGCAGATTTCTTAACAGTCTTATCTGGAGAGATAACCGCTGTTGTACCATCTGGATATGTCACTGTTGCCGTACCATCTTCACCAACTTTAACATCTGTTACGGTTGGATTAGCTTTCTTAACTTCTTCAGCTACCTTAGCTTTTTCAGAATCTGTAAGAGCTGATGGATTTACAACTGGGGTTACAGCTGGACTATTAACGCCATTTGAGTCAGCTTCTTTTACTGTCTTCTCTGGAGTTAAGGTTGCTGTTGTACCATCTGAATATGTAACTGTTGTTATGCCGTCTTCACCAACTTTAACATCTGTTACGGTTGGGTTAGCTTTCTTAACTTCTTCTGCTACCTTAGCTTTTTCGGCATCAGTCAAATTGCTTGGATTTGTAACCGGTGTTACAGCTGGATCCTTAATTTCTTTATCAACTGATCTCTTAACAGTTTTATTTGATGGGAGAACAGCTGTTGTACCACCTGGATATGTAACTGTTGTTGTGCCGTCTTCACCAACTTTAACATCTGTTACTGTTGGGTTAGCTTTTTTAACTTCGTCGGCTACTTTAGCTTTTTCCGCATCAGTCAAGTTGCTTGGATCTGTAACTGGGGTTACAGCTGGATCCTTAAGCTCTTTATCAGCTTCTTTTACTGTCTGTGCTGGTGTCAAACTTGCTGTTGAACCGTCTGGGAAGGTTACGGTTGCTGTACCATCTTCACCAACTTTAACATCTGTTGCTGTTGGGTTAGCTTTCTTAACTTCGTCCGCTACTTTTGCTTTTTCGGCATCTGTAAGGGCTGATGGGTTCACGACTGGAGTTACAGCTGGAGTTGCTGCTGTGGCTTGAACTGGATCACTTGCGTCTGATGTTTGACCATCTTTCGTTGCTTTAACAGTTACTGGGCCTGCTGGAATATCAACTGTTGGTGTAATAGTAGCTTTACCAGTGTTATCAGCTGTAGTTTCACCAATCTTGTTGCCATCTTTATCGTAGAGGGCTACTGTAGATCCTGGTTCTGCTGTCACTTCAACTGGTGTCTTAGTGCCGGCTTTACCTGTAAGATCAGTATCGACAACTGGTTTGCTTGGTTTCGCTGGAGTTGCTGCTGTGGCTTGAACTGGATCACTTGCTTCTGGTGTTTGACCATCCTTGGTTGCTACAACTGTCACATTACCTTCAGGAATGTCGACTGTTGGAGTAATAGTTGCTTTACCATTTTCATCAGCTGTGGCTTCACCAATCTTGTTACCGTCTTTATCATACATCTCAACCTTAGATCCTGGTTCCGCTGTAACTTCAACTGGTGTCTTAGTGCCGGCTTTGCCTGTGAGGTCTGTTGTAATTTCTGGTTGAGTTGGTGTTGTTGGAGTTGCTGCTGTGGCTTGAACTGGATCACTTGCGTCTGATGTTTGACCATCTTTCGTTGCTTTAGCAGTCACATTTCCTTCTGGAATATCTACAGTTGGTATGATGATTGCTTTACCATTTGCTCCTGTTGCTGCTTCACCAATCTTCTTACCATCTTTGTCGAACAATTCTACCTTAGTGCCTAGTTCTGCTGTTACTTCAACTGGAGTCTTAGTACCTGCTTTGCCTGTAAGGTCTGTATCGACAACTGGTTTGCTTGGTTTCGCTGGAGTTTCTGGATTTTTAGCAACTGTTGCTGGAACTGGATCACTTGCTTCTGGTGTTTGACCATCCTTGGTTGCTACAACTGTCACATTACCTTCAGGAATGTCGACTGTTGGAGTAATAGTTGCTTTACCATTTTCATCAGCTGTGGCTTCACCAATCTTGTTACCGTCTTTATCATACATCTCAACCTTAGATCCTGGTTCCGCTGTCACTTCAACTGGTGTCTTAGTGCCCGCTTTGCCTGTGAGGTCTGTTGTAATTTCTGGTTGAGTTGGTTTCGCTGGAGTTGCTGCTGTGGCTTGAACTGGATCACTTGCGTCTGATGTTTGACCATCTTTCGTTGCTTTAACAGTTACTGGGCCTGCTGGAATATCAACTGTTGGGGTAATAGTTGCTTTACCAGTGTTATCAGCTGTAGCTTCACCAATCTTGTGGCCATCTTTATCGTAGAGGGCTACTGTAGATCCTGGTTCTGCTGTCACTTCAACTGGTGTCTTAGTGCCGGCTTTGCCTGTGAGGTCTGTTGTAATTTCTGGTTGAGTTGGTGTTGTTGGAGTTGCTGCTGTGGCTTGAACTGGATCACTTGCGTCTGATGTTTGACCATCTTTCGTTGCTTTAACAGTTACTGGGCCTGCTGGAATATCAACTGTTGGTGTAATAGTTGCTTTACCAGTGTTA